>CANBRQ010000023.1 GCA_947371955.1 Paracoccaceae bacterium | reverse complement strand
CTGAACCGCTTCGTCGGCAACCTGATGGAAATGAGCCGCATCGACTCGGGCGCGGTCAAGGTCCGGCGCGACTGGGTCGATGTTGGCGATGCGATCCGTGACGCGGTCGAGCGTTGCGCCAAGACCCATCCGGGGCGCTTGACCCGGATCAGCTTGGCCCCCGACCTGCGTTTTGTGCGGGGTGATCAGGATCTTTTGGGGCAGGTCATGTTCAATCTGGCCGACAATGCCCATAAATACGCGGACGAGGGCGAGGTCGCCATCCATGCCCGCAATCAAGGGGATCAGGTCGTGATCAGCGTCACCGACGAAGGGCCGGGGATCAAACCCGCCGATCTGGAGCGGGTCTTCGAGAAGTTCTATCGCAGCGGCGGGACGGATCGGCGCAAGCCCGGCACCGGTCTGGGCCTGTCGATCTGCCGGGGTCTGGTGCAGGCCATGGGCGGCACGATCACCGCCGAAAGCCCGGCTGTGCGGCGGCGCGGCACAAGGATGGTCGTCCGCCTGCCCGCCGCCGAATTGCCACCGGCGGAGGCCTGATGACCCTTATCCTGCCCATGACCCTGATCCTGATCGTCGACGATGACCCGCAAATCCAGACCATGCTGCGCATCGGGCTTGAAAGTGCCGGCTACAAGACCCGCGCCGCCCTGACCGGGGCCGAGGCTTTGCGCTTGGCCGCCAGCATCGCGCCTGACGCCGTGTTGCTGGACCTTGGCCTGCCCGACCGCGACGGCAAAGACGTTCTGGCTGACATGCGCGCCTTTTCACAGGTGCCGATCATTGTCCTTTCAGCCCGCGACCGTGAGGCCGAAAAGGTTGCAGCCCTTGACCTTGGCGCCGATGACTATCTGGAAAAGCCCTTCGGCATCAGCGAATTGCAAGCCCGCCTGCGCACGGCCGCCCGCCATGCCGCCCGGGGACGCGGCGAGGTCTTGCGGGTCGAGATCGGGGACCTTGTCATCGACCTCGATAAAAGACTGGTGACGCGACTCGGCGAGCCTGTGCGGTTGACCCCCAAGGAATATGACCTGCTGGCTGTTCTGGCCCGCAATCAGGGCCGCGTGGTCACCCACCGCCAGATCCTGACCGCCGTCTGGGGGCCGGCCCATCACGACGACACGCAGTATCTGCGGGTCTTCATCGGGCAACTGCGCGCCAAGATCGAGCCTGACCCCGCCAACCCAACGATCCTGCGCACCGAACCCGGCGCAGGATACCGCATGATTGAGCCGTAAGGCGCGAGTGTCCCTTTTCGCGGCGATAGGCCGGCCGTCCCGGCGGCGCCCTTCCCGTTCAGACGCGAGTGGGGGCGCCAGCGGCGCGGGTCGCCCAAAAGCAAAAGCCGCGTAACCTGTTATGGTTACACGGCTTTTCTGCGATATTGGTGCCCGGAAGAGGACTCGAACCTCCACGTCTTGCAACACTGGTACCTGAAACCAGCGCGTCTACCAATTCCGCCATCCGGGCGTATCGTGGAGGGCGGTTTAGCTGTGCCTGCCGGGGGTGTCAACGGGGGGAAATCGAAAAAATCGCATCGGTGAATGGTCTTGCTGGAAGAACCCGTCGCCTGTATTCAGGCCGCGTAAGTCAGACGTCGTCCCGCAGCCCCGCCACGGGGACAGCGCAGCAGTCACGAGGGCCCTATGAGCAAACTGGTCACGATCTTCGGCGGTTCCGGGTTTGTCGGTCGCTATATCGCCCGCAAGATGGCGAAAGAGGGTTGGCGCGTCCGAGTCGCGGTGCGTCGCCCGAACGAGGCACTGTTCGTGCGCGGCTACGGCGCGGTGGGCCAAGTGGAGCCGGTGTTCTGCAACATCCGGGACGATGCCTCGGTGGCTGCGGCGCTGACGGGGGCGGATGCAGCGGTGAACTGCGTGGGCACCTTCGATGCCAGCGGGGCCAACAACTTCAACGCCGTGCAGGCTGAGGGTGCGGGGCGGATTGCGCGCCTTGCGGCGAAGGCCGGGATTGCCACGCTGGTGCACCTGTCAGCACTTGGCGCGGATGTGAATTCCGACTCCAACTACGGGCGCAGCAAGGGCGAGGGTGAGGCGGCGGTTCTCGCGGCTTTCCCTAACGCATTGATCCTGCGGCCTTCCGTCATCTTCGGCTCGGAGGATGGCTTCTTCAACCGCTTTGCCGGGATGAGCCGTATGGGGCCGGTCCTGCCCTTGGTGGGCGGCAACACGCGCTTTCAGCCGGTTTATGTGCAAGACGTGGCCTCGGCTGCGATCAAGGGTGTGCTGGGGCAGTATTCCGGCATCTACGAACTGGGTGGCCCGGATGCCGAGACGCTGAAAAGCATCATCGGGCAAATGCTGGCCGTGATCCAGCGCCGCCGGTTGGTGATCAATCTGCCGTTCTGGGTCGGTTCGGCGATGGGTGGGGCGCTTGGGTTTGTCTCGGCGCTGACGCTGGGGCTGTTCCGCAACAGCCTGATCACGCTGGATCAGGTGCGCCAGTTGCGCCATGACAATGTTGTCTCACCGGGTGCCAAGACGCTGGCCGACATGGGGATCGAGGCGACCAACTTTGGCGCGGTGATCCCGGAATATCTGTGGCGCTACCGCAATTCCGGCCAGTTCGCGGCGATCCGCGATTCGGCCAAGTATCTCAAGAAGATCTGAAGCCTGGGCCTATCCGGGCCAGATAGGGGACTGACGTGAGTTATCTGAGCGATGTCCTGCTGGGGGTGATCGAGGGGATCACCGAGTTTCTGCCGATCTCCTCCACTGGTCACCTGCTGCTGGCCGAACATTGGCTTGGCGCGCGGTCCGAGATGTACAACATCGTCATTCAGGCGGGCGCCATTCTGGCGGTGACGCTGATCTATTGGCGGCGGATCGTGGATCTGTTGCTGGGTTGGGGCGATGCGGAGAACCGCGATTATCTGATCAAGCTGATCATCGCTTTCCTGATCACCGCCGTTCTGGGGCTGGTCGTCAAGAAGCTGGGCGTTGAACTTCCCACGACAATTCAACCGGTTGCATGGGCTTTGGTGATCGGCGGCATCTGGATGATCGTGGCGGAAACGCTTGCGGCCAAGCAGGAGGATCGCACGGCCATCACGCTGCGCGTTGCGATTGCGGTGGGGCTGGCGCAGGTGGTGGCGGGGGTGTTTCCGGGCACCTCGCGGTCAGCCGCGACGATCTTTGTGGCGATGCTGGTGGGCACGTCCAACCGGGCGGCGGCGACGGAGTTCGCCTTTCTGGTCGGGATTCCAACGATGTACGCCGCAAGCGGCTATGAACTGCTGAAGCAGATGAAGGGTGGCGTGTCCGAGGATTGGACGGGGCTGGGGATAGCCTTTGTCGTCTCGACCATCACGGCCTTTGTCGCGGTGAAATGGCTGCTGACCTACATCCGCAGCCACCGATTCACCGCTTTCGCCATCTACCGCATCCTGTTCGGCGGTCTGCTTCTGGTGTTGACCGCGACGGGGATAGTCGCCTAGAGGCGCGATTCGGCCCAGGAATCGGGCCGGATCGGATGCTTTTCGGCCGATAGGTATTGTATACTGACCCAATATCTGCTCATTTTCCCGGCGGAGACGGAAAATCTATCAAGAAATGCAATTATAGGTCAGCATTGCTGACTTTTATTCCCATTCGCCCCAAGGTATGAAGCCGGACCCGAGCGGGAAGAGTGGGAGCGCTATCAAAATGGCCGTGCAACGCATGCTGAAATTCGTGTCCTTGGGCAAGGAGACGCCCGAGAAGCGCCCGGCCAACCTACGCTCGGAAGATTTCCATGAGATTTATCGGCAGTTCGCGGCCAGCAAGGCTGCCGAGCAGGCCAGCCGGTGCAGCCAATGTGGCGTGCCCTACTGCCAGACGCATTGCCCGCTGCACAACAACATCCCCGATTGGCTGCGGCTGACGGCGGAGGGGCGGCTGCAGGAGGCTTATGAACTCAGCCAAGCCACCAACACCTTCCCCGAGATTTGCGGGCGCATTTGTCCGCAGGACCGGCTGTGCGAGGGCAACTGTGTGATCGAGCAATCGGGGCATGGCACGGTGACGATTGGCGCTGTGGAGAAGTATCTGACCGATCTGGCATGGGAGAACGGCTGGGTGGCACCCATCAAGCCGGGTGTGGATCGTGGCGAGTCGGTGGGGATCATTGGCGCGGGCCCGGGCGGCTTGGCTGCGGCGGATGTGCTGCGGCGGGCTGGCGTGCAGGTCACGGTCTATGACCGCTATGACCGCGCGGGCGGGCTGCTGACCTATGGGATTCCGGGCTTCAAGCTGGAGAAACCCGTTGTGATGCAACGGGTTGAGCAGTTGGAGGCGGCGGGCGTGCAGTTCGTGCTGAACTGCCGCGTGGGAGAAGATTTGTCGTTTGACGCGATCCGGGGCCGCCATGATGCGGTGCTGATTGCGACGGGCGTGTACAAGTCGCGCGACATTGCGGCGCCCGGCGTTGGGGCGCAGGGTGTGGTGAAGGCGCTGGATTATCTGACGGCGTCCAACCGCAAGTCTTTCGGCGATGATGTGGCCGAGTTCGACTCGGGTGAGTTGAATGCCGAAGGCAAGCGGGTTGTCGTCATCGGCGGCGGTGATACGGCGATGGATTGTGTGCGCACGGCGATCCGGCAAGGCGCAGTCTCGGTCAAGTGCCTGTATCGGCGGGATAAGGCGAACATGCCGGGCAGCCAGCGTGAAGTGCAGAATGCCGAGGAAGAGGGCGTTGACTTCGTGTGGCTTTCCGCCCCGAAAGGGTTCACTGGCGGTGCAGTGGTTGAGGGCGTGATCGTGCAGAAGATGCGTCTGGGCGCACCGGATTCCTCGGGCCGTCAGATGCCGGAAGTCATTGAAGACGCTGACTATATCGAACCGGCCGATCTGGTGGTGCAGGCCTTGGGGTTTGAGCCGGAAGACCTGCCTGGCCTTTGGGGCGTAAAGGAACTGGCGGTCACGCGCTGGGGCACGATCAAGGCCGACTTCCGCAGCCATGCCACCAATCTGCCGGGCGTCTATGCGGCGGGCGACATCGTGCGCGGTGCCTCGCTGGTCGTCTGGGCGATCCGCGATGGGCGTGAAGCGGCCGACGCGATCCTGGCCTATCTGGCTCAATCAGCGGTGGTTGCGGCAGAATAGGGCGGTCTTGCTTGCGTCTTCCTTCTGTCTTCCTTGTGTGAAGACAAAACGGAAGACACAAGCACTGGGGTGCAACCGATGGGTCAGTCTGTTTGACCCTTCAATCTGGAGAAGGCGATGCGAATATCTGCCCTGCTGTCCTTGTCCTGCGGCCTGACCCTTGCGGCGGGCTCTGTGATGGCGGCTGATCTGGTGCAGCGCGATCCGGGCTGCAGCCATATCGCCACGGTGCAATACCTCGATTGCGAAGTGTCCGTGCTGTATTCCTGCCCGGGGCCCAAGCTGCTGGCCACACCGCTGATCCGCGAAGAGGCGTTCAACGCCGATGGCCCAAGCCATTTCGAGGTGGATACCGCCAATGGCGGCATGGTGGTGACGGGCGATGCGGCGGGCACCTATCTGATCCACACCGATGCCGGGACGCTGCAGGAAACCACGATGGCCGATGTGATGGCCAAGGGTCGCGGCAGTTTCAGTGCCAAGGGCGCGCTGATCATGGATGGTGTCGAGAAGCCAGCCGCGCAGCAGATCAGCATCGTGGCCACAGGGGCCACTCCGGCGCTGGGCGGCGTGCCCACGGTGGAATTCATGGCGGATGTATCGGTTGATCTGCCCCCGCCCATGGGGCCGACGGTCACCACCGCGAAAGCCTATCTGGTGCCGAGCCTTGGCATCTATCTGGCGGGCGAGGAGACGGCGGGAACCTACTTCAAGCCGGATGACACGCCGCACCGGCCGATGTCGCTGTCTTTGCCCGGCAGTCCCGGTTTTGATGCGATAAAGCCGGGCTTCTGCGGTGGCAGTCTGAGCCAGCTTGTTTCCCCAATGGATAGCCTGAACGGAGTTCCCGCATGAAGCGCCTTGTCCTGCCCCTGCTGTTCCTTGCAGCGCCTGCGATGGCTGGCACCTTCACCCCGCCCAAGGGATGCACGGCGCATCTGACGGTTCAGTCGCGCGGCTGCATCGTGTCGCAGTTCTATACCTGCGAAGCCGACCAGCCCGGAGAGCAATGGCGCGCGGATTATGATGCCGATGGCCCGTTCTTCCTGTCCAAGATCGACCGCGATGCGCAGTGGCTGGAAAGCTATGAATCCGCTGCCGGCACGAAAGAGGTGATGGACCCGAACCCGAAAGACCCGGCCTCGTTTTCGGAACTGCTGGCCAAGGGTCTGGATACTTTCGACTTCAACCTCAGCAAGGACAGTGGCGAACACACCACCGTGCGCGGTTTTGACAAGCTGACCGGGACCAGCGCCACGATTGACGGCGTGACCCTGAAGCAGACCGAATACGAATATACCCAGACCGACGACAAGGGCACCGTCCTGCGCCATTCCAAGGGGCATGAATATATCTCGGAAGAATGGCGGACGTTCTTTTCCGGTCATTCCGAATGGGAGGCCGAGGATGGAACCTGGACCCCGTCCGACAATGCCCCGGTTGCTTTCATCAAGCCCGGCAAGCCCGGGTTCGCATCCACCATTCCGCTGTTCGAATGCGATGACCAGATGTCGCAGGCGGGCCCCTTGCTGCCACCGGTGCAGTCCCATGCCAATTTCTGACCTGCGCCACAGGCTGCTTCTGGCGGTGCGGCGGCTGAAGTCGCGGCATGGGCGGGCCGGCGGTCTGCGCCAGCCGATCGTGCTGTACGAGGACGCCGACTTGTTGATCAGCTGGTTGCCCGGCGCCGGCCACAGGGCGGTTCTGGCCTTTGTCGGCATGGTGGTGGCCTTGGGCGGACGCCAGCCGCTGGAGTTCGTGGGGGTTGCGGCGGCAGAGGGGCGGCATGTGCTGTTCATCTCCGACCAGCGCCGCAGCTGGTATTCGCGTCCCGGCCTGCAAGAGCGCGTCGTGCGTGTGGTCCAGGACTTTTGCGCGGCGCAGGGCATCACCGACCTCAGCGCGATCGGCAATTCGATGGGCGGGTATGGGGCGATCCTGTTCGCCAGCCTTCTGCCGGTGCGCCATGTCGCGGCCTTTGTGCCGCAGGTTTTGCTGACGCCACAGGTGCTGGCCATGACGCAATGGGACGAGACACGCGCTTACATTCAAGATGGTCTTGTCCGTGATCTGGTGCCGGGCATGCTGGCCAGTGCGGCGCGGTTCACGCTGGTCCACGGCGATCAGGACATCGACGACAATATCCATGCCGCCCATCTGCCGAAGGCGGCCAATATCGATCCCTTGATCTTCAAGGGCCGCGATCACAAAGTGTCGCGCTGGTTGAAAGACCGGGGCGTGCTGGCGGCGCTTGGCTCGGCCATGCTGGATGGCCGCGCCGATCTTGTCGATCACTTCCGCCACTCTCTGAACCAGGACGCCGAACTCGCCGTCTGACCTTGTAGCTTTAAAACAAAGGACACCCACCATGACCCTGTACAACGACGCCTGGGTGAAGGCCGAAGAGGAAAAGCGCGCCTGGATGGATGCCAACGGGCTTTACAAGACCGAGGACGAGCATTCGTCTTGCGGCGTGGGTCTGGTTGTGGCGATTTCCGGCAAGCCTTCCCGGAAGGTCGTGGAAAACGGCATCATGGCGCTGAAGGCGGTCTGGCACCGTGGGGCTGTCGATGCCGATGGCAAGACCGGGGACGGCGCGGGCATTCACGTGCAGATCCCGGTCAAGTTCTTCTATGATCAGGTGCGCCGGACGGGCCACGAGCCAGACATGAACAAGCTGATCGCCGTGGGGCAGGTCTTCCTGCCGCGCACGGATTTCGGCGCGCAGGAGCGGTGCCGGACGATTGTCGAGACGGAAGTCCTGCGGATGGGGCATTACATTTATGGCTGGCGGCATGTGCCGTCGGACATCTCGGTGCTGGGCGAGAAGGCTTTGGCGACCCGGCCCGAGATTGAGCAGATCCTGATCCGTTGTGAGAACGGTGCGGATGCCGAGCAGTTCGAGCGCGAGTTGTACATCATCCGCCGCCGGATCGAGAAAGCAGCGACGCAGGCTGGCATTCAGGGGATGTATCTGTGCAGCCTGTCCTGCCGCAGCATCATCTACAAGGGGATGATGCTGGCCGAGCAGGTGGCGACCTTCTATCCGGACCTGATGGATGAGCGGTTCGAGTCTGCCTTCGCTATCTACCACCAGCGCTATTCCACCAACACTTTCCCGCAGTGGTGGCTGGCCCAGCCGTTCCGCATGCTGGCCCACAATGGTGAGATCAACACGCTGAAGGGCAACGTCAACTGGATGAAATCGCACGAAATCCGCATGGCATCTGGCGCCTTTGGCGAGATGGCTGAGGATATCAAGCCAATCATTCCAGGGGGGACCTCTGACTCGGGCGCTTTGGATGCCGTGTTCGAAGTGCTGGTCAGGTCGGGGCGGAATGCGCCGATGGCCAAGACGATGCTGGTGCCTGAGGCGTGGTCCAAGACCACCACCAACATGCCCAAGGCTTGGGCGGATATGTATTCCTATTGCAACTCGGTCATCGAGCCTTGGGATGGTCCGGCGGCTTTGGCGATGACCGATGGCCGCTGGGTTTGTGGGGGCTTGGACCGCAACGGGCTGCGGCCGATGCGCTATGTGGTGACAGGCGACGGGCTGCTGATTGCAGGCTCGGAAGCGGGCATGGTGCCCGTGGATGAGGCAACCGTGCGGGAGAAGGGCGCGCTTGGGCCGGGGCAGATGATTGCCGTCGACATGCAGGAAGGCCGCCTGTTCCGCGATGTGGAACTTAAGGATAAGCTGGCAAGTGCGCAGCCCTATGGCGACTGGATCGAGAAGATCGTCGATCTGAACATCATGCTGCGCGATGTGCCGGAAGCGCCGATCTATACCGGCCCCGACCTGCGCCGCCGTCAGATTGCGGCGGGCTATACGCTGGAGGAGCTCGAACAGGTTCTGATGCCGATGGCGGAAGACGGCAAGGAAATGATTGCCTCGATGGGGGATGATACTCCGGCGGCTGTCTTGTCGGCGGTTTACCGGCCGTTGAGCCATTTCTTCCGGCAGAACTTCAGCCAGGTCACCAACCCGCCGATCGACTCGCTGCGCGAGGGTCGGGTGATGAGCCTGAAGACCCGCTTCGGCAATCTGCGCAATGTGCTGGACGAGAACTCCAGTCAGACCGAGATTCTGGTGCTGGAAAGCCCGTTCCTTGCCAATGGCGAGTTCAAGGTGTTGGTGGAACGCTTTGGCGAGCAGGTTGCGCTGATCGACTGCACGTTCCCGGCGGGCTCGGGCCAAGACGCTTTGCGTCTGGGGCTGGAGCGGATCAGGGCCGAGGCGGAAGACGCTGTGCGCTCGGGTGCTGGGCAACTGGTGCTGACCGACGAGCATCAAAGCGAAGGCCGGGTGGCGATGCCGATGATCCTTGCTACTTCAGCGGTACATTCATGGCTGACGCGGAAGGGTCTGCGGACGTTCTGTTCTATCAACGTGAGGTCAGCCGAGTGCATCGACCCGCATTACTTCGCGGTGCTGATCGGATCGGGGGCGACCACGGTGAACCCCTATGTGGCCGAGGATTCGGTGGCGGACCGGGTGTCGCGGGGGCTGATCGAAGGGTCCTTGATCGACGCGATGCGGCGGTACCGCGATGCCATCGACGCGGGTCTGTTGAAGATCATGTCGAAGATGGGGATCTCGGTCATTTCGTCCTATCGCGGCGGTCTGAACTTTGAAGCTGTGGGCCTGTCTCGGGCGATGGTGGCGGAGTATTTCCCGGGGATGCAGAGCCGGATTTCGGGCATTGGTCTGAACGGGATTCAGCTGAAGTGCGAAGAGGTGCACGCCAAGGGCTGGTTGTCGCAAACTGACGTGCTGCCGGTGGGCGGCTTCTACAAGGCGCGGCGTTCGGGGGAAAAGCACGCTTGGGAAGCGCAGACGATGCATATGCTGCAATCGGCCTGTGACCGGGCCAGCTATGACATCTGGAAGCAGTATTCGGCGGCGATGCGGGCCAATCCGCCGATCCACATTCGGGATTTGCTGGACATCAAGAGCCTTGGCAAAGCTGTTCCGATTGAAGAGGTGGAAAGCATCACCTCGATCCGGAAGCGCTTTGTCACGCCAGGGATGAGCCTTGGCGCGCTGTCGCCCGAGGCACATAAGACGCTGAACGTCGCGATGAACCGGATTGGGGCGAAGAGTGACTCGGGTGAGGGTGGTGAGGACCCGGCGCATTTCCATCCGGAACCGAACGGCGACAATCCCTGTGCGAAGATCAAGCAGGTGGCTTCCGGGCGCTTTGGCGTGACGGCGGAGTATCTGAACGCCTGTGAGGAATTGGAGATCAAGGTCGCGCAGGGGGCCAAGCCCGGTGAGGGTGGGCAGTTGCCGGGGATGAAGGTGACGGCGCTGATCGCCAGACTGCGTCACAGCACGCCGGGGGTGACTTTGATCAGCCCGCCGCCGCACCATGACATATACTCGATCGAAGATCTTGCGCAGCTGATCTATGACCTCAAGCAGATCAACCCGCGCGCTAAGGTGACGGTGAAGCTGGTGTCGTCGTCCGGTGTGGGCACGATTGCGGCGGGGGTGGCCAAGGCCAAGGCGGATGTGATCCTGATCTCGGGGCACAATGGTGGGACGGGGGCGTCTCCGGGGACGTCGATCAAGTATGCCGGGTTGCCGTGGGAGATGGGTCTGACCGAGGCGCATCAGGTTCTGGCGATGAACAATCTGCGTGAACGGGTGACGTTGCGGACGGATGGCGGGCTTCGGACGGGGCGCGATGTGGTGATGGCGGCGATGATGGGGGCCGAGGAATATGGCATCGGCACGGCTGCGCTGATCGCCATGGGCTGCATCATGGTGCGTCAGTGCCAGAGCAACACCTGCCCGGTGGGGGTCTGCACGCAGAACGAAAGCCTGCGGCAGAAGTTTACCGGAAGCGCGGACAAGGTGGTCAACCTGATCACCTTCTATGCGCAGGAAGTGCGGGAGATCCTCGCCTCGATTGGCGCAAGGTCGATGGATGAGATCATCGGGCGGGCGGATTTGCTGTCGCAGATCTCGCGCGGCTCGGCGCATCTGGATGACTTGGACCTCAACCCGTTGCTGATCCTTGTCGATAGCACGCAGCGCATCACCTATGACCGGTCGAAACCGCGCAACGCTGTGCCGGATACGCTGGATGCCGAGATCATCCGCGATGGCGCGCGGTTCTTCGAGGATGGCGAGAAGATGCAGTTGTCCTATGCGGTGCGGAATACATTGCGCACCATCGGGACAAGGGCCTCAAGCCATATCGTCAAGAAGTTCGGGATGCGGAATTCGTTGCAGTCCGATCATCTGACGGTGAAGCTGTCGGGCTCATGCGGGCAGTCGCTGGGGGCCTTTGCGGTGCGCGGGCTGAAGCTGGAAGTGCAGGGCGATGCCAACGACTATGTCGGCAAGGGGCTGTCGGGAGGCACGATTGTGGTCAGGCCTTCGATGAACTCTCCGCTGAAGGCCGAGGAGAATACCATCATCGGCAACACCGTGCTGTATGGCGCGACGGATGGCTATCTGTATGCCTCGGGGCGTGCGGGGGAGCGGTTTGCCGTGCGGAACTCGGGTGCCAAGGTGGTGGTCGAGGGCTGCGGGTCGAACGGGTGCGAGTATATGACCGGCGGTGTGGCGGTTATTCTCGGCCGGATCGGGGCGAACTTTGGCGCGGGCATGACGGGGGGGATGGCGTATATCTATGATCCCCAAGGCGTGGCCGAGGAGTTCATGAACCGCGAGACGATCCTGACCTGTGGGCTGGGCCATCCGCTTTGGGAGGCGCAGGTGAAGGGTCTGATCGAGGCGCATGTGGCGGAAACCGGCAGCCGTCATGCGGCACGCATCCTGTCCAACTGGGAGCACGAGCGGCGGAACTTCCTGCAAGTCTGCCCGATCGAGATGGTCAACCGTCTGCCGCATCCGTTGAGCGATGAGGCGATCAAGGTTCCGGCGGAATAGGCCAGAACCAGCCGATGCCAGAAGAAAACGCCCGCAGCGCCCCGCGCCGCAGGCGTTTTTGCATCCGGGCTTGCCTATCTAACCTGGATCAAGGTCCTCGACCGCGCTTCGTGCGAGAAGTCGGCCAACCAAGGAGATTGTCATGTCTGATCTGATCGTCGTGTCGTTTGACACTGAAGCCACCGCGTTTGAGATGCGGGCGGAACTGGTGAAGCTGCAGAAGGAATATCTGCTGGAGATGGAGGATGTTGTCGTTGTCACCCGCGCGCTGGATGACAAGGTGCAACTGCATCAGTCCGCCAACCTGACCGCCTTGGGGGCCGCAAGCGGCGGCTTCTGGGGTCTGTTGATCGGCATGATCTTCTTCAACCCGTTGATCGGCGTGGCTTTGGGTGCCGGGGCGGGTGCCTTGTCGGCCAGCATGACCGATGTGGGCATCAACGACGATTTCATGCGCGAACTGGGGCAGCGGCTGAAGCCCGGCACGGCGGCGGTCTTCGTGTTGGCGCGGAAGTTCAACACCCCGAAAGTGGTCGAACGTCTGGGCGAGTTCAGGGCCAAGGGGCATATCCTGCAAACCTCGCTGAGCCATGACGATGAAGCCACGCTGCGGGCGGCTTTGGAAGCCAAGGCGACCTGAAGGCTTGACCCTGCGCGGGCGCTGAGGCCTATGCTGCGGCATGGCCGAGAAGAAAACCCGCGCAAAGAAACCTTCTGCCGCGACCCAAGCCCCCCGCCCCCTGTGGCGGCGGGCTTTGCGATGGTTGGGGCGCGGGGCGGCGGCGGTCTTCGGCTTTTATGTCCTGCTGATCTTCCTGTTCTCGTTCCTGCCGCCGCCGGGCAATATCTATCAGTGGCAGGAAAGCTGGCGGCTGGGCGGCATCAAGCGCGAATGGGTCAGTTGGGATCAGATCGCACCCGATATGGGCCGGTCGGCGGTGGCGGGTGAGGATGCGAATTTCTGCCTGCACTGGGGCTTTGACCTGGCCCAGATCCGCGATGCCATCAAGCACGGCAAGCAGCGGGGGGCCTCCACAATCAGCCAGCAGGTGGTGAAAAACGTCTTCCTTTGGCAGGGAAGGTCCTATGTCAGGAAGGCGATGGAGGCGGCTTTGACTCCGGTTGTTGAACTGATGTGGTCCAAGCAGCGCATTCTGGAAGTGTATCTGAACGAGGCGGAATTCTCGGAAGGCGTGTTTGGGGTGCAGGCGGCGGCTGAGGAACTGTTCAAGACAGATGCGGCGCATCTGACGCCGGTGCAGGCGGCGCGCTTGGCGGCGGTGCTGCCCAACCCCAAGGACCGGCATGCGGCCAAACCCTCGGCCTTCGTGAAGGCGCATGCCGGGGAAATCATGTCGGGGGCCGAGACGATTGAGGCCGATGGTCGCGCTGCCTGTTTCGAGACTGTCGATTGACGTGAGGGGAGTTGAATTCCGGCGCCAAGCGTTGCATTGAAGTGGGATAGCTGACGCAGGACCCCAAGATCCGCCCATGATCCGACTGTACCATTTTCCCCTCTCGCCCTACTGCCGCAAGGTGCGCCTGACCCTCGCCGAGAAGAAGCTTGAGGTGGAGTTGATGGAGGAGAAGTATTGGGAGCAGAGCGCCGAGTTCCTGCGCCGCAATCCGGCGGGCAAGGTGCCGGTGCTGAAGATCGACAACCGTATGCTGTCGGAAAGTCAGGCGATCTGCGAGTATCTGGAAGAAGCCTATCCCAACCCGCCGCTGATGCCGCGCGACATTGACACGCGCTATGAGGTGCGCCGACTTTGCGCGTGGTTCGACGACAAGTTCCATTCCGAGGTGACCTCGAAGCTGCTGTACGAACGGGTGCACAAGAAGCTGATGGGGCAGGGCTATCCGGACAGCAAGAACGTCAAATCGGGCGCGAGCCGGATCAAGTATCACATCGACTATCTGGGCTGGCTGCTGGAACAGCGGCGCTGGCTGGCGGGCGACACGATGACGCTGGCCGATTTCTCGGCGGCGGCGCATCTGTCCTGTCTGGATTACATCTCGGATGTCGACTGGAACCGCAATCCGGCGGTGAAGGACTGGTACGCCAAGATCAAGTCGCGGCCGTCATTCCGGCCCTTGCTGTCGGACCAGATCCCGGGCTTTCCGCAGCCGGCGCATTACGCGGATCTGGATTTCTGACCGGTGGAGGGTCGGGGCACGCCCCGACCTACGCGGGGTTGAGGTAGGGTGGGGTTGAACCCCACCCTACGGGTCACATGCCCTTGTCGAGCGGCTCTTCGATCGGGCCGCCGGCCTCTTTCCAGTCCTTGAAGCCGCCGATGTTGAAGACCTGCGTGTAGCCCATATCCACCAGAAGTTTTCCGGCAAGAGCGGAGCGCCCACCGCTGGCGCAATGCAGGATCACCGGGCGACCTTGCTGCAGTTGCGGGTCGTGGTAGGGCGAGGCCGGGTCGGCGCGGAACTCCAGCATGCCGCGCGGGATGTGGTGCGAGCCTACGGCGCGGCCCATCGCCTCCAGCTCGGGCGCGTCCCGCACGTCAAGCAGGAGCGCGCCCTTGGCGAGCATGTCTTGCGCGTCGGCGGTGGAGATGCGGGGGACAACGGCATTGGCGGCCGCGACGAGGTCTTTGGCGGTGACGGGCATTTCAGCCTCCTTCAGTCGGGTTGATAGCGGACATAGGCGAACTGGGTGCCATCGGGCGACCAGTTCGGCACGTTGATCGTGCCCTGGCCGCCGGTGAATTCAAGGATGCGGCGGCGGTTTTGGCCCTCGGTGTCCGTGAGGCACAGGGCCACGTGCAGGTTGGCCGGGTGGCCTGTCGTGCCCGTCGGGTAGGCGAGGTACAGCACCGTCTTGCCATCGGGCGAGGGGTGCGGGAACCAGTTCACATACTCATCGGCGAAAAGCTTGCGCTGGTCCGAGCCGTCGGCCTTCATCACCCAGATCTGCGCATGGCCGTCACGGTCGCAGTTGTAGTAGATGCGGGTGCCGTCGGCGGAAAAGTCGGGGCCGTCGCAATGGCCCTCGCCCATCGTCAGGCGCTTTTCCGGACTGCCATCCAGTGCCATCGTGTAGACGTCGATCACCTTCTTGTCGCCGCGTGCCGCGACATAGGCGAGCATTTTGCCATCCGGCGACCAGCCGTGCCACCAGCTTGGCGAGTCGGGCGAGATGGGTGTCGGCTCGCCGCCCTCGGCTGGCAGCAGGAAGATTTCCGAGCCGCGGCCGCGGTGGTTGGAGATCACGATCTGTTTGCCATCCGGCGAAATGCCGTGGTCGTTGTTCAGCTTTTCCGCACTGCCCGTGGGAACCGGAACCAGCCTTGGGGCGTCCAGCGGCACGCGGTAGAGCTTGCCGCCGCCGTTGATCAGCAGGGTCTGGCCGGAAGGGTCCCAGTTCGGCGCCTCGATTACGCCGTCCTGCGTCAGGATCGTGCGGGAGGTGCCGGAGGCGAGATCGTAGATTTCCAGAAAGCTTTGCATGTCACTCGCGCTGTTTGGGGGTCAGCAGTTTGGCCGGGCGCAGCGCCTCGGCGGCTTTGAACAGCGAGAAGGTCTGGTTGACGTAATTCACCACGCCGCTGATCTGGTCCATGTATTTGGTCAGTTCGGGGGTCCGCTCGGCCTCGACCACCTGAATGGCGCGGTCGGGGCCTTCGGCTTCAAACTGGCAATAGAAGAGGGGCTCGCCCCGGCGCAGGATGATGTCCTTTTCCGGTTCATGCCATTCGAAGGCCCACATCAGGGGGCGCGGCCATGCGTTCAAGGGGAAGCGGCCGCCGAAGATCGTGCCGGGCAGGGGATCGGGGCGGTAGTGGGCGAAGGTACCGATCTGGCTGATATAGACCACCTCATCGCTGATGAAGCAGTAGGGCATCGACAGTTGCACGGTCGGGCGGTCGGGGTAGCGCCACTCGGCCTCGTTCACCAGCGTCAAGATTTCGTTCAGCTTGTTGGCGCGCACGGCCGAGCCTGCGCCCTTGCGGTTGATCAGATGTGGTTTGCCCTTGTCATCGCGGCCAAAGCCGATGTGCATGTCATAGGGGCATTTCACCACGAAGTAGCGGCTTTCCATCTGGATCACCGCCGGGCAGCGGCTGGCTGATTTGGCATGGGCCTTGTTGGTCTGGCGGAAGATCAGACGTTCGGGCGGGTCATACAGGACAGTGGCCTTGTCGTAGGTCAGGAACCAGCCGACGGTGACGGGGCCGGATTTTGGGCCTTCATCAGGCCGGTCGAACGCTACTGTGATTTCCATGAAATGCCCTCGGGTTTGGCCGCAGTTGACCGCTGCGGGGGCCGGGTGTCAACGGGTGGCGGCCTTCTGTTGCACCAGAGTGGAGCCGGCACTGGCGGTGAGCCGCGAGAAGCCTATGGCGGAGCTGATCGACAGAACGGTGATGATGCCGAAGATATAGGGGAAGTTGCCGATGTCGGTCGCAGATGTGCCGCGCAGGGCGCCTGCCGCCTCAAGCCCCATGGCGGCGATGGTGATGCCGATGGAGCCGGAGAGTTGCTGCAGGACGGCAGTGAAGGTGGTGGCCGAGGAGAGGCGCGGGGCAGAGACCTCGGCATAGCCGATGGCGTTGACGGCGGTGAATTGCAGGGAGCGTGACAGGCCCCCGGCGAGGAGAACCGCCAGCATGATGACGACGGGCGTGGCGGGCGTGAAAAGCGCCGGGCCTGCGAGAAGGACGGAGGAGACCAGCGCATTGCCCATGAGGACGCCGCGGAAGCCGAAGCGGCGCAGCAGGGGTTGGGCCGCGAACTTCATCAGCATGGCACCCATGCCCGAGACGAAGGTCAGCGAGCCGGACTGGAAGGCGGTCAGGCCGAAGCCAAGCTGGAACATCAGGGGCAGCAGAAACGGCAGCGCGCCGACGCCAATGCGGAAGAAGGTGCCCGCGATGATCGAGATGCGGAAGGTGGGCAGGTTCAGCAGGCGCAGGTCGACAAGGGGCTCTGGCACGCGCAGGGCGTGGCGGACGAAGGCGGCGGTCAGGGCCGCTCCGCCACCGACCAGCAGGGCCACGAGCCAAAGGGGGGCGAGGTTCAGGCCGGCGAGGGTGGCCCCTGTCAGGAAGGCCGCCAGACCGGGGCCGACCATCAGGAAGCCCTTGGCGTCGAATCGGGCGACGACCTCTTCGCGGATGTTGGGGATCATCAGGGTGGCGAGGATGATGCCAAGGACGGCCAACGGGATGTTGATCCAGAAGATCCAGCGCCAGTGCCAGAAGGTGGTGATATAGCCGCCCAGGGGCGGCCCGATGACCGGGCCGAGGAGGGCGGGGACCGTCAGCCATGCGAGGGCGCCAACAAGGCCGTCGCGGGGCACCGACCGCAGCACGATCAGGCGGCCCACGGGAACCATCATTGAGCCACCGATGCCTTGCAGGGTGCGCGCCAGAACAAGCTGCCACAGGTTCTGGCTGAGGCCGCAGGCGATGGAGCCGAGGGTGAAGACCACAATAGCCCAGCGGAACACCGTCCGCGCGCCGAACCGGTCCGCCGCCCAGCCCGAGGCCGGGATGAACACCGCAAGGGCCAGCAGGTAGGAGGTCAGCACCAGTTTGAGGTGGATCGGATCGGTGGCGAGGTCGATCGACATGGCAGGCAGCGAGGTGGACAGCACCGAGCTGTCGATATTCTCCATCAACAATGCCACCGCCACGATCAGCGGGACGGCACGCGTCAGGCGCGGAGCGGAGAGGGTGATGAACGCCATGGGCTTTTGTCCCCCATGCCAAGGGCAGGCGCAAGGGGTTGGGGGTCAGGTTTATGTGAAAGGGGTTGTCAGATTTGGACCGTTCCAATAATGTTGTGGAACGGTCCAAATTTGCTTGAGACTTGGGGCTGGACCGTGCTGCGAATATGGCGAGACTTGTCCTGCTGGCCGTGGAAGCGGGGGTTTCACACCCCCGCACCCCTGTGGGATATTTGAGCCAGAATGAAAGGGAAGCGGGATGGCTGAGCCGGATATCATCATCATCGGATCGGGGATGGGCGGGGCCAGTCTGGCCGCCGCGCTGGCGCCGTCGGGCAAGCGGATTCTGATTCTGGAGCGGGGGGATTGGTTGGCCGACAGTCCCGAGGCGCGTTCGGGGAAGGCGATATTCACCGGGTATTTCAAGAATGACGAGACATGGCTGGATCAGGCCGGCAAGGAATTCAGTCCGGGCAACTACTATTATCCGGGCGGGAATACGAAGTTCTACGGGGCGGTTTTGCTGCGCTATCGGGCGGAGGATTTTGCCCCGCTGCAGCATGTGGAGGGCAAGACGCCGGGGTGGCCGATTGATTACGGCGTGATGGAGCCTTGGTACGGCAAGGCGGAGCGCTTGTACAACGTGCGCGGCGCTTTGGGCTATGATGCGACCGAGCCGCCGCATGCGGAGCCTTATCCGTTTCCTCCGGTGCCGGATGAGCCTGTGGTGGCGGATTTGCGGGACAGGCTGCGGGCGCAGGGGTTGCAGGTGGGGCCGGTGCCGTTGGGGGTGGATATTGACAAATGGCTCGCAGGCGGGCCGCAGACGTTTGACGGGTTCCCGAACACACGCGGCGGCAAGATGGATGCCGAGACTTGCGGGCTCGCGGAGGCTATGAAGTGGCCGAATGTGACCTTGCAGCGCAATTCCGAGGTGGTGCGGTTGCACTCGAATGGGCGGCAGATAACGGCGGTGGAATATCGGCGGGACGGGAAGGTAGAGCGGGTGGCGGCGCCGGTCATCTGCCTGTGCATGGGGGCTGTGAAGTCTGCGGCGATGCTGTTGAGTTCTGGCGGGGCGGCGCATCCACGCGGGTTGGCGAATTCTTCCGATCAGGTCGGACGGAACTTCATGAACCACAATATCTCGGCTGTGCTGGCGTTCAGTCCGTTCCGCAAGAACACCTCGGTCTATGAGAAGACCATCCAGTTCAATGATTGGTATCTGGAGGGCGGGCCGGAGAACCGGCCTTTGGGCAATGTGCAGATGCTGGGGCGGGTGACGGGGGAGATTCTGGCGGCGGAGACGGGGTGGCCGTTGTGGCTGGCGTCCTATGTGGCGGATTATTCCATGCATCTGATGACGATGAGTGAGGACCTGCCCAAGGCGGAAAGCCGGGTGATGGTGAAGGATGGCAAGATCGTGCTGCATTGGGAGCGGAGCAATTTCGGCGCGCATCAATATCTGAACGAGAAGCTGAAGTCTGCGTTGCGCAAGGCGGGGTGGCCTGTGGTGGTGTCAAAGACCTTTGAGCGGAAAACGCCAAGCCATCAGTGCGGAACGGCGCGGATGGGGACGGATCCTTCGACGAGTGTCGTGGATGTGAACCTGAAGGCGCATGATCTGGACAATCTGTATGTGGTGGATGCCTCGGTGCTGCCGACCTCGGCGGCGGTCAATCCGAGCCTGACAATTGCGGCGCTGGCGTTGCGGGCGGGGGAACATATCTTGGGGGTTAACCGTGGAGTATGATTTCATTGTCATCGGTGGCGGGTCGGCGGGGGCGGTGCTGGCGGCGCGGCTGACGGAAGGCGCTGCGCGGGTGCTTCTGCTGGGGGCGGGGGGGCGGGATCGGCATCCGTTTTACCACCTGCCGGCGGGCTTTGCGAAGATGACCAAGGGGATCGGGTCGTGGGGCTGGCATACCGTGCCGCAGCGGCACATGAAGGATATGGTGATCCGCTATACCCAGGCCAAGGTGATTGGCGGCGGGTCTTCCATCAATGCTCAGATCTATACGCGCGGCAATGCGCTGGACTATGACGAGTGGCGGCAGATGGGATGCGGCGGCTGGGGGTACGAGGATGTGCTGCCCTATTTCCGCAAGGCCGAGGATAATGACACGTTTGACAACCGCTATCACGGGAAGGGCGGGCCTTTGGGGGTCAGCCAGCCCCGCGCGCCGCTGCCGATCTGTGAGGCGTATTTTGCGGCCGCGGGGCAGGTGGGGATACCGCGGAACCTCGACATGACCGGGGAGGTTCAGGATGGGGTCGGGTATTACCAACTGACGCAGAAGAATTCCCGGCGGTCCTCGACGGCGGTGGCGTATTTGCGGGATGCTGAGAAGCGGCCGAATTTGACGGTACGGACGGGGGCGCAGGTTCGACGGATTGTGGTGGAAGGCGGTCGGGCGGTTGGGGTGGAACTGCCGGAAGGGGTTGCGCGCGGGGGTGAGGTGATCTTGTCCTCGGGCGCGATCGGGTCGCCCCGGTTGCTGCAGCTGTCGGGGATCGGGCCGGCGGATCATTTGCGAGGCTTGGGAATTCCGGTGGTGTTTGATCAGCCGGGCGTGGGGGCGAATTTGCAGGACCACGTGGATTTGTTCGTGATTGCCGAGTGTACCGGGCCGCATACCTATGACCGGTTTGCCAAGCCGCATCTGTCGGCTTGGGCGGGGCTGCAGTATTTGCTGACAAGGCGCGGGCCGGTGGCTTCCAGTCTCTTTGAGACGGGGGGGTTCTGGTATGCGGACCCGAACGCCCGCAGCCCGGATATCCAGCTGCATCTTGGACTGGGCTCGGGGATTGAGGCGGGGGTCGCGGCGATGCCGCAGGGCGGGGTGACGCTGAACTCGGCATACCTCAGGCCTAGGTCGCGGGGGACGGTGCGGTTGGCGTCGAGTGATCCTTCGGTCGCGCCGTTGATTGATCCGAATTACTGGGCGGACCCTTATGACCGGGAGATGTCCATTCGCGGGTTGAAGCTGGCGCGGGAGATCATGCGGCAGGATGCGCTGAAGCCTTACGTGCTGGCCGAAAGGCTGCCGGGGCCGGAGGTACGGACGGAGGAGGATTACTTCAACTACGCCTGCGCCCATGCCAAGACCGATCACCACCCGGCGGGGACCTGCCGGATGGGCGCGGACAAGGAGGCGGTGGTGGATACGCAGCTGCGCTTCAACGGGATTGCGGGGCTGCGGGTTGTCGATGCTTCGGTGATGCCGACGGTCGTTTCTTCAAACACAAATGCCGCCACGATCATGATCGCGGAGAAGGCGGCGGATATGATCAAGGGGGCAGCATGATAAGGCATATCGTTCTGGTGCGGTTTCGGGCGGAGGTGACGGAGGCGGAGATTGCCGGGATATTCTCGGCCATCCCACGGCTGGCGGCGCGGTTGCCGGGGGTGGTTTCGTTTGCGTCCGGGCGGTCGGAAAGCCCCGAGAAGATCGAGCGGGGGTATCTGCACGGCTTCACCATCGACTTCGCGTCTTGGGGGGATTTGCAGACCTATGCCGATGATCCCGAGCATAAGGCGTTTGGCGGGCAGTTGGTGGGCCATGCGACAGGCGGGATCGAGGGCATTCTGGTGTTTGACTTGGACATGGGCTGAGGCATGCGGCGGCCGACCATCATCGACGTGGCGCGAGAGGCGGGGGTCTCAAAGTCCACCGTCTCGCTGGTCTTGCAGGAAAGCCCCGCCGTGCGGTCGCAGACGCGAGAGGCGGTCAGGGCGGTGATGGCCAGTCTGGGCTATGTCTACAACCGGAACGCGGCGAACCTGCGGTCCTCGAAGATCGGGCTGATCGGGTTGGTGATCAACGATCTGCGCAACCCATTCTTTGCGGAGTTTGCCACGTCCCTTCAGATGGCTTTGGCGGCGCGGGGCTATGCGACGGTGATTTCGAACACCGATGAAGACGCGGGCCTGCAGGCGCAGGTCGTGGCCTCGATGATTGAACATGGGGTGACGGCGGTGGTGATCTCTCCGGCCTTCGGGCAGGAGGAGGCGACGTTTGCCCCCTTGAAGGCGGCGGGATTGCCGGTCTTGCAGGTGCTGAGGAAGGTGGACGCGGGGGCGTTTCCCTTTGCCGCCCCGGACTACCGGCGCGGCGGGCTTTTGGCGGCGGAGCATCTTGTGGAGCGCGGTGCGCGGCGGATTGCCTTTGTCGGCGGGCTGGAAGGGCGGGCGGTGACGGTGGAGCGGATGGCGGGGTATCTGTCCTGTCTGGCGGCACATGGGCTGACGCCCTTGGTGCTGCCGGGCCGGGCGAGCCGGGCCTTTGGGCGAGAGGCGGCGCGCCGGTTGGCGAGTGACCATCCGGACGTGGATGCGGCGATCTGTTTCAATGACCTTGTCGCGCTGGGCCTTTTGTCGGGATGTGCGGAACTTGGGCGGAAGGTCGGGCCTGAATTCCGCGTGGTGGGCTTTGACGATATCGAGGAATGCGCGCAGTCGTTCCCGGCGCTGACCTCGGTGCATTGCGATATTGCCGGGTTTGGCGCGGAAGTGGCGGCCACCGTGTTGGCCTGGCTGGAGGATGGAACATTGCCTTTGCCCGAGGTTCACACACCGGTGCGGCTGATTGTCCGGGCCTCCAGCGGTGGTGTCGAATGAGCCCGGAGGCCTTGCTGCGGGCCCTGTTTGACAAGGCGGTGGAGGTCGCCGACCCGATGCGGTCTTTGGCCGCGCATCTGCCTGTGAAGCCTGCGGGCCGGGTCGTGGTGGTGGGGGCCGGCAAGGCCTCGGCCCGGATGGCAGAGGCGGTGGAGGCGGTCTGGGGGCCTTGCGAGGGGCTGGTGATCACGCGGTATGGCTATGGGCGGCCGTGCCGGGGGATCAGGATCGTTGAAGCGGCGCATCCGGTGCCGGATGCGGCGGGGGCTGCGGCTACGGCGGAGATGCTGACCTTGCTGGAGGGCTTGGGGGAACGGGACTTCGTTCTGGCGTTGGTGTCCGGGGGGGCCTCGGCCTTGCTGGTGGCGCCGGTGGCGGGGGTGACTTTGGCGGAGAAGCAGGCGGTGAATGCGGCTTTGCTGGCCTGCGGTGCGCCGATTTCCCAGATGAACACGGTCAGGAAGCACCTGTCACGGGTGAAGGGTGGGCAGCTTGCGGCGGCGGCTTGGCCGGCGCGGATGCTGGCCCTGATGATCTCGGATGTGCCGGGCGATGACATGGCCTTCATCGGCTCGGGTCCGACGGTGGGGGATGAAACGACGCCCGCGCAGGCTTTGAAGATTCTGGCGCGATGGGGGGCGGAGGTTCCAGCCTCGGCATTGCGCGCTTTGCAGGGGGCTTCGGGGGTCGTTCGTCCCGGCGACCTGCGCCTGTCACGGACCCAAAGCCGCATTTATGCGGCCCCCGCCCAGTCGCTGGCTGCCGCGAAAGCGGTGGCCGAAGCGGCTGGGATAAGGGTGCTGATGCTGGGCGATGCGCTGGAAGGCGAGGCGCGGGATGTGGCCGTCACGATGGCGGACATGGCTCTGGCGGCGCGGGGCGATGCGCCGGTCCTCCTGCTTTCCGGCGGTGAATTGACGGTGACGCGGCGCGGCGATGGGATTGGCGGGCCGAATGCGGAGTTCTGTCTGGCTCTGGCGATTGCCTTGAACGGGGCGCCTGGCATCCATGCGATTGCCTGTGACACCGACGGAGTGGATGGCGCGGCGGAGGTGGCGGGGGCGGTGATCGGGCCAGAGACCTTGGGCAGGGCGAGGGGTGCAGGGGTTGACCCCGCATTGGCGCTGGCCCGCAACGATGCGCATGGGTTTTTCGGCGCGCTTGGCGATCAGGTTGTTACCGGACCGACCTTGACCAATGTGAACGACTTCCGGGCGATTCTGGTCTTGCCGCCGCAAGGGTAAGGCCCAAAATCTTTCGACGAAAAATCTTTAGGTTCGGCGGTCAGGTGGCAAAACCGGTCAGGGTCTCGGTGATTTCGTCCCCCGTCTGGGCCAGGAAGATCGCCTGCAGCCCATGGGCGCGGGCATAGTCCGGGCCTGCCTTGTCGCCCAGTACCATCAGCACGGTGGCCCAGGCATCTGCCGCCATGCAGGTGTCGGCCAACACTGACACCGAGACCAAGGCCCCCACCGCCGGCCCGCCGCTGCGCGGGTTCATCGTGTGCGACACGCGCAGTTTGCCGACATCGACGAAATGCCGATAGCTGCCGGAGGTCGCAATGGCGCGGTCTGTCAGTTCAATCATGCTGCGGCCCGTGCGGCGGGTGGGGTCGGGTTGTTCCAGTGCCACGGCCCAAGGCTGGCCATCTGGGCGCAGGCCCTTGGCCACCAACTCGCCGTCCAGACCGCACAGAAACTGCTTCACGCCATGATCCACCAACACCTGCGCCAGCACATCGACGCCATAGCCCTTGGCGATTCCAGACAGGTCGATCGTCATCGGTTCCGTCTTGCGAGCGCATCCGGCGATGAGGTCAAGTTCCAAGGTCTCGAAACTGCGCAGGGCTTTGCCAAGGTGGGCGCTGATCGCCTTGGGGTCGGCC
The DNA here is from genome assembly GCA_947371955.1 of Paracoccaceae bacterium. Classification (GTDB taxonomy): domain Bacteria; phylum Pseudomonadota; class Alphaproteobacteria; order Rhodobacterales; family Rhodobacteraceae; genus Stagnihabitans. Next base: position 11,525 of record CANBRQ010000023.1, on the reverse strand, counting down.
TGACCCTGCGCCGGGCCAAAGCCCCAGGCTTGCACCAGGGCGCCAACGCCGATGTCGAAGAGGCCGTCCGAGGTACGGCCAATCTGCAGCGCCTTGGACAGCACGGTCAGCAGATGGGGCGGCACCTGAACCCAATCCCCCACCGGGGCGGCGTTCAGCCGTGACAGGTCGGACAGGGCGCGCCAGTTGCTGGTGGCGTGCTCCACCGCCTCGATGGACGCGGCGCAGGCGTCTGACAGGGTGGCGGCAAGCTCTGCATCGCAGTCCAGCCGGGCGGTCCAGCGGCTGCCCATGGCCGGGCCCGACAGCGTGCGCAGCATCAGTAGACATCCTCCAGATAGCGGCCCTCAGCGCGCAGGGTGGCGACGGAAAGGCCCAGAGGCGCCAGCGCCTCTTCGACTTCCACCGCGACGGCACGGGCCATGGCGATAGAGCCGCAGACCAGCACCTGACCGCCGCGCTTGATCTGGTCACGCAGATGGGCGGCATCGGCGCGCAGGCGATCCTGCACATAGGCGCGGTCCTGGACCCGGCTGAAGGCGGTCACAAGGCGCGACAGGCGGCCCTGTTGCAGTCCCTCGGCCAGTTCGTCCTCGTAGAGGTAGTCCGACCCCGGATCGCGGGCACCAAAGTACATCTCGGCCCCGCGTCCGGCTTTCAGCCCGCGCAGGAAGCCGATCATCGGCCCAACGCCGGTGCCTGCGGCGATCATGATCACCGGGCCTTTGGCCTGCGGGCGAAAGGCGGGGTTCTGGCGGACAAAGGCGTTGATCGTGGTGCCGACCTCCAACTCGTTCAGCCAGCCGGAGCAGAGGCCGCCGGGCATCTTGCGGACGGCAATCTCGACAAAGCCGTCTTTCCGCGACGAGGCCAGCGAGTAGAGGCGCGGCAGGTCGCTGCCAGGGGGCAGGATGCCCAGAAGATCCCCCGCCTCGAACTGCGGGGCGGTTGAAAACAGGCCAAGCCATCCCTTAGGGGCCACCGGCTTGAAGCGCAGCACGGCCACGGGGGCTTGCACCTGTGCGCCGTAATCATGGCGCGAAATCAGTTCCAGTTCGTTGGTTTTCGGGACATTCGCGTGATGTTCTGGCTCCAGCTTCAGCGACAGAAGGGTGCCAAGATCCTGCACCCATTTGCCGAAATCGGCGTTGGATTGGCGGTCGACGCGGGCGAAGGGCAGGAAGGCCTGCCAACCGGCATTTTCCAGCGCCACTGCGATCTTTTCCGCATAGCCGCAGTAAGATGGGAACATCCGGTCGCCAAAGGCGAGGATGGCCACGGGCAGCGGGTTCTTGGTTTGCGCCACGCGGTCCAGGAAGCGGGTGGCGCTGGAGGGCGCCTCGCCATCGCCATAGGTGGCCGTCATCAGGATGACGCCACCGGCTTGCGGATAATCGCCCAAGTCATTCATCGCGGCGACGTGGATGTTGAGCCCGTGCTTGTGCAGCGCGTCCGACAGCGACGAGGCAAAACCCCAAGTCGAACCGCCTTCGGAGCCCACCAGAATGACCAAATCGGCCACCGAGGCGCGGGCGTTGTGGCGGAGGTGAGGGATGGCGCGGCGGCGGCTATACCAGATGGCGGTGCCGGTGGCGGACAGCAGCGGAACAGACAGCGCCGAAAGGCCAAGGATCAGGCCGACCATCCACAGGCCCTGGCCGGTGTGGAGTTTGTAGATGAACTCCCAGATATGGCGGGCCATGCCGTAGTCCATCCAGTTCAGCATCTGGCCCGAGACCTGGTCCACATAGCCCTCGCCGGTGGAGGTGGCGATCAGGAAGGCGTCGGTCGGATCGCCCGCCACAGGGAAGGTCAGATCGCGCAGGGCGGACAGAGGCACGGCTTGCAGGGCGGCAAGTTGGTCAATGGGCAGGGCAGTGCCGGTGGCGACGGTGTCGGGGAATGTGGCCTCAAGGCTGGTGCCGTCATTTATGATGCCGAAAGTGGACAGCGACATGTAAGATCCGGTCAGGGCCAAGACGAACAGGCCTGCCACGGCGAAACGTGCAACCTTGGCGTGCCAGCCGCGTGCGCCGGTGGAGCGGACGGATTTTCCGATCCGCCGCCAGCCGCCGAGCGAGACGGCCAGCAGGAACAGTCCGGTCAACGTCATCAGGAACATGACCCCGGCGCTGACCCCGGCGATGCCGTGGCCGGTCTGGTCGAGGAAGAAAGACCGGTGCAGCTCCTTGATCCAGTCAAGGAAACTGCCCGCCCCGGCGGCACCGGTCGCTTTGCCGGTCGCGGGGTCGATCACTTTGGTCTGAAAGCCCAGCTTGGCCTTGATGGAGGCGACGATCACCCCGTTCGGGCTGCGATGCAGTTTGTTCAGGCCGGGGTTTTCGGCTGCGGCCTTGGCGGCCACAACTGCCACGGTGAGGCTGGCCTCAGGCGACGCCTGCACCCGGTCCAGCATCGGGGCAAGCGACAGAATCGCGCCAGACGATGCCAGTACCAGAAGCACCAGCCCGAAGATCAGGCCGGGAAGGGAATGCAGACGCCGCAACATGGGGTGGTCCTGACTTTTGGGGTCTTAAAGGCCGTACTGGAAGTTCGCGATGAATCCGTTGCCAGCCATTGGCTTGGCGGCACCGGCGGTGGTCAGCGGCACCTGAATTTCATCCGGGCTTTCGCCGACACCTTCCGCAGCCGCATCGATGTGCAGGACATATCCCGCGTCGATCATCGAGGCGGCGATGTCGGGCGTGATCGTCAGCGTGCGGCCTGAGCCGACGCTGGCTCCTGTAACGCCATCCGCGCCTTGGCCGCCGGTCGCAGCAAACCAGGTCCGCAGGTGGCGCCAATAGCGGGTGCGGTCGCCGGCCACCCAGACGGTGCTTTTGAAGGCCCCGGATTTGTCGGTCAGATACATCGCCAGAAAGGTGTTCGGGCCGCTGTATTGCGCGATGGTGACGCTGATCTTGACCGGGTTGGCGTCAGCAGCAATCGGGGCGAGTGCGGCGAGCGACAGGGCAAGGGCGGTGGATGTACGGTACATGGGAACTCCGGTTTCTAAAGGTCTTGGGCGCGCCTAGTTTGAGCCGCCCGATTTCGACGAGTCATGCTCGCCGTTCTCTTCGTGGTCGTCGTCAGAGCGGCCCAGCAGTTTCAGCGACTGCGGGTCGAACACTCCTTCAATGGGCTTGCCGGCGGAATCCGTCGCCTTCACGTGATAGCAACCGTCATCTGCGCGAATCTTTTCCACGGTCCAGCCCAGCTTGACGGCCTCTTCCCGCAGGGCGGCGATGGGTTTCCAGTCGTCCATCGGGGTCGAGCATTCGACCTCCGCCGTCGCTGGGACAGCAAGGCAGGCCAGAGTGACGGCAAGAATGATGTCGCGGATGATTCGGCGCATGGTTGGGTGTCCTGTTTGCAAGGCTTCACCAGCACTGTGAACCTGACAGCCACCTGAACGCCACCTTGCCCTGCCGTTCAGCTTGGTGTCAGCTAAATCACGGCATAGGGGATCATGGAGGACGCATGCGTATTCTGCTGATCGAAGATGACCCCGGGCTGGGAAGCGCCGTGCGCGACGAGATCGCCGCCGAAGGCCATGTGCCGGACCTGGCGCCGACGCTGGCCTATGCCCGCGATCTGGTGGCGACGATGTCCTATGACCTGATCCTTCTGGACCTTGGGTTGCCCGATGGCCGTGGCCTTGATTTCCTGAAGGCGTTGCGCGCCAAGGGGTCTGTCACGCCGGTGATGATCCTGACGGCGCATGACCGCATCACCGAACGGATCGAGGGGCTGAACGCTGGTGCCGACGATTACATCGTCAAGCCCTTCGACCTTGCCGAACTGACCGCCCGCATCAACGCCGTCGCCCGCCGCTATTCCGGCAATCCGAACCCGCTGATCTCGCTTGGGGGCCTTGAGATTGACCTTGCCGCCCATGCGATTCACGGGCCTGACGGTCAGATTGATCTGTCGCAACGCGAGTGGATCATATTCGAGGCATTGTTGCAGCGTCCGGGGCAGATCGTCTCGAAAAGCCAGATCGAGGATCAGCTGTACTCCTTCGATGCCGAGGTCGAAAGCAACACGATCGAGGTTTATGTCAGCCGCTTGCGCAAGAAATTGGGGAAAGACGTGGTGCATACGATCCGAGGCTTGGGTTACCGGTTGGGCACGCCATGAACCTGATGAGATCCTTGCGCGGCCAGTTGGCCGTGGGTGTTTCGGCCATCCTTGTGGTGCTGTGGTTGGGGGCGGTGGTCGGCTCCACCTTCGTGGTGCGGCGCGAGATTGACGAGTCGTTTGACGCGGCTTTGCAGGAGACCGGAGAACGGATCCTGCCGCTGGCGGTGGTGGAACTGATCGCCTCGGACGGGGCGGCTGTGGCGCAGAAGATTCTGCCGATTGCCCAGCATGACGAGAAGATCACCTATGTGATCCGCGACGCCGATGCCAAGATCCTGATGTATTCGCATGACGCCGACGCCAAGATTTTCGATCAGGTCAAGGGGCAGGGCTTCTTCACCACCGAAAGCCACCGGGTGTTCAGCCGCTCTGCCGTGTCGGGGCAGTATACGATTCAGGTCGCCGAACCGCTGACGCACCGCCAGACCGCGTTGCGCGAGACGGTGCTGGCGATGCTGGTTCCTCTGGGGGTGCTGCTGCCCCTGTCGCTGATTGGCGTGGCCCTGTGGGTGCGGCGGGGGTTGCGGCCCCTGGGGCATCTGTCGGTGGCGATCCGGCTGAAGGGGGCGGATGACCTGACTCCCTTGGACCTGTCGGGTCTGCGCACCGAACTGATCCCGATCCAGCAGGCCGCCAACCGCCTGATGGCCCGGCTGAAGCGCGCCCTGCAGGCCGAGCGGTCCTTCGCAGCCAATGCCGCGCACGAACTTCGCACGCCGATAGCGGCGACCTTGGCGCAGACGCAGCGGCTGGTTGCCGAAAGCCCGGAGGGGCCTTTGCGGCAAAGGGCGGCGCAGGTTGAGGCTGAACTGAAGCGCCTCGCCCGGCTTGCAGAAAAGCTCATGCAACTTGCCCGGGCCGAGGGGGGGGCGATGATCGCAGCCGAGCAGGCCGATCTGGTGCCGATCCTGAACGTGGTGCTGAATGACTTCAGCCGCAGCCATCCCGGACGCATCACCGCCGATGTTCCGAAAACCGCAGTACCGTCTCGGCTGGACCCGGATGCTTTTGCGGTTCTGGCCCGGAACCTGATCGAGAACGCCTTGGTGCACGGCACGCAGGCGACCGTTTCGGTGTCTTTGTCGCCCACCGGAGTCTTTTCGGTGACCAACGATTGCCCGGCGATACCGCCGGAAATCCTGTCGACCCTGACCATGCGCTTTGAACGGGCCGGGGCGCGCAGCAGCGGGTCGGGCTTGGGCCTTGCCATCGCCGCAGGCATCGCGCGCGGTTTGGGCAAGGACCTGACGCTACTGTCTCCGGTGATCAAAGACCGCGGATTCCAAGTGGCTTTACCCCTCGCCTGAAGGTGGTGTCCCAAAAATTTTCGGCGAAAATTTTTGGGGTGTCAGGTTTTCAGCCGGAACCGCTGGATTTTGCCGGTCTGCGTCTTCGGCAGGGCATCGGTGAATACGACCCGGCGCGGGTACTTGTAGGGTGCGATGACGCGCTTCACATGATCTTGCAGGATTCGGATCAGTAGGTCCGAGGGTTCATGGCCTGTGGCCAGCACCACATGCGCCTCGACGATATGGCCGCGTTCCTCGTCCACAGCACTCACCACGGCGCATTCCAGCACAGCGGGGTGCGAGAGCAGGGCTGCCTCAACCTCTGGCCCCGCGATGTTGTAGCCAGCCGAGATGATCATGTCGTCAGACCGCGCGGCGAAGTGAAAGCGGCCCTCTTCGTCCTGCCAGAAGCTATCGCCGGTCAGGTTCCAGCCGCCCTTCACGTATTTCTGTTGCCGGTCATCCGCCATGTAGCGGCAGCCGGTCGGCCCGCGCACGGCCAGCCGCCCGACCTCGCCGCGTGGCACCTCGACCATGTCCTCATTGACGATCTTCGCTTCGTAGCCACCGACCGGACGCCCGGTGCAGCCGGGGCGGTGATCCTCGAAGCGGTTTGTGATGAAGATATGCAGCATCTCGGTCGCACCGATGCCATCCAGCATCGGCTTGCCGGTCCGCTCCATCCATTCCTGATAGACCGGCGCGGGCAGGGTTTCCCCGGCACTGACCGCCGCCCGCAGCGAGGACAGATCTGCCCCCGCCTCCATCGCCTTCAGCATCGCCCGGTAGGCGGTGGGGGCGGTGAAGCAGACCGTCGCCTTGTGCTCTTGAATGAGCGAGATCATGTTGGCCGGGCTTGCCTGCTCCAGCAGTGCCGCCGCCGCACCAAAGCGCAGGGGAAAGATCGCCAGACCGCCAAGCCCGAAGGTGAAGGCCAAGGGCGGAGAGCCTACGAAGATATCCTCCGGCGTGACCTTCAGCACTTCCTTGGCATAGCCATCGGCGATGATCAGCAGATCGCGGTGGAAATGCATGGTGGCCTTGGGCTCTCCGGTCGTGCCCGAGGTGAAGCCCAGCAAAGCCACATCATCGCGGCCCGTCTGCACGGCAGCAAAGCGCACCGGCTTGGACAGCGCCACCCGGTCCAGTTCCGCATCATGGTTGGCCGTGCCATCAAACCCCACCACCGTCCGCAGATAGGCCGAGCCTTTGGCGCAGGTGACCAGTTCCTCCATCAGCCGCGTATCGCACAGCGCGTGGGTGATCTCTGCCTTGTCGACAATCGCGGTCAGTTCCCCGGCCCGCAGCATCGGCATGGTATTGACCACCACCGCCCCCGCCTTGGTCGCAGCCAGCCAGGCCGCCACCATCGCGGGGTTGTTGGCAGACCGGATCAGCACCCGGTTGCCGGGCTTGAGGCCATAGACCTCGACCAGCGCGTGGGCGATGCGGTTCGACCAGTCGGCCAGTTCCTTGTAGGTCCGCTGCCGCCCGTTGCCGATCAAGGCCACATGGTCGCCAAAGCCGCGCTCGACCATGCGGTCACAAAGTTCGACCCCGGCGTTCAGGTGGTCCGGATAATGGAAGACCGGCGTGATTTCCGGCCAATGGTCAGATGCGGGCAGCCTGTCCCGCGTGAATGTGTCAACATGTCCCGTCGGTCCCAGCATCGCCCCTCCTATTCCGGCACCACAGCCGTCGCTTCGATTTCCACCTTCGCCCGATCTTCCACCAAGGCCACCACCTGCACCAGGGCCATGGCCGGGAAGTGCTTGCCGATGACCTCGCGGTAGGCCCGGCCAATTTCCTTCAGGCTACCTAGGTATTCACGCTTGTCCGTGACATACCACGTCAGCCGCACCAGATGTTCGGGCTTGGCCCCGCCGCAAGCCAGCACCTCGACGATCGAGCGCAGCGCCTGCGCCACCTGCCCGGCAAAGTCATCCGTTTCAAACTCTTGCTGGCCGTTCCAGCCGATGATGCCGCCGGTGAGCACCAGACGCCCCTTGGCCGAAACGCCGCTGGAATAGCCCGGGGTGGCCTTCCACCCCTTGGGATGCAGAAAGTCGTGCGGAGAAGTCATGTCGCCTCCTTTGGCAGGATGGAGCGGGCAATCACCACGCGCTGCACATCGCTTGCGCCTTCATAAATCCGCAGTGCCCGGATCTCGCGGTACAGGCGTTCAACAACCGAGCCATGCCGGACCCCATCGCCGCCATGCAGTTGCACGGCCATGTCGATGACGCGTTGTGCGGCTTCGGTGGCGTACAGCTTGGCCATCGCGGCTTCGCGTGTCACCCTCGCTGCGCCCATGTCTTTGGTCCAGGCGGCGCAGTAGACCAGCAGGGCGGCGGCATCAATTTCAAGCGCCATGTCGGCCAGATGCCCCTGCACCATCTGCAACTCGGCCAAGGCCTGCCCCTGAATGCGCCGGGATGTCACCCGTGCAAGGGTCTCATCCAAAGCCCGCCGCGCAAAGCCCAAAGCGGCGGCACCCACCGTTGACCGGAACACATCCAGCACGGACATCGCCAGTTTGAATCCCTCACCGGCCTTGCCGATCAAGGCGCCCTCCGGCAATTCCACCCCGTCCAGGCGCAGTCGCGCCAAGGGATGCGGCGCAATCACCTCCAGCCTTTCCTCAACCGTCAAGCCCGGCACATCGGCGGGCATCAGAAACGCCGAAATGCCGCGCGCCCCCGGTGCCTCTCCGGTCCGCGCAAAGATCACATAGACATCCGCAATCCCGCCGTTCGAGATCCAGGTCTTCTCTCCGCTGATCCGCCAGCCACCCTGCACCCGGTCCGCCACCGTCGACGTCGCCGCCACGTCCGAGCCCGAGCCGGGTTCGGTCAGCGCAAAGGCCGAGATCGCGGTCCCGGCCCGCGTCCGTTCCAGCCAAAGCTTCTGCTCAGGCGTGCCGAACAATGACACCGGCCCCATCCCCAAGCCCTGCATGGCAAAGGCAAAATCCGCCAAGCCATCATGCCGTGCTAAAGTCTCGCGGATCAGGCACAGGGTCCGCACATCCAGACTGCCGCCCGAGTGCTGCAACCAGCCACCCGCGCCCAAGCTGGCCACCAGCCCCCGGCACGCTTCATCGACGTCGCCATGATCAACGGGCAGATGCGCACCGCACCAGTCTTCCAGCGCCGCCGCCAATTCCCGATGCCGCGCCTCAAAGAAGGGCCAATCGAGGAAACTCTTGTCGCTCATCCGCCTTGCGCCTTTCATTCTGGCTTAAATATCCCGGGGGTGCGGGGGCTGGCCCCCGCCTTCAGTTGCCGGCAAACACGGGTCGTTCCTTGGCGACAAAAGCCCGGTAGGCTCGCTCGAAGTCCTTGGTCTGCATGCAGATCGCCTGCGCCTGCGCCTCGGCCTCGATCGCCTGCTCCAGCCCCATGTTCCATTCGTGGTTCAACTGGGTCTTGGTGATGGAATGCGCAAAGGTCGGGCCCGAGGCGAGACGCTCCGCCAAGACACGCGCTTCGGCCTCCAGCGTTTCAGAGGAATGCAGAGCGTTCCAGAAGCCCCAACGCTCGCCTTCGGCTGCGTTCATCGTGCGACCGGTGTACAAAAGTTCCGCCGCACGGCCCTGCCCGATGATCCGCGGCAGCATGGCACAGGCCCCCATGTCACAGCCGGCCAACCCAACTCGCGTGAACAGGAATGCGCATTTCGCATCTGGCGTGGCCAGCCGCAGGTCGGAGGCCATGGCGATGATCGCCCCGGCCCCCACCGCCACCCCATCCACCGCCGAGATGATCGGCTTGCCGCACCCGATCATCGCCTTGACCAGATCGCCGGTCATCCGGGTGAAGGCCAAAAGCTCCTTCATCGGCAGGCCGATCAGCGGCCCGATGATCTCATGCACATCGCCGCCGGAACAGAAGTTCCCGCCGTTTGACGCGAAGATCACCACATCCACATCATCGGCATAGACCAGATCGCGGAACAGGTCGCGCATCTCGGCATAGGATTCAAATGTCAGGGGGTTCTTGCGCTCTGGCCGGTTCAGCCGCAGCGTGGCAATCCGTCCCGAGACCTCCCACAGGAAGTGCTCGGGCTTTCTCTCCGCCAGTTTCATCTCGCCCCCATCCGTTTCAGAATATCCGTAAGCTGGTCCAGATCGCCTTCCGAAAGCCCGCCGAAGACACGGCCCACCTCGGCCTCATGCTGCGCGGCAAAGACCTCGAATTGCGCCAGACCCTCAGTGGTCAAAGCCACGAACACCGTGCGCCGGTCGGTTTCAGACGGCGTGCGCCGCACCAGACCGTCCTTCTCAAGCCGGTCCACAACCGTCGTTGCATTGCCGTTCGACACCAGCAGCATGCGGGAAAGTTCCGACATCGTCACCCCCTCCCGCCGCCGGTACAAAGCCGCCATTACGTCAAACCGGGGCAGAGTGGTGTCGTGCTTGACCCGCAGAAACTCTCGCAATTCCGACTCGGCGGCGCGGGTCACGCCCAGAAGCCTGATCCACATCTTGAGCCGGCGCTTGGACAGAGGGTCGCTCACACCTCGCCCCCCGCGATCACGATGGCTTGGCCGTTGATACCCTCCGACCCCGGCCCGCAGAGATACAGCGCCGCTGCCGTCACTTCGGAGGGCTGGAACAGCCGGCCTTGGGGGTTCAGACCTTCCAGCGCAGCCTTGGCCTGCGCCGGGGAGCGCCCGGTCTTTTCGCTGATGATGCGGATCGACTGGTCGGTCATTTCGGTATCCAGAAACCCCGGACAAATCGCATTGACCGTTACCGGCCCCTTCGCGACTTCCAGCGCCAAAGACCGCACCATGCCCATCACGCCATGCTTGGCCGCCGCATAGGGCGCTACCTTGGCGTAGCCCTTCACCCCCGCCGTCGAACAGACCGCCACCAAGCGACCCCAGCCCTGCATCTGCCGCAAGCCCTCACGGAAGGTCAGGAACACGCCGGTCAGGTTGACGGCCAGCATGGCGTTCCACTGGTCGAGCGAGGTCTTGTGAAACGGCGCGGAATCCGCCTGTCCGGCATTGGCGATGACGATGTCCAAGGGCCCGGCGGCCGCGAACAGCGCCTGAACCGAGGCCTCATCGGTGACATCGCAGGGCAGAGCCCGGATGGCGGAATGTTGCGCAGCAATCTGCGCCAAGGCCTCCACCCGGCGGCCACAGATCACGACCTCGGCCCCCGCTTTTGCAAAACCCAAGGCGAGGTCCGCGCCCGTGCCTGACCCGCCGCCGGTGACCAGAACGCGCTTGCCGTTCATGCCCGAAGAACCTCGGTCGCCTTGGACAAGAGCCGCACCGCCTGATCGCGCCCGGCCAGATAGGGCAAAGGCCACGCGGTCGGGTCGCCCAGTTTCACGGCCTGATGCAGCGTCCAGTAGGGATCGGCCAAGTGGGGCCGCGCCAAGGCGACCAGGTCCGCCCGGCCGGCCAGAAGGATCTGGTTGACCTGTTCGGCCTCGGTGATGTTGCCAACCGCCATCGTCGCCAAGCCCGCCTCGTTCCGGATGCGGTCGCTGAAGGGGGTCTGGAACATGCGGCCATAGATCGGTTTGGCCTCGGTCGAGGTCTGGCCTGCCGAGACATCGATGATGTCCGCCCCTGCGGCGGCGAACATCATGCCAATCTCCACCGCTTCGGAAGGTGTCACACCGCCGTCGCCCATCCAGTCGGTCGCGGAAATCCTGACCGACATCGGCTTGGACCCCGGCCATTCGGCGCGCATCGCCGCGAAAACCTCCAGCGGATATCGCATCCGGTTTTCCAGACTGCCGCCGTAGTCATCCGTGCGCTGGTTCGACACCGGGCTGATGAAGCTGGAGATGAGGTACCCATGCGCCGCGTGCAGTTCGATCATGTCGAAGCCGCAATTCTTCGCCATCTCGGTCGATTTCACGAACTGCAGCAGGACCTTGTCCATGTCCGTCCGGTCCATCTCTTTCGGCACCTGATTGTCCGTAGTCCACGGGATCGCCGAGGCGCTCATCACCGGCCAGTTGCCGTGGGGCAGGGGGGCATCACCCTCCGCCCAGCCGACCTGCGTGGAGCCCTTGCGGCCCGAGTGGCCGATCTGGCAGCAGATCTTGGCCTGCGTTTCGGCATGGA
>CANBRQ010000022.1 GCA_947371955.1 Paracoccaceae bacterium | reverse complement strand
TCCCGATCTTTATCGCGCTGACCGAAGGCGCGAGCGAGGCAGAGCGCCGGCGCATGGCACGCAAGGGCGGGCAACAGAGGTTGGCGAAGATTGCTGGAAAGTGACTGCTCGTTACATTACTGACAACTGTGAAGCAAATTTGGTGTTTTGTGAAGCAAATGGTGACGTGTCATCCGTGGCAGCGGAGTCCGCCATGGGTGGTGCTCTTGGGCGTGGATGATCAGGGCCAAAAGGCTGCTTGCTGCCCTTCGGATCTGGTCTTGGCTATCAGGCTGTCGCGGCCAAGAGAATTGGCGCCCAACCGTTTTGGCCTTGTCAGCCGTAGGCGCTAACGATGCTGCCCTCGACAGCCATCGCGAGTGCATGCGAGGCGTTTCGAGCACCCAGAGTCTTGCAGGCCCGTTCGATCCGCTTTTTGACCGAATCTCGGCTGATGCCGAGATGCAGCGCTATGTCGATCTGCGTCATGCCGATGGCCAACATGTTCATGACCTCGCGGCAGGCCGGGGTCAGATCGCTGGTGAGGGACCGCAGCGAAAGGGTATCGTGGAACAGAACGTCGAGTTCGCGGATCTCGCTGTCGGTGAACTCGCGGTCCGGCCGGGCGCAGGAGAGGAAGGATCGCTTCAGCCCGATCATCTGATTCTTGGTCGAGAGGATCACGCCGTAGCGGAGGTTGTAAGTGGCCGCATGGTCCAGAACTCTGAGCGATTGCGGCGAGGTCGACGGACCCGCGATCTCGGACCAACGTGCAGCGCCGGAGTTGGCGGCAGCCCATTCCAAAACCGGGTCCACGAGCAGAAAATCCATCGCCGTGTAGTGCTCGAACCAAGCGCGGGGGAAGGAAGAATAGGCCAGCTCCGGACGGCAGAATTCGTTCAGTTGAAGGGCCAAAACGTAACCGGCAGTTGCAATCTGGCTGATGCTGAGATCGTGTCGGGCAAAGCCCGGTGCTCGGGCGATCACGGCATCGAGAGGGACGAAGGGGAGGGGTGTCTTCTTTTGATTCAAGGCGATAATCTTCACATTTTCAGTGTGTTCACAGGGTTTCTTCACGGGATCGCCAAAAGAGCTACCCCGATGGGCGGCGGCGTTTAGGCAGGGATTCGGAAAACCGCAAGGGGTCAATTTGCGACTCCGACATGCCTTGCCGTCGCAAAATGCCGTTTTTCTCAACAACCATTGAGGGAAATGCATCGAAAGATTTTTTCAACCTCTCGTTGGGGAAAACTTTCGATGTCACCTTTGCCGGTCCTCCGTTGTGCGGCGAATCTCGGTATGGTTTCAGGCGGGCTCCAACCAGTTAGGGAGACTCATTTTGACCACCTCAACACTTGCCAAGATCCTCCTTGCGGGGGCTTTCATTGCCATGGCCGATGCGGCCTTTGCCTCGACGACGGGCACCGGAATCGCCGCTGGCTTCGGCACGCTCAACACAGCACTTGACGGGCTGATCAAGGGCGCAGGCGGCTATCTGATCCTGATCCTCTCTGTGATCGTGGGCGGCGTGACGCTGGCGCTGACCGGCCGCTGGACCCTGGTGATCGTCTCGCTCGCCGTGGGACTGTTCCTCGGCTACGGCATCACGATCATCAAATCCGTGGCCGGGATCACCGCGACCACCGACATGATCACCTTCAACGCTCCGGTCGCAGCGCCGCTGCCCGTGGCCTTCGACGCCCCGGCACGTCCGATGTGAGGCCAAGCCCGGCCCGAGCTGCCACTCGGGCCGGGAAATCTCACATGAGCACGTTCCGCACCAATTTCCTTCCGCTGGAGGTTCCCCATGTCGGACCCTGTGATTCGCGTCGAACAACATTTGCAGGATATACCGCGCATTCTCCTCGTGCCCGTCGATGAGGGTCTGGCCGCTCTGCTGCCGGTCGGTTTCGGCCTGATGACCCAGCATCTGATCCCAGGGCTTGGGATGGGGGCTCTCTCCTTCGTGCTCTGGAAGCGGTTCAAGGGCGAGGGCGGCGTGCCGCATGTGCTGGCGCTCCTCTACTGGGTGCTGCCGCGCCCGCTGAACTTCTGCCGCAGCCTGCCCGATAGCGCAGTTTCGGTTTGGAGGGGCTGATGGACTTCGCCGTGATGGAAACCTCGATGGGCCGCTTGCGCCGGGCGCGCAATGCCCTGGGGCTGGTGAGCCTCGCACTGATCGGCTCGAACCTGCTCCTCTCCTGGCAGGTCTTGCAGACCCACAGTCAGACGATCCTGATCCCGAGCCGGGTCAGCGACGGCATGGTGGCGCAGGGCGGCGGGGACGTCCGCTATCTCGAAGCGCTGAGCCTGGACGCCACGCAGGCCATGTACACAGTGTCGCCGGCCACGACGACCTACAGCCGCCAGGTCATTGAGCGTGTCGCCAACCCGATCGAACGTGATGCGCTGCTGAAGCGCTTCGACGAAGTGGCTGCGGACATCAAGACGCGCGAGATCTCCACGGTCTTTCTGCCCGAAAAGATCGACCACGACCTGGCCAAACTCACGCTGACGGTATCGGGGCAATTCGCCACCTATCTCGGCACCACAAGGGTGTCGGAAGGGCCCCGGACGATCCGGGTGACGTTCTCCGAATTTGGCGGTTCGGTTCGGGTCGCCCGAATCGAGCGTCTGGTCGATCAGGTTCAGGGTCCGGAGGCCAAGCCATAAAGCGTGCGGGATTGTTTCTCTGCCTGGGGCTCATGGCCTTGGGCACCTCGGCGTGGGCCGAACAGCATCTGAAGATCGGCATCGACAAGACTGCGCATTTTACGGCGGCGGTGGGCGGGGTGACCCGGCTGTCGGTCCAGGGCGACCGGATCCGCAAACTGGTCCATGGCGACAGTGCCTTTGAGACGATGAATGACGAAGAGACCGGTGATGTCTTCTTCCGCTATGCAGGGGATCAGGCAAAGCTTGTGCCCGAGACAGGTCACCTGATCACCGAGAGCGGGGCCACGATCGCCTATGAGATCACGCCCCGTGCGACCTCCGATGCCGAGACAGTCGTCATCGAGATCACCGGCCAGCCCGCGGCGCCGAAGGCGAGCGCCACAACCACAGGAACCGCAGCGGCCGAACCGGAGCCCTTCCTTGACCCCGGTGCCACCGATACCTCCGGAGGTGGATATGGCGACGGCCTAGTTGCCTTCGCCCGCGAGATGATCGTCAAACATATCGGCCGCAAACCGGCCCCGCGCCTCGGCCATGGCGCTGTCGTGGCAAGTGATAGGGCAGGGGCCTTTCGCGCCCGTATTCTGGTGGCCAGCGGTGGTGCCAATGGTCGTTATGTCCGCCCGCAGGATTTCCAAGGCGCCCATGTTCTCGCCGTCTGGGTTGAGAAATCCACCCTCGCGCCCAATGAGCGTGCCTGGGTGCTGGTCGTTGAGGCCGCAAGATGAGCGATCCGCGCAAGGCACAGCAATGGAAGATCATGGGACTCGCCGGGGTAGGCGGGGTCACCCTGCTCGGCATCCTCGGCTGGGTGATGAATGCATCTGAGGCCAATTTGGTCGGGACCACCGATAGCC
Source organism: Paracoccaceae bacterium (assembly GCA_947371955.1). GTDB lineage: Bacteria > Pseudomonadota > Alphaproteobacteria > Rhodobacterales > Rhodobacteraceae > Stagnihabitans. The sequence continues at coordinate 32,229 of CANBRQ010000022.1, read as the reverse complement.
CCGCGATTGATCCGACCATCATCGCCGATGTCACGTCTTCGGCGAGCCCGGAACTCAGCTGGATTTCTCAAAGCAAAGCTGAAATCGAGAAGCTGACGACGCAGGTCACTGAGCTCACGTCCTCAGTGACGGCCCTCAAAGAAGATCAGGCCAAGCAGATCGCGGATCTGACCGCCCAATATGACGATGCGCTCCTGCGCCAGCAGCAGGACATCAACACCCTGAAGGGCGGCGATCCAACCGCCGATCCCAATGCCGCACCGCAAGACGGCGGGTTGGGGCAGGATTTCGTGTCGGCGGTCCAGGACGGGGCAGGGGGTCTTACGGGGCTTGGGTCAGAAAGTGCCGGGAAGGAGGGCGCGGCTTCAGGGGCAGCAACCACTTCTGACGGGTTTGGGACCAGCTTTACCCTCACTGCTTCAGTGGGTGCGCAAGACCTCAAGGGTGGCATCACGGGTCCGGCTCAGGCGGGTGCCACAAATGGGGGCGAGACTGCGGCGCAGACGGAGGCGCCGGAATCCCATGTGCGCAAGCTGGAGAGCTATGTGCCGGCCGGCAGCTATGCCCCGGCCATGGTGATCGCCGGTGTTGATGCTTCGGCAGGGGTCAAATCTCAGGAAAATCCGGTTCCGGTACTGCTGCGCCTGACGGGTCCGGTCACTACGGCGGCGGCAGGTGCCGGTCCGGGGAGCAGAGTGGGTCTGACTGGCTGCACTGTCGTGGGCTCGGCCGCCGCCGATCTCTCCTCCGAGCGGGTCTATGTCCGGCTGACCACGCTCACTTGCCTCAACCATCGTGGCGAAGTGCTGGAAGTGCCGGTGGCGGGGATCGTCGTGGGCTCCGGCAAGGCCGGGGTGCGGGGCAAGGTCGTATCGCGCGAGGGCACCTTGGTGCGCAACGCGGCAATCGCAGGTGTCCTGCAGGGTATCGGACAGACCGCCTCCAGTTCGGCGCAATCGGTCACCGGGTCCAGTGGTCTTGATTCAACGGTGACCTCGATCGCGGGAGCTTCGGCGGCGGGGGCCTTGGGGGGCGGAATTTCAGGCGCCGCCAATACGCTGGCGCAATATTACATCCAGCGCGCCGAACAATATCAGCCGGTGGTGTCCCTCTACGGCGGCACCTCGGTCGAAGTGGTCTTCCTTGATGGAGTGGATTTGCGATGACACCGCTGCCTTGCGGCCCAAAAGCATCGGGCTTGGCCTCGATGCTGCGCCCGACCCTTGCCCTTTGCCTGGCTCTGACGCTGGGCGCCTGCGCTTCCTCCAACACCGAGCGGGACTTCCTTTGCCCGGCGCAGCTGGGGTCGCCCTGCACGACCATCGCATCCGCCGATGGGGCACGGGCCGCTGGCCAGCCGGTTCAGGAACGCGGCGAAGACACGCTCGCCGACGGGCTGACCCAAGCACCGCTTTCGAACGGCAAGGCCGGAAAGGCGAGCCCTGCCGCCCCGATGGGCGATGGCGGTTTTGCCTATGACGCGGCCTCCTACCGCCTGCCGGAAAAGGTGGGCACGCTCTGGATCGCCCCGCATGCCGAGGGCGAGACCCTTTATGAGGCGACTTTCGTCCATTTCCTGATCCTGCCTGCCGCCTGGGGGGATCGGCCATGAAGGCTTTGAATGGCCTCTTCGCCAGCCTCTTTGACGATCCCGACTGGAGCGAAGGGGCACCACGGATCCTGGCGCAAGACGTCGTCTCGGACCTGCTGCCCTGGCGGCTTTACGAGCCGAAGACCGAACTCTTCGTGAATGTGGACTCGACCGGTTTCATCTTTGAAGTGACGCCGCAGGTCGGCACCACCGATCTGACACCGACGCTGACCTCGATCATCCAGTCCCGCGCGCCACGGGAAGCGACGATCCAGATCCTGAACTGGACGTCGCATGACATCGACGAGCCCTTGCTGAACTGGGCGCAGCATCGCTTCCGTCACGGCGACCTCGTCCGCGAAATGGCCGGATCGCGCATGAAGCATCTGCGTAACGCACGCTTCGGCACTGATCATGGGGTGAAGGCCATCCCGCATGTCCGGCGGGTGTTCCTCGCGGTCTGGATCGATGGCAGCGCTGATCTCACGGCCGAACGCGAGCTGCTGGAATTCCGCCGCGCCCTGGTGGCAGGGTTTGGCGGTGAGGACGGGGTGCGCAAACTCACCCCGAAAGAGTTCCTGAAACTCATCGCCGAGATCTTGCATGCAGGCTCGCGCGGCTGGCCAGACTATATGCCGGACCAGTTTCTCAACCACCAACTGCCCGGAGCGGGCCTCAAGGTGCGGCGTGCTTCGCTCGGGTTTCAGGGGGAGCCGGAATTATCGGTGGCCTCGGCCTCCGTGACCCGATTCCCCAAGGAATGGTCCGCAGCCTTCGGCGCCGTGTTGAACGGTGTCCCCGACAACGCCGCCCATCGCCCGATCGGGCCGGTCCTGACCTCGCTGGTGATGCGGCTTCGGCCAAAGGACAAGACCCTCGCTTTTCTGAACCGCCAGCGGGCTGGCCTCATGCACACAATGGGCACGGAATTCGCCAAATGGGCCTCGAACCTTGCCGAGAAGAAAGCCGAGTTCGACGGGCTCGTGGCCCAGGTCGAAGGCAATGAACGGCTTCTGGAATGTGTGTTCTTGATCTCGGCCTATGCCAAGGGCGGTGACGCCGAGGCCAAGACGGCTCTTGCCGAACTGGCCAAGATCTACCGCTTTGCGGGCCTGACCCTCGGCGATGACACCTATCTGCAATTGCCGCTGTTCCTATCCTCGCTGCCCTTCACGGCTTCCGGCAACCGGATGACGGATCTGAGGAAGCTGCAACGCATGCGGCTTCTGAAAGCCGAAGCCGCGGTCGCCTTCGCCCCAATCCATGGCGAATGGCTTGGGGCAGGGGAGGGGAAAGGGGTTCTGCTGTTGGGGCGCCAGGGCGGCATCTTCGACTGGGACAATTTCCGCTCGAGCGGCAACTTTAACGTGGCTGTGCTCGGCAAATCCGGCGCCGGCAAATCGGTCTTCATGCAGGAATTCGTGGCCTCGATCTATGCAAGGGGCGGCAAGATCGTGGTGATCGATGACGGCTATTCCTTCCGCAACACGGTGGAACTTTTCGGCGGCACCTTCGTCGATTTCGAGGCCGATTGGACGATCCGGCTCAACCCGTTCTCGATGCTTTCCGAAGAGGCGATGGCCGCCCCGGAATACCGCGCCGAAGCCATCGAGCTTCTGACGCGCATCGTGGCCTCGATGGCGGCCTTGGGCAAAATGAGCCAAGGCCGCGTCCAGGAGCTGGAAGAAAGCCATATCGCCGAGGCGGTGGCTAAGGTCTGGGACATGAAGGGCCGGGAAGGGGAAGTGGGCGACGTGCATGAGCTTCTGCAGGCGCATGCTGCCGATCCACGGATGGCCGATGTGCTGACGAAAATGGCACCGTTTGTGGGGGAGGGGGTCTATGCGGCTTATCTGAAAGGTGCTGCCACCATCTCGCTCGGGGCGGATTTCACGGTGGTGGAACTGAGCCGGATCAAGGGGCAGCGCATCCTGCAAGACGTCGTCATGCAGATCGTGATGTTTCTGTCCTCCGAGCTTATGTACAAGACCGCCCGCGATATTCCGGTGGCCTTGGTCATCGACGAGGCCTGGGATCTTCTGAAGACCGAGGCCACGGCGCGTTTCATCGAAGCCCTTGTGCGGCGGGCGCGCAAATACAATGCGGCGCTGATCACGGGTACGCAGAGCTTTCGTGACTATGAAGAAAACGCCGCCGCCCGGGTGTGCCTCGAAAACTCGGACTGGACCGTGGTCATGGCTCAGAAGCCAGAGACGCTGGACCTTCTGGCTTCCGAGAAGCGCCTCGCTGTCACCTCCGGCATGCTGCACCAATTGAAGTCCATCGCCCCGATACAGGGGCTCTATTCCGAAATGGCGATCAAGGGGCCGGAAGGCTGGGTCTTCGGGCGCCTCCTTCTCGATCCTTTCTCGCTCGCGATGTTTTCCAGCCGGGGTGAGACGGTCGAGCGGATCCGGCGCCTTCGGCAAGAGGCCGGGCTCTCCATGGTCGATGCTATCCGCCGCGTGGCGGAAGAAGGAAATGCAAGATGAACGATATGACAAAACTTGGAGGCGCCGCTGACGGTATTGTCGAGCCAACCGTGGCGGATCAGGGGCCAACGGCAAATTCCTCCTCTTCCCTCCCGGAATCCTCATCCGCCACGCCAGCCCCGCAGAAGCTGCAGCGGTTTCTAGAATTGGCCGTGACCGGGATCATCAGCATGGCGGCCACCCTGGCTCTGGTGACAGCCCTGAGCCCGAGCCACCATCAGGGTGCCAAGCCCTTGGTGATGCTGGATGCCGATCGCGCGGCAGAGACCTTCGTGCGCTCGCCCGGCATCTCCGATCTCGAGGAACAGGCCTTCGGCGATGCCGTCACGCGGTTTCATGGCGCTCTCCTGAAAGAAATGCTGCGCTATGGGGCCAAGACCGGGACGGTGGTCCTTTCGTCCTCTGCGGTGCTCGCGGGCGACGTCACAGACGTGACGGACCTTCTGACCCAAAGTGCCCTGCGAGGCATGAAGTGAGCCGCCTCGCCAGGTTCCGCTGGCCCTTCATCGGGCTGGGCTCGCTGGTGGCCGTTTTGGGCTATGCTGGGCTTGCCGATCTGCAACTGACGCTCAACGGCTCAGAAAGCCTGCCTGAAACCGCCTATCTGCAATGGCACTGGCCGAAGGTCTTTTGGCATGGCGCCGTGGTGGCTGTCCCGCCGCCAGCGATCTTCGGCGACCGGCTGGACGGCTACTCCATCGTGAAAAAGGTGGGCGGTTTGCCCGGCGATCCGATCCGGAACTTCGGCAATCGGGTCTGCGTGGCGGGCACCTGCTATGTGGCTGAGATGAAGGATGGCCGCGCCTTCGCCGACCTCCTGCCCACGGGCACGGTCCCTGACGGCATGCTGGCGATCTTTGGCGAAGCGCCGAACTCGCTCGACAGTCGCTATCAGCCCTTCGGCCTCGTGCGCATGGCGGATGTCGAAGCCGTGGGTCTGCCCTTTCCGGGGTTCCCCTCCTGGCAGGAGGTGGCCCGATGGCTTGGACAAGAATCGTGACCTTGAGTCTTGCGATTGGATTGGCGGCCACCGCCTCAGCATCCGCACGCGACCTCGGCAATTTTGGCGAAGTCTTCCCCATTGCCGAGCCCGACCTTCTGGCCCTGATCAAAGGCAAGATCAGCGCGATGTTCGCCGATGGCGGCATGAAGCGCCTGACGACCGAGATGCAAGGCAAGGCGCGCGGTTATGCCAATCGCCCCAAGGGTCTGGACCTGCCGCGCGCGACGGAGGACCGGAGCTTCACCCTCGATCTGTCGATCCGGGTCGATCACGATCTGGCCGATCAGAACGGGGTGGTCTTTGCCGCCGCAGGCACGGTCGTGAACCCCCTGGCCTGGTCGGGATTTGACAAGGCCATCCTCTTCATCGACGGCGATGATCCGGATCAGGTCGCCTGGGCCGTGAAACAGGGCGATGAGCTGGGCAGCCTGATCGTCCTGACCCAAGGCGCACCGCTGGACCTGAGTAAGGCCTTGGGTCGCCGCTTCTGGTTCGACCAGTCCGGCATTCTGGCCAACCGCTTCCAGATCGCCCATCTCCCCTCCCGGGTCACCCGCGCTGATCCGGTGATGCGGATCGATGAAGTGGCGCTGCCGCAGCAGGTCTCCCCATCGGAGGCACCGGCACCATGATCGCACGCTTGTTCCTTGCCTTCGCCCTGACTCTCTTTGGCCTGACCGACACTGCCATCGCCAAATGCAACGCGAAGTTCCTCAATCCGCTGACCGAAGTCTGCTTCGATTGCATCTTTCCGATTTCCATCGGTTCGATCTCGCTCTTTGGCTCGCGGCCCGACACGCCGAACCCCGGTTCGCCCTTCTGCATCTGTGGCGGCATTCCCCCGCGCGTCGGTTTTTCTATCGGCCTCTGGGAGCCGGTGCGGCTGACCGATGTGGCCGATGAGGCGGGCTGCTTCGTGAATCTCGGCTTCAAGATGAACATGGGCCTTTTCGCCTTGGGCAAGGATGCGGTGACGGTTGATGATGTGGGCTCCGAAGGCTCCCGCTGGCAGGCGCACTACTATTACTACCCGCTCCTCTCTTGGCTCGGCACGCTGATCGACGGTCTATGCCTTGAGAGTTCCACCTTCGATGTGGCCTACTTGAGCGAGTTCGACCCGCTTTGGCAGGATCCGGAATTGGCCACCCTGATCAATCCCGAAGCGGTGCTCTTCGCCAATCCGGTGGCGCAAGCCGCCTGCGCGGCGGATTGCGTGGCGGCGTCCTCGGGTGGTCTCGGCAACGACAAGCTCTTCTGGTGCAATGGCTGTCAGGGTGGGCTTTACCCGATGACCGGGGATGCCAACGAGCACTATGGCGGGGTTCAGGCCTCGGAAACTGTCGCCGCCAAGCTTTTGGCGCGGATGCACCGCTTCGGTCTGGCCCGTCGCACCTCCGGATCGGGGGCACTCTGCCAGCCCAAACCGGCGCCGATCCTGCCCAAGTCGCAATACCGGTTCCAGATCACCCGGCCCAAGGCCAAGACTTCCGGGCGCTATGCTTGCGGGCCCTTGGGTTCCTCGACGCAGTTCGTCGATTCCGGTCGGGAATATCCGTTCAAGGGCGAAAGCTTCGGCTGGCTCACCTGGAGGAAGCACAATTGCTGCGCGCTTTGATGATTGGCCTTCTGTTTTCCGGGGCTTCGGCTTGCCATGCCGACGAACCGCTTCCCTGGTTCGCCCCGGGGGCCACAGGTTCCATCGGTGTCGATGTGCCCGGCCTGATGGACCGGGCCACGAAAGACGCCGAGGCCCTGAAGGACAGTCTAACGACGGCGGCGCCACAGGATCTTGGTGCCTTGGCAGACAGCCTGAAGGCCATCGAGGGCCACGCGATGAACGACCCGAGGTTGCGCGAGCTCCTAGGGATCACCTCGGACGCCCAAATCGAGGGAGACGACAAACCGGGCTATGGCGCGGCGCGAGTTCTGGTTTTTGCCAGTCTCGCGATGCCTGGTCCTTCCCTGCGCCAGGTTCTTCTGGATGCCGACCGCCTGCATGCCGTTGTTGTTTTCCGGGGGTTCCTTGAGAACTCCGTCTTCAAGACGGGCGATGCCTTACGTGCAGCCTTGGGAGAGGGCGCGACGCCGAAGGGCTTTGCCATCGACCCCACACTCTTCAGCCGGTTCCATGTGAGTGCCGTGCCGGTCTATGTCGTGCTGAGTGAACCTCTTGCGACCTGCGAGACCGAGGATTGTCTTCAGGACCCACTGCCCGCGCATGACCGGCTGTCGGGCAATATCCCGCTCGAGACCGCGCTCAATCTGGTGGCAGCAGGGCAGGGGGAGGCGGCCTCCACCGCTGCGGCACTCCTGACCGAAGCGGCACAGGACAAGACCACTGTCGCTGGTGCTGCGCCATGAGAGTGGTTTGGGTACTGGCCTCGATTATCTGCCTCTGCGCAGTTGGTGCCTTTGCCGACCCGATGACGGATGCTGCGAAGGCGGGCCGCGAGGTGGCAGCGCCACTGGTCCTCGCACCCGGCAGTTCGGTGTTCTCGGAGGAGACGATCGGCAAGACCGTGACCCCCTTTGCGACGGAAGCCCCGCCGGAATCCGCGATCACGGGAACCACCATAGAGGACGCAGCAAGGCTTCGCGCAGCGGGGTCATCAACCGAGGCTGGTGCCCTGCAGTCGGAAACCACCGCTACAACCAGCAACCCGAGGCGCGATATTCCGACGTCTGATCCCGGGCTGCAGCGCGCCGGCGGGGCCCTTACTGGGGCGGACGCCATCGCCGGGGGTCTGTTCAGCGCGAGCGGAAACCAAGGCGAAGGCTGCACGCTCGAGGGTCTGCACAGTGCCAGCACGGTCGAACGCTCCTGCCAGCGGGTTGTGGCCACCACGACCAGCACATGCCAACTGGCCCTCGATGTCGCGGTCAAAAGAACGAGCCGCTACGAATGCGACGAGGCTGGCGATACCCATGAATGCGCAGCGCTCGCGGCCAACCAGTCCTGCCATGAGACCGGCAATACTTGTCTGAACCTTGGCACTGACGGCACCTGTCTGGCCGCGCGCAAGAGTTTTGATTGCACCGACGCGACGGGCGATCTCGCCCCGGCACGGCAGGTTGGGGATACCACGACCGAGATCGCCGAGACCAAGCTGGGCACCTGCGACACGGTCGGGGCAAGCTGTGCGGCCGGTGAGGCGACCTGTACCGCTGGTCCTGAGACCCGGATCATCAACGGCGTTCCGGTCACCCGCGCCTGCTGGGCTTGGGGAAAGCCCGTCACCTGTCAGGCGACAGGGTCTCAGACGACTTGCGGTGTCTTCGAGGCGGATCAGAGTTGCCACAAGATTCAGAGCGACTGCGTGGCGCGCTCCGATGCTGGGGTCTGCCTGCAATGGGAAGACCGTTACCGTTGTGATGGCACCGCCCAACCGGCGCCCGCCTCTTGCACCGAACTTCAGGTCTGCGCAGGTGGATATTGTGAGACGGTCACGCCCGAACCGCCGAGCACAGATTTTGCGGAATCCACCGCTTGGCTCGGTGTCCTGGGCACCATGGCCAAAGATGCCAACCGCGACGGCGCGGGCCAGATCATCCGGATCTTCGACGGGACCGCCTCAAGCTGCCGGGTTGGCGCCATCGGCGTCCTGAACTGCTGCAACGATTCCGGTTGGGGCAATCATGTCTTGGGCGAATGTACCGGCGATGAACTGGCTCTCGCCGACCGCGCGGCCATGGGTGCCACGCATTATATCGGCTCCTATTGCGCCAAGCGATTCTTCGTCTGCCTGCAGGTCAAGCGGGTCTATTGCCGGTTCAATTCCAAACTGGCCCGTGTGTTCAACGAGCAAATGCGCGGCCAGACCGGGGCCACCTGGGGCACGGACCGGGTCTCTTACCACTACGAATATCAGTCGCAGCCGGGCGGCGATCTCGTCTCAGTCCTCGTCGCAACCCCCGGCACGGGCCCGCAATGCGACGGCGCGACCGTCGAAGAGATGGAGGCCCTCGATCTGGAAAAGATCGACCTCTCCGAGGCCTTCGCCGATCTGACCGCAGATGTCGCCGTCCCTTCGATGGACATCATCCGCAATTTCCTCGCCACACGCCTTTGAGGCCCGACCATGCAATTGACCCGCCGAACCCTTCTCCTGTCTTCCATCGCGATCCCGGTGCTTCTCCTGGCCGGGATCGCCTCGGCTGAGGACCACCCAAGAATCGGCCTGATCTTCGTCGGTGCCAGCTGGTGCCCGGTCTGCCATGCCGCTGCGGCGGTTTTGGCCCCGGCGGCGGAACGCTCAGGGCTAGACATTCTGGTCGCCTCGCAAGACGGCAAGGCGATCAAGCCCTGGCCCGCCTTTGTCGATGCGCGGGGCAATCCCATCACCGCCAGCATCCACGCCATCCCGGTGCTTCTCTTCATTGATCTCGCCGAAGGTAAAGTCGTGGGCCACATCGAAGGCTTCCAGAGCCCCGGCCAATATCTCGGGGCCGTCCGCGCCACTCTGCAGAATGCTGTGAGCACGGGCCATGGCTGAGCAAGGTATCCTAGGTTTCGGCAGTATCATGGCCTTGGCACTGATCGGTTCCACGGCGATCATCTCCTCTGCTCGGGCAGAAGATGGTCATGCATTCGGCTTCTGTTCCGACAGCATTCAGGTCGGCTGGAACTTCTATTGCGATCCGGCCAAGCGGCCGAAACAGCAACCGCCAAAGCCTGCGGCACCAGAAGAAAAGCAGAACCCCCGGGAAGAGGAGACGGTGAACACGGCGCCGCCCGCTTATCCCGCAACCGACGCCATCGACAAAGCCCGCAAGGAGCTCGATGAGTTGAAGAACCGCGCCATTCTGGAACCCACCCCGCAAAACCTTTCCGCCTATATGTTTGCCCAGAAGGCCATGGTCGATCAGGCCGGCCGTTTTGCCGATGTCTGGGAGAGGGTGCTCTTCCGTACCCCCGATCTCGATGCCAACCAGACCTATCCCCTGAGCCAGATGGGCGGCGAGGTCTTCCAGGACGAAAAGCGCGTCAAATGGGAAGAGGCTCTGCGTCTGGCCTCGGACAATCTGGGCTTCATGGTCGTGGTGACCGACGAGAAGACCTGCCCGCTTTGTGCCAAGGAGCTCGAGGTTATCAAGCTGATGCAGAAGAACTACGGCATCACGCCCCTGGTCGTGGCCAAGGATGGCTCGAAGCATCCCCTCTATCCGGACGCGCAGGCCGACACCGGCCAGTTGCGCGCCTTCGGCCTCGATACACATCCGACGCCCTTCATCGCCCTCGTCGAGCCACGATCGGGGCGGGTCGAACCCTTGGGCAGCGGTCTTTTGACGGAAGATGTTATCCTCGAACGCGTCTTCGTGGTGAGCCAGGTCCCCGAGGGCCAACGCTATGTGGAGCAACCCTGATGCGGTTTTCTCTTTTCCGTAATGTCCTCCGCGGTGCCGTCCTCCTTGGCCTCATCTTGGGCCAAACCGCCGCCGCCGCCGACATCGGCACCGACCTCAAAGACTTCTGGGAGAGGGCAGGGGGCGGCGTGAACCTCAGCCGCCCGACCGCCTATCAGGGCCAGATGGGCGGCTTTGTCACCTTGGGCTCGCTCTATTTTCGGACCAAACCGCGCAACACGGGGCTTTTCAACCTGCAGCTTCCTTCGGTCCGGGCAGGTTGTGGCGGGATCGACATCTTCGGAGGGGCGTTCTCCTTCATCTCGAAGGAAGAACTGATCGATCTGGCCAAGGCGATCATGCAAAACGCCTCATCTTATGCCTTTGAGTTGGCGCTCGAGAGTCTGTCTCCGGCCGTCCACGAACAAATGGTCAAGCTACGCGACCTCGTCCAAAAGATGAACGCTATGAACATCAACTCCTGCGAGACGGGTCAGCTTCTGTCCGGCTCTCTATGGGCCGAAGTCGATGGCAACACGCAGAGTGTATGCAAGACCGTCGGCACCATGTCGGGCCGCTTTGCCGATGCCCTCTCTGCCCGCTATGGCTGCGGATCCGAAGGCAAGACCACATCCACCCTCGCCGCCGCCTCCGGCGCGATGAAAGACCAGGTGCCGGTCGACGTGAACTATGCCTGGAAGGCCATCAAAAAGAACGCTCTCCTTGCCGGAAACCCGAAACTTGCCGAGCTCTTCATGACCCTTTCCGGCACAATCATCACCCGGGCTGCAGCCAACGATAACGAAGGGCCACGCCATCAGGTCATCACCCCGCGCGCCTTCACCCCAGACATGATCGAAGCCTTCGTCGAAGGCGGCACTCTCAAGGTCCTGCACTGTGATGAGGCAACAAAATGCCTGGCCCCGACGCTGGTCAGCGTGACCATCCCGCAGTCCGAGGCCTTTTACGCCCGGGTAAGCACCATCCTCCAGGGCATCTCCGACGCGCTCCGCGATGACACCAAGCTTTCCCCTGACGCCGTGGGCCTCATCGGCATGACCTCGGTCCCGATCTACGACACCCTGAAAACCGCCCGCGCCTACAAGTTCCAGTTCACCGATGATGAAATCGCCCTCATCGCCGAACTCGTCGCCATCGACTGCGCCATGCGATACACCCAAGATGCCATGCAGGAACTGGCGAAATCAGCGTCGAACACCGATGCGTTTGGCTCGATCATCGAGGAATTCCAACAGTCGGTGTCAAAGACCCTCGACAGCTTTGGGACCTTCCGGAACGAGGCGCAGGAGAAATATGACCATGCGATCGCTGCGTTGACCAAGCTGCAGATGGCGAAGTCAGTGCTGGCGGCATCAGGGGCTGCGAAGTTTGCGTCGCAGATGGGAAATGGGGAGTGAGGGCGCGTCCCCTGCCGGGCACTTGGTACGAGACGGGAGTGCGGCATTGGACAGCCCCTCCCGCGGCGAACCTTTGCGGTAGTTTGCTCCGTATGCCGGCCGATCAATGACTATCGCGGGAGCTTCACACCACGCAACAAGGCCACACCAATGCCATTTATGGAGGGGTAGGAAATCTTCTCCGCTCGGGCGGAGCTACCAGTGCCATGATGCTCACAATAGGGTAATTGGCCTCGGTGGTGTCCACGGCGTTGGACGTGGGCGTTGCCCGTTGAGGTCATTAGGGCTCGGCGATTTGCCAAGGCAGCCGACGGCCTAAGACGACCTTCGGGCATTTCAGCCGGTGCCCATGATCATTCGGCCAACCCGGCCGTTAGCAGCGCATTGCGCAGAGTGGCCCGGAAAACAGCGTCCCGAAAAGGCGGAGACTGCAAGTAGAGGCTGACAGTCGCATCAGGCCGCATATCATATCGCGCGGAATGCCCAACCAATGCTTCGCATCGTCAATCTGCCCGCTCAACATGCACAGCGTTACGGCCCCGCAAACGCCAGACATATGGGAATCCGAAATGCGCGCGCCCCTTATAGCTAACTCAGCCCCCGTCGCAAAATCCCCTTCCAAGCCATAGGACAGCGACTTCATAAAGAACATCGGGCCCAACATTGGATCCAGCGGGCTGAGGCCCATGGCGATATCAACGCCTTCGCGGGTTTCATTGGGCAAACCACACAAGACCTGAAGAAATGCCAGCGAATAATGGCCCTCGGCATAGTTCGGACTGAGGCTCACCGAGCGCTCCAACCAATGAAGACCATGATCCGGCGTTCCGGACAAAATGTGAAACCTGCCCATCGCGGCATTGGCATTGGGGCAAAGCGGATCAAGCTCGAAACTGCGTTCGGCGGCGCGACGTGTGTCGGCCATCGCTGCTGAGTGATCTGGATCATACCCCATCTGAAAGGTTTGAAAACTGGTGAAGGACCGCGCGGCAAAGGCGGTGGCAAAACCGGGGTCCAGATCGGTCGCACGGGTAAACAAGCCGGCCGCAATTGCATTGTCGCGCGCGTTGAAGCGGTACATGTGGCTGAGGCCGAGGTGATAGGATTGCCAGGCATCTAGCTGCTCGGCGGGTCTGGTCCAGGCCAAGGCCGCCTCGGCCTGCGGGATCTGCAAATCCAGCGCCGCGATGACGGCCATCACAATCTCATGCCTGACGGCGTGAACATCCGCAACTGGGCGCTCGAAACGGTCGGACCAGATCAGCCCGCCATTCCGTGTATCCACTAGATCAACCGTGGCTGACATTAGGCCTGCGAACATCTCCAAATGGCCAGACAAGCAATAGCTGGCTCCCAGCACACTGCGCAGCGATGCGAGGTCCACCTCCGCATTGCGAAACCGGAAGGTGCTTTCTCGCGCAATCACGCGCAGCCAGCGCAAACGCGAGAGCGAGGAAATGATTTCTGCCGAAATCGCATCGCCGAGCGTTGAATAGTCCTCTGGCAATCCAGACCTTGCAAAGGGAAGGACGGCAATGGTCGGCCGCCCGGAATGCGGACTAGCAACTTCAACGGCTGGCCCTGGCGCCTCCGAGGCAAAGGACGCAGCTTCAATTCTGACAGGTGCCACAAAGCGGTGCCCTAGCCCGCGAACGATGCGAATGTAGCGCTGTGCATCGCCATCGTCCCGTAACGCCTTGCGCGCGATTCCCAAAATTGTGGCCACCGCCGCGTCCGAGATGAAACGCCCGTCCCAGACGTTGGCAATCATCTCTTCACTGCTGACGACCCGTTCGGTGTTGGTGACCAAGAGGCAAAGCAGCCGGTAGGCCTTTGGTTCCAGCGGTACGATTCCTGTCGCAGTCCGAAGTTCGGCGCGATCCGCATCAAGGTGAAAGGGTTCGAACTGCAATCGCATGGTCAAACCTACCAAATCCGCACAATTTCCTCAACCAATCCAGAGGGGATCCTCAAGCAACCGCTGTCCCGTTGCCATACCCTTCAAGCATGCCCTGCAAGATTCTGGCAGATACCGACTTGAAGGAGATTGTGATGATGACAAAGCCATACTTCCTTTCCGAAACCTCACTGGGAACGTCCGACCGTGATCCGGTTGTAATTTCGCAACCCTTGATCGCTCGCTGGCTGCGCCTCTTGCGGGCGTCGGTTGCCCGGGTCGAAAACGCCCAGGCCCGGCGCTGCGAATTGGCAAGCCTGCCGCAAGACTTATTGCGCGACACGGGCATGTCCGCTCAAGACGCGACCGGCATCGCCCGCCAACAGCCTGACCTGCCGTTCTTCATGCAAGACGGCTTTGGCCGATCCTGAAGCTACGGCGAGCCCATGATGTTGCGAACATCGAAATGTCACTCAGTAGGTAGAACATGCGGGCGCAGCCGTGGCGGTTGTGACAGAACGGCGGCCGGAAGCCGCACATTTAACGAAGCCGGCCCTTACTCTTTTCACCTCCTCTTCGAAAACGATCGTACAGACTTCGCGATCGGTGGTAGACAGAAATCCAGTTTGGACTTTTCGGGCGCAGAGGAAAAGCGACGGTGCTGGAATCTCGTACTCGTCCAGGCAAATGTGGTCGAGACCGACACCCCTTTGGCCGTCCAGCATCCAAGTCAGACAGCGCCTGAACATTGGATCATCAAACGGCTGCGGGGTCGGCTCGGCTACGCTTGTGCCGGACAGACCAAGGATGAAAAGCATCGCTAGGATCGGAACGCGCATTGATGCCTCCTCGCTTGGGCAGCGTCAGGAACTATGGATGAATTCAAGTTGTTCTGAGCCTGGCAGACGTCAAATCTCTTGCAGAAAAGAGGTGAGTGTCTGGAAATAGACGTCGGGTTCTTCAAGGAATGGCACGTGGGAACTGTTCTGGAAGATCTTGATGCGGCTGTCCGGCAAACGCTGGTGCATCATCAGTGCGTTCAGCGGGGTTACGAGATCATGCATGCCGGCCATGATCAAAACCGGCATGGCCAGGCGATGCAATGCGTCAAGCCGGGCCCATTCCTTGAGGTTTCCGGTAAATACGAATTCGTTTTCGCCCTGAATTGCGTGATAGGCCGCCAGGTGCACATCCGAAATTGAACGGATCAAGCAATCCGGCCAAGATTGCAGTCGGCAGACATGGCGATAGTTCAAGACATCTATGGCACCCTTGTATTCAGGGTGGTCAAACGTGCCTTCCGCTTCATGGCGCTGCATCATCATGATTGTCTCGGAACCAAGGGCCGCTCGCAGACGCGATTGCTCTGCGGCCAGGACAGGCATGCTTGCCGCCCCTCCTTCAAGGATCAAGGATCGCAGATTGTCCGGATGTTTCAGCGCATACTCCACGCCCAGAAAGGCACCCCACGACTGTCCCAGAAGGTTTATCTTTCCCAGACCCAAAGTCGCTCGGACAATCTCAAGCTCCTCGACATAGCGATCCAGGACCCATAGCCGTTCGTCGACCGGCCGGTCAGAGGCGCCGCAGCCTAACTGGTCGTAGGCGACGATCCGCAAATCACCGCTTGCGAGGTGCTGATGGCTGTCGCGCAGATAATCGCAGGAAAGGCCTGGACCGCCATGCACCAACACCAGGACATTCTTGCCGGACCCGATTGAATAGGTCGCGATCTCATGTCCGTTGACGGGTATGCGGACGGTTTCGCAGGCCGCGGGAGGTGGCATTCGAAGCTCCTTTTCGGTCTGAATGGCCACCATCTTGTGTGATCGTGATCCATCTGATGATTTTTCTGTCTTCAATTTGATGTTCAGGTGCGCCGCCCGGAAGAAGGACGTGCTCATTCCGTCTTGCGGCAATGGTGACGCCGCGTGTAGCGCCTTGATCTGGTTCGTCGCCCGCACAATTCTTTTTCGCCAGAGGCAAGGCCCGGATCAGTTGGACCGAACCTTTGGAAGGTTTCACCCCGCCGGCGGACCAACGCTCAACAAGACGCGGAGCAAGGCCGCTTGATTGCGCACCCCGACCTTGTCGAACGTTCGTTGCAACTGCGTGCGGACCGTGTTGATCGAAACGGCCCGCTCGGTTGCGACCTGCGCCAGATCCTTGCCTTCCGCGATCATCCGCGCCAACTGATGCTGTCCGGGCGACAGACAAAAGATGCCAGCTGCAGCGCGCAGGCGTCGGTCCAGGACGTCGGCATTGTCGAAGGAAACCAGAATGGTGGTATCCTGCGCCTGCACCCAGCAGGCCGCCCCGGGTGCGGAAGGGTCACCGCCCAACAGCACCGGAACGGCGCCGTTGACGGCACGACCGTCACGCAGTGCCATGTGTCTTTGGGCGTAAGTAAAGTTTTTTGCGGCCCATCTGATCGCGGCCTCCAATGCCTTGTCGGCAACCCGGTTCGTGCCGCGCAACCGTCCGGCGCTGATGGTCAGGCCGGGGTGACCCGCCAAGCCCGCTGTGGCGGCCTCATTCATCCACACCACTTGGGCCTGGGCGTCGACTTGAATCGCCGGGCTTCGCATGACCTGTGACGCGGGCCTAAGAGCGCAGCCGCACAAAAGCTTCCAACCATCTGCCTCACGCTGAAGGACTCGGATTTCGTGTTGCACGCCAGACACTTCAAACGGATCGTCGCTGGGAGGGGCGTGCTGATCAAAGGTCACCCATGCGAGGTCCCCGCTGGCCTCGAACCGGCCCCATACCCGGGTGACAGCACCGGGTATTGGTTCGGGAAAATCCCGCATTGAGGCGGTATACATGGCCGAAAGTTCGGACCAGCCGCTGACGATCCCGATGCCGGTTTCAGCAGACATGTGCTGCAACAGGGCTTGTTCATTGTGGATCCAGCAAGCCGCCCAAGTCGCGTAATCCTTGGCGAAATAGGCCGCCGTTTCCCGTTCGATCAGGGCTTCAATGGCGGTGCGGTCGGTGGAACAGACGTCTGGCATGCTCGGCTCTTCAAAGAGAACGAAACCGAAGTTAGCATGAAACGCATGTCTGAGGACATCTGTCATGACGGCACTTTGGCGGGAACGGTGTGACCATGCGGCGTTGACGTGCGAAGAAACGCGGCGACGAAGCGAAGGAAGCGCCACTTTGCGTCAAATACCGCAGACAGGAGCGTCGCATTGTTACGGTAATCAGCCTCCGCGACGGCTGCGGTTTGAGCAGGCTTTGCCGGATGAAAGGTCTTCGGAGCGGAGGCGTGCAAGACGATCGTCACGGCGTTCTCCTTTACAAAGGAAGTTTGAGACTGTGCGAACGTAATAGCACCACCGCGTCGGAGCAGTTGTCATCCATGCCTATGACGCGCGTCCGTTTGCTGCCTGCTAGACCGAAGAGATCAATGATGTAATCCTCACAAATTACCTTCAGGGAGAATCCGTGTTGGACATTGCATCTCGATCAGGCTTTTCAGGGGCCCGGCTCGCAACCCTCGACCAGGCGTTGCAGCGCCTCTACGTCGACAGCGGCGATCTGCCCGGTGCACAAATCCAGATATGGCGCAGAGGCGCGCTGGCCCACAGCGCGCTGTTCCCCTCGATGGACCTCGAGCAAGACAAGCGGATGCGGGAGGATGCGATCTTCCGCATCTACTCCATGACTAAACCGATCACGGCCGTGGCACTGCTGATCCTGGTCGAGGAGGGCAAGATCAGGCTTGGCGATGAGGTGTCGAAGTTCATTCCGTCGTGGAAAGACCTGAAAGTCCTGGTCGGAGGAGATCCTGGCGCTGTCGTCACCAAAGCGCCCACGCGGCCGATGCGCGTCATCGACCTTGCCACGCATATGTCCGGCCTGACCTATGGCTGGCTGTCGCAAAGCGCTGTTGGGGCGGCTTATCGCAGTTTGAAGATAGACGACCGAGGCACGTTGGGCGGTCTGCCAGCCATGATTGACCAACTGAGCACCATACCCCTGGAATGCTCTCCCGGAGAGCGTTGGATCTATTCGGTGTCGACGACCGTTCTCGGCTATCTTGTTGAAACCGTGTCGGGCATGAAATTTGGCGATTTCCTGAAATCGCGGATATTTGAGCCGCTGGGGATGGACGACACCGGCTTCTTCTGTCTGCCAGAGAAGCTTGACCGCCTGACGTCCTGTTACCAGGCCACCGAACTTGGGGCTCCGCTGACCCTGCAAGACAGCGCGTCGAACAGTTCGTTCGCCCGGCGACCCAACCTTGAAAACGGCGGCGGCGGCCTTGTCTCGACCGCGACGGATTACATACGGTTTTGCCGGATGCTGCTGGGGGGTGGCAGTCTGGATGGGCGGCAGGTCCTCAGCCGCAAGGCGGTCAAACTCTATGGCACCAATTTCCTGCCGGGCAACCAGTCGATTGCCGCGCTGGGTGGATTTGCCGAGTATACCGGGACGGGAATGTCGATCGCCTGCGCCACCACCATCAATCCCGGCGAAAGATCGGTGCATGCGACGCCGGGTGACATCTTCTGGTCCGGCGCAGCCGCAACCCATTTCTGGGTCGATCCGGTGGAGGATCTGGCGGTCGTATTCATGACCCAGGTCCTGAACACGCCGCATTTCATCCCAATGCAGGACATCCTGCGGGCTTTGGTTTATGGGGCTTTCGCGGAGTGACCAACACCATGTCGCCCTCACATGCGCACGACCGCAAACTCGTCAAACGCGCCACCACGCTGACCGACTTCAAACAGTTCGGAGTTTCAGGCCGCAGTTCGTCCTTTGGGGCGGCGAGGGCGGTCCCACGCGACCGGCCTCTTTGGGCAGTCGGGAGAAGGACAATAATCCGGCATGACGGATCTGTTGTCAGGGTCACATCAATGGTTGAGGAGACGCGAAATTGTTGAAGCAAACGCAATATACCGTATTTCATGGGCGCGCTGGAGATCGCAATGATCTGGCAATGCAGGGGGCAATGGCCATTGGTGACGCGCTGGCGCGCCGGACAGGTATTGCCCCTTCTGTCATCGGTACACCGGAACCGGCGCTGAATACAGGGTGGCGCCCGGAGCTTGACGCCGCACTGGCCGCTCTCCAGCTTGTCCAGCAACGGTTCGACAGCGTTCTGGCCAGCGGTGCAATCTCGATTGCCGCGACAAGCCGTTGCGCGGTGTCGCTCGCAACACTGCCAGCGGTCGTGAAGCATCATCCGTCAATCTGCATCGTCTGGTTTGACGCGCATGCAGATCTGAACACGCCTGACGCCACGATCACCGGGTATCTCGGGGGACTGGCGATTGCGGGCCCCGCCGGGCTTTGGAATTCTGGCCTTGGAGCGGGCTTGAGAATGGATCAAATCGTGCTGGTCGGCGCGCGCGATTTGGACCCATTCGAGGAAGAACTGATCAACTCGAACGGCATACCGATCATAACTCCGAAAGGTGACTTGGCCGCAAACCTTCGCAAAGCGATCGCCGGCCGCCCCATTTATGTCCATCTCGACTGCGACGTCTTGAACCCGGGCATTGTTCCCACTGACATTGTGGTTGACGGTGGCCTGTCCCTCGATGATCTGCGGTCCTGCGCCGAAGTGATTGCAGCGCATGAGTTTGTGGGTATCGAAATCGCGGAATTTCAGAACGCCTGGGAAAGGGGAGGAGATGCTGTTTCTGCCGATCCCTTGCTGGACGCGCTGGCGCCCCTTCTGGGTAAAATACCGAACACGTCGACCTTAAGCTGAAACGCGGAAACCTCGCTCATCTCTAAGAATTTTCTTTCGCCAATTGTTCCAGAACATTCATGGCGTCCTGCTCACGGCCATCAGGGACAAAGAGGTGATCATGGAAGTACCCCGAAATTGGGTTTACCCCCATATTGTGTTTAGCAAGCTCCGAAGCAATTTTTGCCATGAAGCCAACTGCCTCCAAAGATGAATGAATCTTCAACGTTATCATTCGGCACGGAAATTCATAAGATAACCCATAAAAGTCCGCCTCCGATTTTAGCAATATGAGTGTCGTACCTTCCGACTCCTCGAAAACCATCCGAGCGACAAGCTTTTCTGGTCGTCCATCCGGAGGCACCGTTGCAAATACATAGAGGCCCTCAATGAGAACTGCCGAAAGCGACTTGATGAGTTCGTCTAGCCTTGTCTCGCCGGTCATGTGCTGATCCCTAAGTTTACTCGAATCAATGATGATCCGCCAAACGCCAGTCTACCGATCAGGGCGGTTGAACGCTTGGAATTATTACTTCTCCCGGCACAAGAGGTCCTGCGACGGCGAATAGCGCGTTCAGTTGCGGGCGCGGGTTTTGCGCTCTTAGCGTCACCAGAACGCACTGCGATGTGCGCGAACGACCGTTTCTTCCAGCTCCTGCAATTGCAGTTGGGCGCCACGAAAGGCGACCCTCCGCCCTTTTCGACGTTCCGACCTGCCTGAACCTGATCGGCCTAGGACCGTCAATTGCAGGACGATCAGCGCGGTAGAGCGGCTGCCCCGGTGCTTTCTTTGACTTGTCACATCCGACGGGCGCCGGCACCACGTTGCATCTCTCAGGTCCAGTCTTCCGGCTCACATCCTTAACCTAGGCGGCACTCTTCCATTTCAGCGGGGTCACGTAAACGATGGTGTCCCCGACGCTGACCATCACTTCGCCGTCCTGAATATTGATCTGGAGCTTCATCGAGCGGCTTGCCAGTTTTGCCAGTTTCTTCGTGTCTTTCTCAGAAAAATACGTCACTTGCAAATTGTCGAAACGGGAGGTGCTGTCCTTGATTTTGTCCCACCAAATCTCGGCCACCCTGCCGCCATAGGGATAGACAATCATTTTTTCCGCTTTACTGCAGGATTGCCGCACGACCTTCTCGCTGGGAAGCCCAAGCGCCACCCACACTTCAAGCTGACCGCTCAGGCTTTTCAGCCAAATGTCGGGCTCGTCCTCCGTTGAAATGCCCTTTCCCATTTCCAGGTTGTCATGGGCATTCAGCGCAAAGGCGATGATGCGCACCATCAGCCGGTCATCGGTTTCCGAAGGATGCTTGGCGACGGTGAGCTTATGGGTCTCATAGTAATGACGATCCATATCCGAGATCGAAAGCTCAACTTTGTAGATGGTGGCATTTTGCGCCATGATGCGTCCTGAGGCTGCAGAGAATGGCGGGCTTACCGGGTCTGGCGTCCCTGTAAAAGCAGATAAAGACTGCCGGGGCGAAGGCGTGTGGTCTGGACGTCAAGTTTGGCGACACCTGCCATTTCTGGTATCACCAAACCGGCATGTCACCTTTGCCGGTCCCCCCTTGTCGCAGCCCATTGCCTAGTGCTTTCCCCCGCGCGGGGCGACCTTGCGCCCCGATCTTCGGGAGCCTTCGCATGCCGACATTCGAAATCTACACGGTTGGCGGCGCCTACTATCTCTATGCCGTCTTCAACTTCCTCGCTGCCTTCACCGGCAGCGCGGACTTCAAGTTGTTTCTTTCCATCGCACTTTCTCTTGGTGGGGTCGGGCTCCTCTGGCGGATGATCTGGGGCGCCGGGCTGCGGGATATCCTGCAGCAGATCGTGCTGATGCTGATCGTGGGGCTGGCGGGCGTTGGCATCAAGGCGCGGGTGGTGATCATCGATCCGACCTCGGGGACCATCCCAATCTATGGCACGGTGGACAATGTGCCCTGGTCGGTGGCGGTACTCGGCTACTACACCACTGGCATTTCCTATCAGTTGACCTCCCGGATGGAGACGCTGCTCTCGACCCCGGACAATCTGAGCTACCAGCAAAGCGGCATGCTGTTCGGGGCGACGCTGCTGTCACAGGCGGCGCATTGGCGCGCGATCTCGCCCCAGATCCACGAGCTTCTGGTTAACTACATGCAGAACTGCGTGATCGACGGAACGATGCTGGGGCATATGGACCTTGAAGAGGTGGCGCATACCGGGGCGCTTGATGCCGAGATCACCGCCAATGTGCCCCAGTCTCTGGCCTACTATGATCCGACGACGTCCCAGACCGAAAGCTGTGCGTCACGCTGGACGGCTGTCCGGGGCCTGATCACAACTGAGGTCGAAAAGGTCATGACCCAGAAGGCGGCAGCAGCTTTTCCGGACCGTGTCGGCACCGGAGGCTCCAACGTCGCCAAGCTGAAAGGGACGCTGTCGGATTTTCAGGGGCTGATTGGCATGTCGTCCTCTTCGGCGGTGGCGACCATCCGGCAGGCGATGCTGCTGACGGCGATGGATGACGCGGTGAACCGGTTCATCGCCGCCTCGGGCAATGATGCGGCCATGGCGCTCTATCAGACAGCGCGCACCAATGTGCAGACCAAGTCGTCCTATTCGGCGATCGGGGCCAGTGCTCTGAAATGGGTGCCGCTCCTGAAGGTCGTCCTCGAGACGGTCTACTATGCCTCCTTCCCACTGGCGCTGTTCATGATGCTGGCGCTGCCGACGGGATGGTCAATCCTGAAGGGCTATGCCGGGGGTTTCGTCTGGCTTGCCGCTTGGGGACCTATCTCGGCGATCCTGCACATGATCGTGCTGGAATCCGCCTCGGGCTATTACCGCTCTGCTGGGCTCACAACCTCGGACGGCACGGTCAACGACGTCGTCTTGTCGCTCTCGAACCTCTACCAGATGCAGGCGGTGGAGGCCGACGTCGGCTCCGTTGCGGGCTATCTGATGATGTCGGTGCCCTTCCTCGCCACGGCTATCCTGTTCGGGGCGGACAAGATGACCTCGATGGCGACGTCGCTCCTGAACGTGGGCCAGGGGGCTGCAATCGAGACTGGGCGCGAGGCTGCCACGGGCACGATCTCCCTCGGCAACGTATCCATGAACAACATGGCAGCCAACAAGTGGAACACTTCGTCGGTGCGCGACGAGGGGCGATACACAGCTTTTGCCGGGAATGGCGCTTCCGTGACGCAGAACCCAGATGGTTTGGTCACGTACGGCCGCGGGTCTGCCGTCACTGAAACCGCCTTCAACGGATCGCTGTCAAACTCCGTGCGCAGCGAAATGTCCAACCGGGTCGAGGAGACGCGTACAACGGCGGCGACCAAGACAGCCGAGCTGTCGAGTTTCATGTCGGGGGCGACGGCGGACACGATGGGATTTGTGAACTCGGTTATGGCGTCGAAGAGTTCCTCAGACAGCGGCACAGTCGATACCGGGTCGAGCCACAGCACCTCGGTTGCGAATGCCTGGCAGACGGTGCGGGATTTCGCGCGGGCGAACAACGTGTCGGATGCTGTGGCTTTGGACGCTGTTTTGGGAGCCAGTCTCGGGCTTGGAGGAACTGCTGAACTAGGCACCCTAGGAAAGGATATGCTAGGGTCTGGCCTTTCTGGCAAAGCCTCAGCCAATCTTGATGGTCGGACCTCCGGAACAGCAACAGCCGGCAACAGTGACACTCTCACACTTGCTGAAAAGGCCTCAGCCGACCAACGCTTGATGAGCGCCTTCGACACGATCGACAGCGCCCGAGAGTCAAGCGGCTGGTCCTCCAACAATTCCGAAAACCAAAGCAGCGACCAGTCAAAGCGGTATTCGCTGGAGGATGGACAGCGCATGGCCCGGGCGGCTCTCCGTTCAATCAGCGAGGCCGAGACGGCAGCGCAAGGACAGGCTTACGTCGAGGCCAATGGCCTGACCGCCGATGTCAACATCAACAATCAAGTCGCAGCCAAAGTCCGTGATCTGGGTGGCGATCCGCTGTCAGCTATGTTCTCAGCCGACGCGTCGGATATCGCCCTAGTCGATCGGGCTGTAAAACTTGTGGCCAAGGACCTGACCGACCCCGCGAACTTCGCGACACCGACGCCGGCCCAGACGGACTTCACGGTTGACGACGCATCCGTCACAACAATCTTTGTCCAACCCACCTCTCCCAAAGTTCAGTTGGGCGATACGAGCGTCGACAGGTCGACTATGACCGAGGCTGCCCGCTCCGGGTTCGAAACGGCCAAGGACTACAGTGGTTCGCGTATCTCTGATCTCGACAACGCGGGTGCGAGCAACGAGGCGCGTGGGTCTTTCACGGAACTGGCAAGGGACATTACGCAAGCGACCGAAAGCACTATGGCCGGTCGGCTGATGGGCAAGGTCGTGCAATCCTCCGCAGAGCTTCTTGGCCTTGGGACAAGGCAAGCCGAAACGATGCTGCAAAGTGACCCACTTCTGACGTTCGATGCGAAGGCAGCGACGGTCACCGTGTCACCCGACGAAGGCGCGGACATCGCTGCTGAACAAACAGGCGCAACAACTGGCAACATGGATTCGAAGCCCGCCAACCCAGCACACGTCCCTGCGCCGCCACAGCTTCCGGCAAGCTACACGCCGCAAGACCGCGATATGATGATACGGACGATCATCGGCGAAGCGGCCGGCGAGGGGCCGGAAGGCATGGCCGCAGTGGCTTTGGTCATCCGCAACAGGATGGAAGACACCCGGTACCCGGACACACCCGGCGCGGTATCGTTGCAGCCCGGGCAGTTCTCGGCCTGGAACAGCGACGGCTCCGGGAACGATCTGGTCAATCGATATGGGCCGGGCAGCGCCACCTACGACAAGGCAGCCCTGATTGCAGATATGGTGATGGGCGGTCAGGTTCCGGATTTCACGAAAGGAGCGGTCAACTACTACTCGCCGGAAGGCATGCGGGCACTCGTCGCACAAGGCTATCAGGACAATCTCATTCCCGGCTGGCTGTCTTCTGCCAATGCAGAGCGTTCGGGCCCAGCCGTCCAGATCGGCAATCAGGTCTTCACCGGCGAGGTGAGGCAATGACTCTGGACGTCCTTCCCAACGAGACCTGCATCTGCTCGAATCAGGCGCAAGCAATGTCAGGTGCCGAACCGGCGCCGCCAGTCCATTTGTGCGGCCAGATCAGCTTCCGTTTGCGCCATAGCGCGAGCAGCCGCCAGTTGCTCGGCAAAGGCAATCTGGGAAGGCTCACCAGCGCCAAACTGCCGTTGCATCCCCAAGACCAAAGCAACCCAGCCCAAGATCGGCGTGAGGATAGCAATTACGCCAAGTGGCCAAGTGCCAAACAAATGGAAAGCAAAGCCCGCGCTGCCCGAGGCGATGGCCAGCAGCAACAGCCGCTTGCCAAGCCAC
Source organism: Paracoccaceae bacterium (assembly GCA_947371955.1). Classification (GTDB taxonomy): domain Bacteria; phylum Pseudomonadota; class Alphaproteobacteria; order Rhodobacterales; family Rhodobacteraceae; genus Stagnihabitans. The sequence continues at coordinate 7,386 of CANBRQ010000022.1, read as the reverse complement.
GGGAGGGGACTCGGGCGGTTAGCTTCCCCTTCCGGGATCTCGCGTCTCACCCCTTCAAGTCGGCGCTGCACATCGTTCTCCGCAACAGACATTATGGTCTCAGCTTAGCTAAGGCCACGATATATGTCCATTGTATTCAATGTGTTGTCTGCGCCTGCGCAGCGGATCGTAGATATGGTTGCCTTCGGCGGCATCGGCAGATGATCGCCTAGCAGCGCTCCCCTAAACACCCCCATTTCAAGGACCTGCCATGCGCAAGAATCCGTCCGCGCAATTCATTCGCGGTGGCCAGACCACCCAGCATTTTTGGGCGATGGCCAGTCAGGTCTTTTCGACTGGGCTCAAAGTTTCGGCGGCAATATATGTTGTCTGCTTTGTGGGCCTGATCGCGCTGAACTTCCGGCTGGAGGAGGTGAACGAGGGCTATCTCTACTGGCTCGCCGACCTCAACGTCTCGACTCTGAACCAGCCGGATTTCATGTTGAGCTACGTGACCCCCGACGGCGTCACCCATACCGACGCGGCGATCCGTATCGTGCAGAACAAGGCCCTGCGCCAGAAGTACGACGACTACGCCGCCGAGGCCGAGTTCTACTACGAGGTCTCCTTCGTTCCGGCGGTCCTGGCTGGGCTCGCCATGGTCGCCTATTTCTCCCTGCTGGGGCGCAGGCTGGCGGATACCGAACACATTCGCGGCTCGCGGCTGGTCTCTCCCAAGGACCTCGAGACCTGGTCGCGGCGGAAATGGAAGGAATATCTCAAACATGTTCCGGCCAAGAAGGGGACCCGGCGCTATACGCTGGCAGGCATTCCCTTCCCGCCGAACACAGTCGAAGCGCAGACCGGCATCTTCGGAACCGTCGGTGTCGGCAAGACCAATGCGATGAAAGAGCTTTTGGGCACGATCCGGGCCGAGAATGGCCGTGCGATCATCTATGACAAGATGGGCGCTTTCGTGCGGAACTATTATAATCCCGAGACCGACATCATCCTCAACATGTTCGATGCCCGATCGGTCAGCTGGTCACCGTTCTATGAGGCCGAGACTCCGGAGGCCTTCGCGCAGATCGCAGAGGTGATGATCCAGCAGAAGCCGGGCTCCAACGACCCGTTCTGGTCGATCACTGCCCGGCTGGTCTTCGAATATGCGGCGCGGGGCCTGATGAAGCAGAACCTGCGCACTAACACTGCCCTACGAAACGCCATCCTGACCATGCCGGCCGAGGCGCTTCAGGCCCTGGTGCAGAACACGCCGGGTGCGCTTTTCTTCGGCGAGAACATCCAGAAGACCTCAGCCTCGATCCGCGCCAACATGATTGCGGAGCTGCGGTTTCTGGAATTCCTGCGGGATGACGGCATCCGCCCCTTTTCGATGCGCGACTGGGTCAAGTCGGAGCGGCCCGGCTTTGTCTTCCTCACAGGCGATGCCGAGCACTCCGCCGCCACCCGCAATGTCATCTCCACCGTCATCGAAGTCGCGGCCAACGCCCTTATGACCGGCCCTGAACGCCGTGACCCTTCGCTCTGGTTCTTCCTCGACGAAGTGCCGTCACTGAACCGACTGCCCTTCCTGCCGACCAAGCTCGCCGAAATCCGCCAGTTCGGCGGCGCCTTCGTGTTGGGCTATCAGGTCTACAGCCAACTCGAGGATCTGTACGGCGACAAGGCAGCGCAATCGATCTCTGGCACCCTGAACAACCGGATTGTCTTCAACACCCCAGACGCGCGAACCGCACGACTCTTCTCGGACAGCCTCGGGCTTTCCGACATCATCGAACATCGAGAGACGATTTCCTTCGGAGCCGATGTCACCCGTGACGGCAACACGCTGAACGCGCAGCGGGTCGAGCGCCCCATCGTCACGGCTTCGGAAATTCAGTCCTTGCCGCAGTTCAAGGCATACATCCGTTTTGGCTATGACGCGCCGACGGCCTTGGTACAGTTCCCGCCGATCACCTCAAAAGACATCGCCCCCGCCGTCGTGAAATACGAGGGGAGCGGCTTTGCCACCGGGTCGATGGAGGAACCCCTCCTGGGAGATCCCGGGAAGGAGAAGTGGGCAGATCATGCCGAGCCGGTTTCGCCGACCCCGGCAACGGCACCCGCAGTTGATCTGCCGTTCCTCATGCGCCCGGCAGCGGATCAGCTGACAGAGTTCGATCTCTGGTTCGCCGCCAAAACCACCCCGGAAATCGATCCGATGACATTCGACCTCAAGGCCAAGGCCCGACCCGAGGACAAGCCGCTGGCGTGGGAGAATTATTGCCGCGCCCGGATGCGGGGCATCGCGGAACCGGACCTGCGGCTCGCGGACTACACAGATGCATTGATGACCAACCAAAAGGGTTCGGTAGAAAAGAAGGGGCCGGAGGTCACAGCTTACGAACAGGTTTTGGTGCTGGCCCAGCACGACGCGGCGCGTTCAGGCGTGGGGCCAAATGAAGCGCCCGTGGTCAGCCCAGATCGACAGCCCTCGGCATCTGATCTCATGTCTCACCGGGAAGCCCTTGAAAGGGAGGGCGCCCTGAAGACCTCCCCCGGCATTGCCGTGCCCGTGTCTTCGACGGATCGGCAGAAGCTGAAGCGCGACATCCTGAATACGGGCTTCTGATCGATGCTCTCTGTTTCGAATGTCTCGGCCGGGGCTGCCGCCTCGGGTTACTACAGCACAGAAGGTTACTATGCGGCAGGCTCTCCTGAAGCCGAAGCCGCTGCCCAGTGGTTCGGTCGTGCGGCAGAGTATCTCGCCGCAGAAGGGCAATTAGAGTTCCAGGGCCCAATCGATGACCGGGTTTTTGCGGACCTGCTGGACGGTCGCGTCCCGCCAACCGAGAAGAATAAGAAAGGCGAGTGGCGCCAAGGTCAGATCCTCGGCCGTTGGGTTGATGGCGAACGCGAACATCGCCCCGGCATCGACCTGACCTTCTCAGCGTCCAAGTCCGTCTCGATCATGGCACTTGTCGCCAAGGACGACCGCATCATCGCGGCCCACGACGCCGCAGTTCGTGCGGCCATGACCTGGATCGAGGCCAATGCTGTGGCCACAAGGCGCGCCGGACCAGACGGTGACATCGAGGTCGTTCAGGGTGGCAAGATCATCGCCGGCCTCTTTCGCCATGACACTTCCCGGGCGCTCGACCCACAGCTGCACAGCCATGCCGTCATCGCCAATATGGTGTTGAACCCTGACGGAAAATGGACAGCGCTGCACAATGACGAGATCTACCTCACCAAGATGCTCGGCGGTGAAATCTACCGCAACGAATTGGCCCGTGGCCTGCGCGGTCTCGGCTATGAGGTCGACCGCAGCGGAAAAGACGGCATCGTAGAGATCAAAGGCGTGCCGCCCGCCCTCTTGTCACTCTACTCGAAACGCTCCGAAGCCATCGAAACTGCCCTCGCAAAACGCGGCCTCGACGACTCCCCGGAAAACCGTGCTGTAGCTGCATTGGCCACCCGAGTTGCCAAGGGCGGAAACCTTGACCGAACAGCCCTCCATGACCATTGGCTCAGCGAGGCCAAAGCGCAGGGCATGGCGCCCGAGCAGCTGCAGGACCTGCGCCGTGCGTCGGAGCGATCCCAACAGGTCCGGCTGGGCGGCGTCAGCCGGGAAGGCGTTGAGGCTGATTTCCCCGAGCGAGAGGCGAAGGCGGCCCTTGACTGGGCGGTCGCCCATTTGAGCGAGCGGCAGAGCGTATACCCGCTCCGCGATCTTCTGAAAGCCGCCCTGCCGCGACTGACTGAAGGAGGAATCAGCGACCTGAGCCGCGAAGTAACGGCGGCGATGAAGGACAAGAGCCTCCTTTATGCCGGCCAGTCCGGCTTGAGCCCGCTTCTGACTGACCGAGAGACGCTGGCAACGGAACGCGAGGTGCTGAAGACCTATCGCTCCAGCATGCGTTCGGGCAAGCTCGACCTCTCGGGTCTGTCGGCCGAAAAGCGCGACCCTGAACGGGTACTGGCACGCGCCCTTGAGGATACAACTCTGACCGAAGGTCAGCGCGACGCCGTTCGTATCGGCCTGACCGGCACTTCACGCTTCGTCGGCGTGCAGGGCTATGCCGGTACCGGCAAGACCTTCATGGTCGAAAGCCTGCGCCGCTACGCCGAGAAGGCGGGCTACGAACTAATCGGCCTCGCCCCGTCGGGCCGGGCGGTGGAGACCCTGAAGGAAGCAATCCCGGCTACCCAGACCATGCAGTCCTGGCTCATGCAGATCCGTCAGGGCGGCGATCCGGGCGGGGAAGGGCGGGGGCGCAAGATCCTTGTCGTCGACGAGGCGGGCATGATCGCCGCCACCGAGATGCGCGATCTGCTGACCCATGCACATCGAAGCGGCTTTGCCCGGGTGATCCTCGTCGGCGACGTAAAGCAGCTCGATGCCGTCAGCGCCGGACAGCCCTTCGCGCAGTTGCAACGGGCGGGCATGCCGACCGCGCTCATGACCGATATCCAACGCCAGCGGGATGAGGCAGGGAGGGAAGCGGTGCTCCACGCGATCCGGGGCGAGGTAAAGGCCGCCATGGCCCGCATCGGCGAAGTTACCGAGACCGGCAATCGGGCAGAGATCGCCACCCATGTCGCCGACCGCTGGCTGAGGCTCGACGCCAAGGGGAGAGCAGATACGGGCATTGCCGTGCTGACCAATGCGGCCCGTCAGTCGGTCAATGAAGTCATCCGGACGACCCTCAAACTTGAAGGCCACGTGAGCGCAGAGGATCATTCCCTCTTGGCGCTCAAGCCTGCAGGGCTGACCCGGGCCGCTGCCGGCGATGCCCGGTCCTACAGCACCGGCGACATCCTGCTGCCGCTTGCCACCTCACGCCAGCATGGGGTGGAGAAGGGCGATCTCTATGTCGTCCTTCAGACCGATCTGCGCGGCAACACCGTCACGGTCGAGGATGTCCGGCAGGGCAGGGCGCTGACCTTGCCACTCCGTCAAGATGCAAAGCTGGCGGCCAGCCTCGTCCTCTATGTCCCCGAGGAACGCAACTTTGCCGCGGGCGAGCGGGTCCGCTTCACCATCGCCGACAAGGACCGCCAGATCGTCAACGGCACGCGGGGCGTCATTCAGGCGATCAGCGACGACAGCATCACCGTGACCGTCGGCGGGCGCGACCCCGTCATCCTACCGCTTGCCAGTGTAACAGCGCGCGGACTCGACCATGCCTATGCCGCCACCGTCCATGACTTTCAGGGCAGCACGGTAAATCGGATCATCGTGGGCCTCTCGTCGGCCGAGCAACTCGCCACCCAGAAGTCCTTCTATGTGGCCATCTCACGGATGCGGGAGGAGGCACTTCTGGTCACCGATGATGCAGCCGCGCTGGCAAAGCGGATCGAAGCCAATACCGGCGACCGGCCAACCGCCCTCGAGTCCTGGCTCAAGGCCGAGAGAGAGCGTCACGACAAGCAGAAAGCGGAAGCGCCGACTCCTCAGGAAAAGGCGGTGCCGCCCGACCGGTCAGAACGTGACCGCGATGTACAGGGGCAGAAGGCAGCCCTCGATCAGGACCGTTCTGACCGGGCGGCGGACTACGCAAAACTCTTTTCTCTGCCCATCGAGCGCACCGATGCCGAAGTCGCCCAGACCCTCAAGGCCTTCGAAGAGCGCCAGAAGCAGAAGACCATTGAGGGGCCGATCAGATGACCCTCCCCTCAAATTCCCCCTTAAAGGAGACCCCCCATGCGCACTGACAACACCGAAGCCAGTTGGCGCCTGCGGCTTGGCGACCGGGCCCGCCAACTGGTCCTGAGCGTCATGCCCGAAGACGGCAAGCCCGATGGCGACCTTCTCGAAAAGGCCCTCGCCAACCTGGATCAGGAGATGCTGCTCCTGACCACCCGCGCCGAAGTCCTGACAGAAGCAAATGCCCGGCTCGTCCCGACCATCACCGGTCTGGAGCAACGGATCACCGATGCCCTCACTCACAACGCCATGCTGTTGGGCGTGGCTTACCGCCAGATCTATTCCTGCCGTCAGCTCCTGGCCCTTCTCGAAGCGCCAAGCAGCGCCGTGGGCAGCGTGATCGAAAAGACGCTCGACGTGCTTCAGAGCGCCGAAGACGCATACCTGCGCCTCATCCCCGAAGCCGAGCGCCGCTTCCCGGAATTCGAGCAGAAGCTGGAAAACGAGTTCCTTGAAAAGCTTGAAGCCGCCAACCGCGCCAAGCAGGCCGAAAAGGCACGAGCACCCGGCAAAGACGAGGAAAAGGTCCTGTGATGAGCCCGCGCATCCTGAAAGCAGTCCGGGCCAGACTGGCCCAACCGCTGGGCCAGCGTGGCCCAGGGCCCGGGCCACGCTGGCCCGCAATTTGGCAAGCCTCTGATTTTACTGCTAATATCCATCCTCCAGTCGCAGATGGCGAAAATCGCCGTTTTGCGAGTCTTTTCAAGAGCTTGCGACCCGCCCGCAGCCTGCTGCGTCAGGTGTGTGTCTTTAGCGGCTGGAACAGACGCCCCTTCCCCCTTTCGGGTCTTTTCCACCTTGGGGATGGCGCAGCCTGCCCCGCCGACGTCAGCCCCCGGCAGGGTGGCTGGCGTGCCGTCTTTTGTCTTTCGCTGACAGTACTTGGCCTGAATCCAAGTCTCGCCCTTGCCGAAAATGAATGGCACCGGGGCTCCAGCTTCGCCTCGAGCAGTTCTGATGCGACCTGGAAGAAGGTAGGCTTCGAGAAATCCCCCGCCTTGTCCGCGGCTTCTTCTCATCCGAAGGGCAGGGGGCCATTGCGCTTCACGCCTGATCCTGCTGCCACGCCCTTGGCCAATCTGCGCAGCCTGATCAGCGCCGCAGAGGCCGGTTCGGCAGATTATGACTCCGTTCAGTATGGGGCCACAGTCAAACCCGCTAAGCTGCCCACCTCGATGACCATCGATGCAATCCGGGCCTGGTTTGCGGCCACCCCCGGTCAGAACCATGCTATCGGCCGCTACCAGTTCATCCCACCGACCTTCGAGCGGTTGGCGTCACTGACTGGCATTGCGGGCACCGAAGTGTTCTCGGCTGACCTGCAGGATCGCTGGGCGGACATTCTCTTGGCCGAGGCTGGCTATGTCTCGTTCTTTGCTGGCGATCTTACACCAGAGGTCTTCATGGACAACGTGGCTGCCGTCTGGGCGGGGCTCCCGCTGGCTGATGGCACCTCCGCTTACGAAGGCATCGCCGGCAACCACGCCACGGTCTCACGCGCGGCCTATGCCCAAGGCATGGCGATGATTTTCCCCGCGCAAAACGCCTTGGCCGCAGCCCGTCGCTGACCCGCCAGACCCGCCAGACCCGCCAGACCCGCCAGACCCGCCAGACCCGCCAGACCCGCCAGACCCGCCAGACCCGCCAGACCCGCCAGACCCGCCAGACCCGCCAGACCCGCCAGACCCGCCAGACCC
>CANBRQ010000021.1 GCA_947371955.1 Paracoccaceae bacterium | reverse complement strand
AGCAAGAGCGGCATCAACCCGCCCAGCCAGACGATCAGGCCCACCACAATCGCAATGAACGCATTGGTCCCCATCGCCGAAATCCAGAACCGCCAGCCCGACCGCATCAACCCGAAGGGCAGGCGATTCTGCAGGATGAACAGATAGCTTGGCCCCAGCACGAACAGGACCAGTGGGTGGCGGTAAAGCCTGTACATCAGACGGCCAAACCGGCTGCGGGCGCGGTATTCCTCGACCGTCAGCGTCAGCACATCGCCGATGCCCCGGTGATCCAGATTGCCGTGGTGCGAATGGTGGATCGCATGGGTGCGCTTCCAGACGTCGTAGGGCGTCAGCGTGATCACGCCCAGCGCCCGCCCCAGCCAATCCGACGCTGTTCGGTTGGCGAAATAGGAGGCATGGCCCAGATCATGCTGGATGATGAAGATCCGCACCAGAAATCCGCCGTTCAGCATGGCCAGGGCCAACGAGAGCCAAGGCGACACCTCCAGCGCGGCCCATGCCAGAACCCACAGCAGCAGGAAGGGCACCAGCGTCACCAAAAGCTCAAACAGGCTGCGGAAGGTCGAAGGTTCGCGGTAGCGCGCAAGCTTCACAACCCATTGCCGGGCGCGTTCCTGCCGCGACTGCGCGACGTTAGTGTCAATGGTCATTCAGGGGCCTATCTGAGAGGCGCAGAGCAAAGGCAGGACGCAAGGATACGCTTTCGCTCTGAGGGGCCGGGACTTCGCCCGGGTGCGGTACCATTGTGGACCCTTTGCCGGTCCCGTGAAAGTCTATTCGGCTGCCGGTGCCCGCCTTCAGGGCGGATTTGCGCTGCTTTTCTGTCGCGGATTTTAGCTGTCCGCAGGCCGCCATGATATCCTCACCGCGCGGGGTGCGGATTGGCGAGGCATAGCCGGCGTTGTGGATGATGTCAGCAAAGGCATGGATGCGGTTGCCGGAAGACCGTTTGTAAGGCGCGCCCGGCCATTCGTTGAAGGGGATCAGGTTCACCTTCGCGGGAATACCCTCCAGCAGCTTGACCAGACGCCAGGCGTCTTCCTTGGTGTCATTGACCCCATCCAGCATCACATATTCAAAGGTAATCCGCTCGGAGTTCGACAGGCCTGGATAGGCGCGCAGCGCGTCCAGCAGGGCGGCGATGTTCCATTTCTTGTTGATCGGAACCAGCTTGTCGCGCACTTCGTCCGTGGTGGCATGGAACGACACCGCCAGCAGGCAGCCGATCTCTGTTGCCGTCCGGGCAATCTCCGGCACGACGCCCGAGGTGGACAGCGTGATCCGCCGACGCCCCAGCCCGATGCCTTCGTCATCCATCACGATCTTCATCGCATCGCGGACGTTTTCGAAGTTATACAGCGGCTCTCCCATGCCCATCAGCACTACATTCGACACCAGCCGCACCTCGGGCTTGGGTTCGCCCTTCACGGGCCATTCATTCAGGTCGTCACGGGCGAGCATGACCTGCCCGACGATCTCTCCGGCCGTCAGATTGCGCACCAGCTTTTGCGTGCCGGTGTGGCAGAAGCTGCAGGTCAGCGTGCAGCCGACTTGGGACGAGATGCAGAGCGTACCTCGGTCGGTTTCGGGGATATAGACAACCTCAACCTCATGACCGCCCGCGATGCGCACCAGATACTTGCGCGTTCCGTCCATGGAGACTTGGCGGGTCACCACCTCGGGCAGTTCGATGCAGAACATCTCAGTCAGCATCACGCGGAAATCCTTGGCGAGGTTGCTCATCGCCATGAAATCGCGCAGGCCCCAGTAGTAGACCCACTGCCAGACCTGCCCCACCCGCATCTTGGCCTGTTTCTCAGGCGTGCCCGCTGCAATCAGCGCCTCACGCAGCTGGTCGCGGGTCAGGCCGATGATGTTCGTCTTGCCACCCTCGGCCAGCTTGCGCGGCAGGGTCAGCACGTCTTGCGTGATGGGGGAAGTGGCAAGTGTCATGGGTGCGGGCTCCTGAAGCGGTGCGTATAGGCGAAGCGTGGGAAAAAGAAAACAGGCGACGTTTGCACTGATGTTTGGCGTGTAACGGCAAAGATGCCTAGACTGAGGTCAGCAGAGCGAAGGGCATTGAGATGGGTACTTTCCGGATTTTGACCACAGAGCCATTCGACAGCTTCGACGATATAGTTGGGGGCACGCCGACGGATACCACCAGCACCTCCTTCAGCTATACCTCGACTGCCGGCCTGGCGGTAAAGGTTCAGGGAACCGGCTTCACCTACAATGCTGCTGGAACCCCGCTGACAGGAACAGTCACGTCGATGACCGTTTGGAACGGCATCGCAGAGTATGCCGACAACTCGTCTCTGCGTATTTCGGCCGCCAGTTTTGCCAAACTGGCGCTTGGTCTTCTCGCCAAGGCCGGCACGGTTCTGGCGCCCGACGCCGAGGCGCTTCAGATGAAATTGCGATCGGGCAATGACCATATCTACAACTCTGACACTGATCGAAATCTGTTTGGCTACGGTGGCAACGACATATTCCATGGCGGCAGTGCCAACGACTGGTTCTATGGAGGCTACGGCAATGACAGCTACTATGGCGGAAAAGGGATTGATGGCGTCTCTTTCGACGGACAAGGCGTCATCATCTGGGCCAGCGTACCCATGTGGTACGAAGAAGCCGAATTGCTGATACATGACGACGGGTTAGCCGATAGCGATGGGGTACTTCGCAGTATCGAGAGGATCGAAGCCACCGATGATGCAAAATATGGCGACGAAATACTTCTGAACAATTGGCCTCATCAAACCGGCTGGAAATCTGGCTTCGTGGAGGGGATGATCGGTCGATCGGAACCGCCATCGACTCCATTTACGGTGGCGAGGGGAACGACGCCATTTATCAAGCCGGTCTCATCGATGGCGGCGCCGGTGTGGACACTATTGTCGTCGGCTTCAAGGGAACCCTGGCTTTCTGGTCAGCTGACGAAGGTGGGCATGCAGCGGTTGCGGATCTGTCCCTGGCGACGTCGCAGATCCTTGATGACGGGTTCGGCAACATCGAAACTGTCAAGTTCGGCTACTCCGAAGTGCCCGAGGACGGCGGTCGGCTCGCCGGAACCATGTTCAACGACACATTCTTCGGAAGTGCCGGGGACAACATCTTCTGGGGAAACGATGGCAATGACAGCCTCACCGGCGCAGGCGGCAATGACGAACTCTATGGGAATAGTGGTCGAGACACGCTGTTGGGAGGTGATGGGAACGATTTCCTCGGCGGTGGAAGCGGCAAGGATCAGATGAATGGCGGTGCCGGAATTGATGGGCTTTCCTTGTGGGTGAACCCAGGCATGGGTCACGGGGCGACCGTCAATCTCGGGCTCCGCCGAGGGCAGGTTCTGGACGACGGTTACGGCAATCGGGAAACCGCGACCGGCTTCGAAGACCTTGAAGGCAGCATCTTTGGCGACAGCCTGACCGGCGATCTGCACTCCAACATCATCGCGGGCGAAGACGGCGATGATACGCTGCAGGGTGCGGCGGGAAATGACAAGCTGTTCGGCGGCAAGGGCAGTGACAGCCTGTTTGGCGGATCAAAGGCCGACACGCTCTGGGGTGATGCCGGCAATGATGTGCTTTATGGAGGGGCTGGCCAAGATGTGTTTCAATTCGGCGATACGGTGGCCGGGGCCAATGGCATTGACCGCATCATCGATTTTCAGGTTGGCACTGACAGGATCGCCTTGTTCTTCCATTGGGCGTCGGACCTGCAATATGGTCCGGTTCCCGCCGGTCAGTTCCTTACGGGTGCAGGGGTGTCGTCGGCCACGAACAGCAGCCAGCGCGTCATTTATGATACGACCAATGGCAATCTCTATTTCGACAGCGACGGCAATGGCGCGTCGGCAAGCCTGTTGATCGCCACTTTGGACAATCATGCAGCGCTTGCCGCGGACAGCATCTTCTCCAGCAACCTCTACTGACAACGGGATTGCGACGGCGCTACTGTTAGAACAGTGCCATGCTTACTTGCAGCGGCTTGCAGCCTCGGCCATGGCGGCGGTGAAGCCGGAAAGGCTGAAGGTGTCTTTGGTCTGGGTGCCCTTGCCGGAATGAGCAGTCAACGTGGCCTCTGAGCCTTTTTGCAGGGCGGCCATCAGTTTGGCGTCATCCTCGGCGGTGGCGACCCAAGCCCATTCGCCCTTGGTGGTCATCTCGAAGGTCTTGCCGTCGATGGTGACATCCACATTGGATTTGTCGGCAAAGGCATAGCCACCGGTGAAGGATGTCTCGCCGCCCGGCTGACCGGGCCGGAAGGTCACGAAGAGTAGCACGTCGCTGCGCTTGACGCTGACCGGCTTGCCGTCGCGGGTGTTGACGCTTTCCTTGGGCTTGGAGACGCCCCAGCATTCCTTGGGGTTGGTGTCGGCAAAGACACTCCACGCGGTTTTGGTGGCCACCAGATTGTCGGAAGTGGTCTGCGCACCCCCCGCACCTGCCGTCAGAACCAGAGCAGCGCCGAAAAGGGCGCGCGTCATCCAGCTTGTCATACCTTAAGCCTCCAGAAGCCTGTGTCCGCCCGGAACCCTTTGACACGGGGTTTTTCCTGTGGCGCGGACCATATTCACTCGATATCCCATATCTAACCGAGATTGACACTTTTGCGAAAGCCCCATGGGCAGGTTTTCGCTGAAACGTGAGGGAAATGGCATGGTAACGACGAACCGGCAGCCGCAACGGATGGTGGAAACCTGGCGCGGCGGGCTTTTGGAAAGCTTTCACGCGGGTCATGCGGTGATCTGTGACGAAAAGGGCGAAATCATCGAGGCCTGGGGCAACCCGGATGCGGTGATCTTCCCGCGTTCGTCCTGCAAGATGCTTCAGGCCTTGCCGTTGGTGGAAAGCGGCGCGGCGGATGCGGTTGGCTTGACCGAGGCGCAGCTGGCCTTCGCCTGTGCCAGCCACCATGGGCAGGCCTTGCATGTGAAGATGGCCTCAAGCTGGCTGGAAGGCTTGGGAATGTCAGAGGCCGATCTGCGCTGCGGTTCACATGAACCTTCCGACAAGATCGAGCGGGATCGGCTGATCCGGGCCAATGAAAGCCCTTGCCAATATCATAACAACTGTTCCGGCAAGCATTCCGGATTTCTGACGCTGAACCAGCACATCAAGGGCGGGTCGGAGTATGTGGAACATGACCATCCACTGCAGGTGATGGTCAAACAGGCCTTTGAGGAGGCCACGGGCGAGACCAGCCCCGGCTGGGGCATCGACGGCTGTTCAGCGCCGAACTTCGCGACATCGGTGCATGGGCTTGCCCGGGCCATGGGGCGCTTCTCCGGGGCAACGGGTGAGGGCGACGCGCGCGACCGGGCGATGTTCCGGCTGGGTTGGGCGATGGCGAAGTATCCGGAGCTGGTGGCTGGCGATACTTCGACCGACACGGAACTGATGCGCGCGATGGATGGCAAGGTGACGCTGAAGGGCGGAGCGGAGGCCGTGCACATCGCCATCCTGCCAGAGCTGAAGCGCGGCATTGTTGTGAAGATCGTCGATGGCGGCTACCGCGCCTCGGACGCGGTGATCACGGCTTTGCTGGTCCGTCTGGGGGCGCTGGAGGCGGAACATCCCTATGCGAGGAAGCGCCTGAATGCGGTCCAGAAGAACTGGCGCGGCAAGGAGACCGGGATTTTGCAGCTGGCGGAAGGCTTTTTGTAAGCCGGCATGGGCCAATGGCCCATCCTACCTGTGACCCCAAAATGCGAAGGCCCCCACCGTACTGGCGAGGGCCTTCTTAGGGGCAGAAACCTTTGGGGCGTGCTTGGTGGGGGCTATAACACGTTCCATCGGCCGCTGCGTTCTGTGAGGTTGGTATGACGGGGATTCGTGGCAGGCCTTGGGCCGTGGCGTGGCCTATTCTGGGTCATTGCGTGGCGGAAAGGCGAAGGTGAGTATTTGGGCCAAGATGAAGCTGGCAGGCCGCTCTTGATTTGTAACACCAACGCGATAATCTTGTGACATGACCGCCCTCACGCCCACACCTTTCCCGCTGAACGAGCGCCCGCCGGAGCAGGTCTGTTTCGACCGGCGTGAATTCGGGGTGATCTTCTCGGTCTATGGCAAGATGGTTGCGGCGGGAGAGTGGCGCGACTACGGCCTGTCGACGCTGCGCGATCTGGCGGTGTTTTCCATTTTTCGCCGGACGGCAGAGATGCCCTTGTACCGTGTGGAAAAGCGCCCCTCGCTGCGGACCAAGCAGGGGATGTATTCGGTTGTCGCCATGGACGGGCGGATCCTGAGGCGGGGCCATGACCTGACGCAGGTGCTGCGCGTGCTGGAAGCGAAGTCGGTGCGGGTGGTCGAGTAGCTACAGTCGGCGATGGCTGCGCAAGGGAAGGCCCTCGGCAGCTTCGATGCGGGCGATGGCATCTTGGATGCCTTCGTAGGCGACTGACATGGTGTGGCCATTGGCGTGGATCAGGCGTTGGGCATCGACAGCGAGTGCAACATGCCCTTTCCAGAACAGCAGATCACCGCGCCGGAATTCGCCCTGTACGACCGTGCCTGCCGCCTCTTGCAGATCGGCATCCCCGGGCACCGATATGCCGCAGGCATGGTGGGCAATCTGGCACAGGCCCGAACAATCCAGACCGGCCCGGGAGTTGCCGCCCCAAAGGTAGGGCGTGTGCAGGAAAAACTCCGCCACGGTGACCGGGTCGGCCAGATGCTGGCTCAGCGGCAGAAGATGGCTGGCGGGCACATAGCCCTGCGCCGTCTCGGCATATTTGCCAACCTGACCCAGCACCGCCAGCCTTGCACCCATCGGCAGGGCGGCAAGTTCCTTGGACGAGGCCTTCGGCTCTGGATAAAGATGCGTGCCGGGTGAAGCGACCCAATGTGTTGCTGCGGGACCCTCCTCAAGCGCTGTTTCAGGAAGCCAGCCACAATAGCCGTCCTTCTCGGCGAAGCCGAAGGCATGGCCCTGTTCGCGGTCAATGACGACGAAACCCTCACCCAGCCACAACTGCCGTTCCCGCGCGCCATTCGGGGTGCGCAGCAGGTCTGATAAAGGTGCCGAGACCTGTAAGCGTTGACCCTCGGTATAGGCTGGCGCATCCTGTCGCCCGCGCAACGAGACATGTGCCACGCGGGCCGTGGCTGGGGTTAGGCGGCGGTCCATCTATAGACCCAGAATGGCCGGCAGGGCGCCCAGAACCGCCCGAGCACCTTGGCCGACAGCCCCTTTCGGGCGGGCAGGCTGGTCGGATGGTGTATGGGCGTAAATGTCGAAATGCAGATATTTCGGATTGTCGACGAAGCGGCGCAGGAACAGGGCCGCCGTGGCAGACCCGGCGAAACCCCAGCCGGGCGCGTTGTCGAGGTCGGCGATTCCCGGCTCGATGATCACCTCATAGGGGTCATGGAAGGGCAGGCGCCAGACCGGGTCGAAGCCCGCGACCGCCGCCGCCTCCAAGGCTGCGACCACACCCGTGTCATTGCAGTAATAGGGCGCAAGGTCCGGGCCCACCGCCACACGCGCAGCACCTGTCAGAGTGGCCATCGACAGGATGAAGTCTGACGGCTCCTCCTCGGCCCATGCCAGCGCATCGCCCAGAACCAGACGGCCCTCCGCATCGGTGTCGTTCACCTCGACGGTCAGGCCTTTGCGAGACTTCAGGATGTCCTTCGGCCGCAGCGCGTTGCCAGAGATGGCGTTTTCGACGGCAGGCACGATCACCCGCAACTGGACAGGCAGGTTCAAGGCCATGATCATATGCGCCAGCCCCAACACAGTCGCGGCCCCGCCCATGTCTTTCTTCATCAGGTTCATGCCAGAGGATGGCTTGATGTTCAGCCCGCCGGTGTCAAAGCACACGCCCTTGCCAACGAGCGTCAGCTTCGGGCCAGCCGAGCCCCAGCGCATCTCCATTATGCGCGGTGCGCGGGTTGAGGCGCGTCCGACGGCATGGACCATCGGGAAATTCTGGGTCAGAAGATCGTCGCCGCGAATGACAGTTGAGGCCGCGCCGAAGCGCTGCGCGAGGGCCACAAAGGCGCCCTCCAACTCCTCCGGCCCCATGTCAGAGGCGGGCGTGTTCACCAGATCGCGCGTCAGGAACTCGCCCTCTGCCATGGCGAGCATCCTTGCCCCATCCACCTCCTCGGGCAGACGAAGAGAGGCCTCGGCGGGCTTGGCGGAATGGTAGCGGCCAAAACGATAGCATTGCAGCAGCCAAGCCAAAGTTGCCTCATCCTTCTGAGCGGGCGTCAGGTTGCCCTCCAGCGCCCAGTTCCCGGCGGGCAGTCCTGCAATTGCCTTGGCCAGCCCGAAGCGCAGCCGGGCACGGGCCTTGGCATTGCCCAGACCGGCGATGGCTGAAGCCACGCCGTCCGCACCGGGGATCAGCCGCATGTCACCCAAGGCCGCCTCGAATCCGGTTGCGGTCAGCCAGTCTTTGGCGGGATGGGCGTCGCGCAGGGCGTGCCAATCCTCTGACGTTACCACGGTCAAGCTACGATAGGGGGCAGAGGCATCGGCAAAGCGGGGCTGGGTCATGGCATTCTCCTGATGCCGTGACCCTAGCCGTTCCGCGTTTGGCCGCAAGGCCCCAGTCCGGCCTCTCAGCCTTGCGTCAGACCCAGAAGGCTGCGGTCAGCCGCAAGAGAGCGTTCGGCCACCCGCAAGAGCCTTGCCCAGACGGCAGAGAAGGCGGTGACGTCGCTGCGTTCCAGACAGCTGCGGACGTCGGCGGCGATCAGGCCGAGGCTCACCAAACCTAGATTCTCGCTCATCCTTTGCAGCCGGCGCAGTTGGCGGGCCATGTCGGCGAGGTCGTGCGCCTGCACTTGGGCTGCAAGTCCTGACATGGTCAGCGCAAGCTCAGTCAAGGCGCGCGTCACCACCTGCTCGGCCGAGGCCGTGCCAAGGTTGCGATAAATCGTTGCAATCGGCTCGGCATCCTGCCGCAGCCGATCATTGGGGCGCAAGGCCACCACGTTGTCGTCAGACATAACCCACACTCCTAACTCACCCGAGGCCCACTTTGCCTTGCCTTGCTGAAGAAATGGTTGCCCCGGGGTGGCACGGCGCGGGCTTAATGGCTACGAATCCCCTCGAATTTGCTGCGATTGCAAACTATGGTCGTCCGACTGAGAAGGAGCCTCGCATGGATCAAGCCCGCCCCCTGCCGTCTTATCTGGTGAGCCGCTTTCACGGCTGGCGCGCCACGAGCTATCAGGACAACCGCGCCTGGTATCGGCGGCTGGCGGAAAGCGGGCAGCATCCGCGGGCGATGGTAATCTCGTGCTGTGACAGCCGGGTCCATGTGACCTCGATCTTCGGCGCGGATGAGGGAGAGTTCTTCATCCACCGCAATGTGGCCAATCTGGTGCCTCCGTTCAATCCGGATGGGCAGTATCACGGCACCTCGGCGGCGGTGGAATATGCGGTGACCTCGTTGAAGGTGGCCCATATCGTCGTGCTCGGGCATTCGAACTGCGGCGGGGTTCGGGGGTGCCATGACATGTGCTCGGGTCTGGCGCCACAGCTGGAGGAGAAGTCGTCCTTCGTGGGCCGATGGATGGATATTCTGCGGCCGGGATATGAGCGGGTCGTGGGCCTGCCAGCGGAGGAGCGGATCGGCGCGCTGGAGAAGCAGGCGGTGCTGGTCAGTCTGGAAAACCTGATGACCTTCCCCTTCGTGAAGGAGGCGGTTGAGGACGACATGCTGACTCTGCACGGGCTTTGGAACAATACCGGTGAGGGTGGGTTGGAACAGTATGATCCCTCCAAGGCGGGCTTTGTGCCGGTGTGAAATAAGGGCGATTGCACGCGTGCAATGACTTGCAAGCTTTTGATATAGAACGATCTCACGAATTCTCTTAGGGTTTTATTAGGACCCTTTGCACAGCGGAACCGGTCCAGCGTCTTACTTTGGCGCGACAAGCAGCGGGATCACGCCCGACTGCGAGTGGTTGGAATAGGTATCCCAGGTCGGCGTATAATCGTCGGCCTGATTTCCCCAGACAGTCCATCCCGGTCGCGGGCCGCGTGCGAACATTTCTAGCCGGGGACCGGTGCTGCACCCTTCGATCAGCGGATACTGTTCATCCGGCTTGCGGCTATGTTCGCGCTTCTTGGTCGAGATGATGTTTTCTTGCGTGCGGCCCTGTTGGAGGGTTCGGGCGTTCTTGCCGCGCACACCGAACAAAAGGATCTCAGTCACATTGCGGAAATAGAACCCGACGCCGCGCCGGTCAGGGCCGCCATCCTTGCGGATTTTATACCAGATGATGTTGCTTTTGTAGGAAAAGCCCCAACTTTCCATGACCTTGAGCCCCTCTGGCAACAGGGCGTTTGGCACCCACAGGTAAAGGTGCGCGGTACCAGCCGCGACGCTGGCCACCGGAAGAGCACAAATCTCGGGCAGGGTCATGGTGGCATAGCGTGACAGCCGCTTGTGTTCTGGGGCCATCTTGCCCGTGCGGTTCTGAAACTGCCAAGGCGGATCGGCCAGAACGGTACCGAACTTGGTCGTGCCGGCTTTCGCCAGAAGGTCGTCCGCCGCACTGATCACACGTCATCCTCCAGATAGAGCGCCTTTGTAATGCCAAACACCAGCAAGGGACACCCCGCACCGCCACCCCCCTCGATCCGGGGCAGAAGTTTTGACATGTGGGTGGTCGAGTTCCCGTAAGACGAGCCTCTCCCCAAATCGTTAAAAATGTCCTGAAGTTCGTCGGCGCGGGTGATGATGATGCCGACACTGACTGCGCGCAGGTCAAACAGCAGGCGGAAGTTGTTCAGATCGCGGTCAAAGAAGGGGTCTTTGTTGTTCCATTCAATCTCCAGCGCCACGCCGTTCTTGAAGCAGTCGATCTTGTGCGTGGGCGAGTCGAGCTTTGCACCGTCCACCTCGAATGCCGTCTGGAACTGCTTTTCAACCCAGCCGCGCCCGGTCAGAAAGCCATCGATATGGGCGGAAAGACGCGACTTGTTGCCGCCGCCCGTTGTGATCCATGACTTTTGCAGGCGAAAGTCGGTCAGCAGGTCCAGCAGGTCCTGCCATTCGGACGGGAAATCCTGCGACAGGATCGCGCTGGCGTGCTTCCATTCGTAACATTCATAGGAGTGTGCGATGAAGGGCGGCAGGCGGGACTTCAACATATTGTAGCTCCGGTTCACGAATCGGCATAGGTAGACCGGCCACCGGAAGCAAGAAGATCAAATCTACTGCAGCACCTTGCCCTGTGGCCAGGACATCACGCTGTCGAGCTTGATCTCTTTCGTCTCCTTCGGCGCGATGTCGAAATCCCACGCCAGAATACCGCGTTGGCCTTGGACATCCTGCGCCGAGGGGGCCGGATCGGCGGTGAAGGTGATCTGCAGGTCCTCTTGCTCGGAATAGGGCACCTGATCCATCAGGTGGATCGGCCAGCTTTCGTCGGTCAGGTTTTCTACCTTCAGCACCGCCTTCTCCTCGATCTGGGTGGAGGTGGTGAAGATGCCCCGGTCGCCCGTTGCCTTTTGCGGCATGTCGCGGGTGAGTTTCAGGCCTTCGATCGCGCCGAAGCCAAGGGTGGTGTCGGCTCCGGGGGCGAGGCTGGGCAGGTCGGTGGACCCCACCAGCGCGCCATCGCGGGTCAGGTAGGCGGTGCCGGGGAGGAGGATTTCCTTTTCGGTGTTGGTCAGTTTGGCGACGAGGAAGGCCGTGCGGTCATAGCGCGGCACGGCGCGGGCCTGAACCTCGGGGGTGAAGGTCAGGCTGTCGAGGGCGAGGCGGAGGTTTTCGACACCTGTCGCGACGTCCACGGCGCTGGGATAGTGGTAGACCACCGTATCACCCTGATAGGCCGTCGACGCGGCGACCGACCTTGCCTCGACCACAGGGGCCGCAGCCATCACCGGCTCTGTCATGCCATCCGAGACGGCGTCTGCGGAGGCCATCGGCTGCGGGTCGGTGAGGCTTTTGAGGTCGGGATAAAGCAATGAGGGTGTGGATTGGCTGGAGGGTTGCGCGGTGGACAGCGTCAGGTCGACGCCCGTCCAGTCTTCACCCGTCGACTGGCTGACCAGAACGCCCCGGTCGACGGTCAGCTTGGGCGCCTTGCGGTCCAAAGCCATGTCATAGACCGGCGCCCAGGAGGCATCTGCGGTGTAGTGGGTGACGGTCAGGTGGCCCGTGTCGGAGGTGGTGGTGACGGCCACCGAAAGGGCGGTATACTCCGCATCGGGTCGGGACAGCGCCTCCAGTGCGGCCTGCGCCTGAGTCAAAGCCTCCTGCGCCTTGGTGACGCCGTCCCTGGCGGCGGGCAGACCGATCTGTGCCGTCTGTGCCGCCTGACGGGCTGCCAGCACCTTGGTCTGGATCATGTCGGCTATGGCGGTCAGGCTTTCCGCCGTTGCCCCGGCGCTTTCCAGTTTCAGCCCCGTCAGGAAGCCGATCTGGGCCTGCTGCGCCTCCACCTGCGCATTAATGGCGTCGATGGCCCTTTGCGCTTCGACCAGCGCGGCCTCGGTTGTTTTCATATTGGCCTTGGCGGCTTCGATCGCCGGGGAGGAAGGTTCGGCGCGCGGCGGCAGGCGGTCGGTGCGCAGCGCGAAGGCGCCAAGGGTCGCATCGGGCGAGGCGAGGCGGATCAGGTCAGGCTCGATGTCGGCAGGCAGGTCGGTGATCAGCAGGTCATGGGGGCCCGGGGGGGCCGCGAAGGTCACCTCACGGGTCACCTGCGCGCCTTGGGGGTAGATCGTGATGGCGGTGATGTGGCTGGTGGCCTGGATCGTGTCGGCCAACGCGGGCAGGGGCAATAGGGCGAGAAGGGCCAGAAGGCTAAGGTTGCGCATGAAAATCTCCGCTGACTGGGCGAAATCCTAGGCCGGGGCGCTGCTTCGGGCAAGGCTCTTGCCGTGGATAGGCGGTGCTGCGAAGGTGCGCGCAAAGAGGAGTTCGCCATGTCTGCCAAAGCCCCGGAAGCGCTGAAAGCCACCGATCACCTGCCCAAAGTGGCGCGGGCCAAGGGCAGTTATCTGTGGGATACGGCGGGCAAGCAGTACATAGACGGGTCGGGCGGGCCTGCGGTCTATTGTCTGGGCCATGCCAATGACGAGGTGAACCGGGCGGTGATGGCGCAGATGGGGGATATTGCCCACGCCTACCGCTATAACTTCACCACCGACGCACTGGAGGAGTTGACTGAGATCATCCGGGGGCTCTGCGGTGGGACATTGCGGGAGATGGTCTATGTGACCAGTGGGTCTGAGGCGGTGGAAAGCTGTCTGAAGATCGCGCTGCAGTATCATACCGCCAATGGCCAGAAATCGCGGCGGCGGTTCATTTCGCGGCAGCGGTCGTGGCATGGGAATACGCTGGGGGCGCTGGGGATATCTGGCTTTGCCGAGCGGACGGCGGCCTATGAGGGGGCGTTTATCCCCTCGATCAAGCTGTCACCGGCGAATGTCTATCGTCCGGTGGCGGGGGCTACGGCCGAGACGGCCGGAGAGGCTTGTGCAGCGGAACTGGAGGCCGCGATTCTGGCGGCGGGGCCGGAGACGATCGCGGCCTTTGTGTTTGAGCCGGTGGTGGGGGCGGCAGGGGGATGCGTGCCTGCTCCGGAAGGATATGCGCGGCGGGTGCGCGAGATTTGTGATCGCTATGGTGTGCTTATGATCGCCGATGAGGTGATGTGCGGTGCCGGGCGCACCGGCACTTGGCGCGCGCTGGAGCGGGACGGGGTGGAGCCGGATCTCATGTCTGTCGCCAAGGGCCTCGCGGCTGGCTACGTGCCTTTGGGGGCAGCTATTTGCACGACAGCGGTGTGGGAGGTGATCCGGGCCAAGGATGGCGCGTTCGGCACTGGGCATACCTTCACCGGACATACGGCGGCCTGTGCTGCGGGGGTTGCAGTGCAGAGGATTATTGCTCGGGATGGCTTGCTGGCGCGGGTGGCGGGCAATGAGGCGCGGATCAAGGGCTGGCTCTCGGGCGCATTGTCCGGCGTCGATGCCGTGGGCGACATTCGCGGGCGGGGGCATTTCATCTGCGCAGAACTTGTCGTGGACCGGGGGACGAAGGAGCCGTTTGAGGCCTCGCGCAAGCTGTTTTTGAAGGTGCGAGCGCAGGCCATGGAGAATGGGCTGATCTGCTATCCGGTCGGCGGCAATGTGGATGGTGTGCGGGGGGATATCGTCATTCTGGCTCCACCCTACAACTGCACGGACGCGGAGCTGGAGGAGATCGTGGGCAAATGCGCCACCTCAATCAGGCAGGTGCTGCGGGCAGAAGGTCTGGCTTAAGGATCACGCAGGCTTGAAGCGGGGAATCTGCGCTGCGGGGTTACGATGCATCCCTCACATCTGGAGCGGTATCATGTCTCATGTTTTCAACAAATTTCTTGCGGGCCTTTTGGTCGTGTCTGCACTGCACGCGCTTCCGGTCTTTGCGGCTGGCACCAGTGACGGCAGCAGCAGCGCCGAAGCCACCTATCCCGATGCCAAGGCGGCAGTTGATGCTGGCAAGTTCGCTGAGGCCCTGCCGATGCTGCAAATGCTGGTCAAGGATAATGCCAAGGATGCCGACGCCTGGAACCTGCTGGGCTTCACCTATCGCAAGCTGGGCCAGCTGGATGACAGCGACGCCGCCTATCTGAAAGTGCTGGCGATCAACCCGAACCATCTGGGCGCCTTGGAATATCAGGGCGAGTTGTTCATCACGACCGGCAAGATCGATCTTGCCAAGGCCAATCTGGTCAAGCTGCAGGGCCTGTGCGGCACCTGCGAGCAAGCCGAAGATCTGGAAAAGGCACTGAAGGCAGTGGGGGCCTGAGGCCCCCTAGTCCACGGTCTCCAACCCGTTACGGGTCAGGCTTTGATACGCCACCACAAGCACGATGGTGCCAAGGAACAGGGCCGAGGTCACGATGGTGCCAAGGCCCAGTCCGCCATACTCGCCCGGCTGTGACAGGAAGTCACCGACCGAAGCGCCCAGCGGCCTTGTGAAGATATAGGACAGCCAGAAGCCAAGGATGGGGTCCAGCTTCAGGAACGCATAGCCGAAGCACAGGCTGGCGATGATCAGGCCGAAGAGGACTCCGGTTGCAAGGTAGCCCAGGCCGAACTGTTCGGACACAAGGTCGCCCGCCGCCGTGCCAAGGGCGAAGGTGAACAGGATGGCCAGCCAGTAGAAGGCCTCGCGCTTGGTGGTGAAGATCGCGTGGATCGACAGGGTGCGTTCCGAGGCGAACCAGAGGGCGAAGGTCACGGCGAGAGCCAGAGCGAAGATCCAAGTCGAGGTGACCAGCTTGACGCCGAAGGTGTCGACGAGGTTATCGGTCACAAGCGTGCCCACGACCGAGATCAACACCACGGCCAGCCAATAGGCCCAGGGCGCATAACGCTTCTGGGCGAATTGCAGGACAAGGGCCACCACAAGCACTCCGGTCATCAGCAAAGAGGTTGCGGTCAGGCCCAAGCCCATGTTGACCGCCAGATAGTCGGCGGCGGTTTCGCCCATCGTGACGGCGAGCAGTTTGATGATCCAGAAGTCGGCGGTGACTTTGGGGACGCGGTTATAGGTCATTGTCAGTCCTATCGCAGCAAGGCCAGCGCCTGAGCCGAGAAGGCGTCAGCGTGCTGGTCATCATCGGCATTGCACCGCTCGGTCGCCTTGGCCTGCAGGGCCACGGCCTCGGCACTGGGCTTGAGCGTCAGTTGGCTGGCGAGTTCCTTCAGCATCACCTCGCATGAGATCGGATGGCCGCCTGCATCGGTCACGGCGATGCCAGAGACGACTTGCAGGCCACCCGTGCCCACGGCTGCGCCGGGATTGTCGAGCGCGGTTTGCAGAGCGGCGAGGGTGCCCGTCACCTTGACGGCATCTGGAGTGGCGGCGCGCAGGGCTTTCAGCGCGGCGTCGATCTTGCCATCCACGCCGCCCCATTGCGCCTCGTCCAGCGGGCGGAGTTTGTCTTCGCCGTCATCCCAGGCAGTTTCCAGATCGGTGATGCGGGTCGCCGCACCGGGCAGGTCGCCTTTGGCGGCGATGGCCTGCACGTCCGTCACGATGGTCTTGAAGACCGTCATGTCGCCAAGGGCATTGGGCACCTCGGCTTGGGTGGGGCTTGGGTTGAACCAATGTTCCCATGCCGAGAAGGCGGCAACGGGGGCGGCGATCAAAGCGATCGCCAACAGGATTTGTTTCAGCACGGGGGCGTCCTTGTTCTGTTCGCGGCCGCATCCTAAACGGGATGCTGCTCAATTGATCTACATCTGTCGGTAGAGACGCCTACTTTTGGCAGTGTCGATGCGGGCCCTAACCAATCGTTCAGTTTTGCCGGGGTAGTCGTTGCAGGACGCAGTCAGAAGGAGCGCCCATGCAGCACGCATCCCCGCAGGAGTTCAAACCTCAGGTCGTATCAAGCCTTGGACAGGCGGCGATCCTGCGGCAGGTTTATGAACAGGCCGATCTTGGGCCGCTGGCCGCGCGGCTGATCAGTCGCGCCGGGGTTGCTGATCCGGGCGCGGCGCTGGATCTGTCGACGCTGCTGCTGGCGCAGGGCGGTCTTTGGGCGGAAGAGGGGCGCGTGATGCAGCGCGCGGCCTCGCAGGCGCAGCAAAGCTTTGAGGTGGTGCATGGCGCGGGCACCGGGCCCCGGGTACTGGCTTTGGTCACGCCGGGGGATTTCATGGCCAACACGCCGATTGATTTTCTGCTGTCAGGCTCGGATGCGGTGCTGATCCAGCATTTCGTCGATGAAGAGACGGAAAGTCTGGACAACCTGCCGCCACATGACGTGGTCTTTATGGCGGTGGGCGAGGGGCCGGAGAATGCCGGGGTGCTGCGCAATCTGTCGCGCTTGTTGAAGGACCATCCGGGCCGGGTGCTGAACAACGCGCCGGGCCTGATCGCGCGGCTGTCGCGCGACCGGGTCAGCGAGATGCTGGCGGATATCCCCGGCGTGCTTTGCCCGGCCACACGCCGGATCGGGCGGCAGATGCTGATGGCGTCGGCGCGGACGGGGCGGTTCTTTGACTTCCCTTCCGTTCTGCGCCCGGTTGGCTCTCATGCTGGCAAGGGGCTGGTCAAGGTGGAGACGTCTGCCGACCTGACCGCCTTTCTGGCCATCAGCCCCGAGGATGACTTCTACTGCGCGCCTTTTGTCGACTATCGCGGGCTTGACGGGTTGCACGCCAAGGCGAGGGTGGTGCTGATCAAGGGCCAGCCCTTCGCCAGCCACATGGCCTGCTCTCCACATTGGATGGTGCATTACCTGAACGCCGGGATGGAGACGAACGCCAACTGCCGCGCGATGGAAGCCGCCTGGATGGAGGCCTTCGACACGGGCTTTGCCAAGCGTCACGGTTCGGCACTGCAGGCCATCGCTGACCGCCTGGGCCTTGATTACTTCGGGTTGGATTGCGCAGAACTGTCGGACGGGCGGCTGTTGGTCTTTGAACTGGATGTCGCGATGATCGTCCATGACATGGATAGCGAAAGCCTGTTTCCCTACAAGAAGCCGGCGATGAAGAAGCTGTTCGGGGCCTTCGTCGCGGTGCTCAAAGACTAAAGGGTCGTTCCATGCCAACGGCGGGGAGGCCAGCCTCCCCGAGCCCCTCCGGAGTATTTCGAAAGGAGCAAATGGGGGGCGCGGTGGCGGAAATCGGATTTGGCGAATTTGAATCGAATGAAGTAAGAAAAGGCCCCGCCTTTGAGGGAGGGGCCGTTGAAATAGTGTAGCGGGTTCGCGCTGAGCGCGGCGGTTCTTCGTTGAGAAGCGCTGCCGGTTCCCGCCTAGCCCTTCTTCAGGACGCGGTTGCCCAACACTTCGGCGATTTGCACCGCGTTGAGAGCTGCACCCTTGCGCAAGTTGTCCGAGACGCACCAGAGCGAAATACCGTTTTCAATGGTGCTGTCCTGACGGACGCGGCTGACGTAGGTGGCGTATTCGCCCACACATTCGATGGGTGTGATGTAGCCGCCGGGCTCTCGCTTGTCGATCAGTAGGACGCCGGGAGCCTCGCGCAGGATATCTTGGGCTTCCTGCCAGTCCAGCGGCTCATCGAACTCGATGTTGATGGATTCGGAGTGGCCGACGAAGACTGGGACGCGGACGCAGGTGGCCACGACCTTGATTTTCGGGTCGAGGATCTTCTTGGTCTCGGCCACCATCTTCCATTCTTCCTTGGTTGAACCATCGTCAAGGAAGACGTCGATCTGCGGGATCACGTTGAAGGCGATCTGCTTGGTGAACTTCTTGGGCGCCACTTCCTGACCGGGGACATAGATGCCCTTGGTCTGGTTCCAGAGCTCGTCAATGCCTTCCTTGCCGGCACCGGAGACGGATTGGTAGGTCGACACCACAACGCGCTTGATGCGGGC
Source organism: Paracoccaceae bacterium (assembly GCA_947371955.1). GTDB lineage: Bacteria > Pseudomonadota > Alphaproteobacteria > Rhodobacterales > Rhodobacteraceae > Stagnihabitans. The sequence continues at coordinate 18,723 of CANBRQ010000021.1, read as the reverse complement.
GCGGTCGTGCAGGGGCTTCAAGGCCACGACCATCTGCGCGGTGGAGCAGTTGGGGTTGGCGATGATGTTCTTGTTCTTCACCATGAAGATCTGATCTGCGTTCACTTCCGGCACGATCAGCGGGATTTGCGGGTCGTAGCGATAGAGCGAGGAGTTGTCGATCACGACGCAGCCCGCTGCCGCAGCGCGGGGGGCGTAGATCTTGGTCGCCTCGGACCCCACGGCGAACAGCGCGATGTCCCAGCCGGTGAAGTCGAAGGTTTCGAGGTCCTTGGTCCTGACGGTCTTCTCGCCAAAGCTGATTTCAGTGCCCAGAGATTTGCGCGACGCGAGTGCGGCAATCTCGTCCACCGGGAACTCGCGCTCGGCGAGGATGTTCAGCATTTCGCGGCCCACGTTACCCGTGGCACCCGCGACGACGACCTTATAGCCCATCGGGGTTCTCCTTTACGTCAAAGCCTCGGACCCTTCCAAGACTGGGGGGCCTTAGCGCATGACGGCGAAGGGGGGAAGGGGCGAATGGGCGATGGGCCTGACTCTCCGCCGATATGCGGTTTATTCCGCTAAAGCGGAGGGGTTTTGCAGGGAAAACCGGGGGTCGTGGGCGAGAACCGCCATTACGAAGCTGCGCTCGGCGTTGAAATCATGCGGGACCTGCGCGGCGGTGCGGCTGCCGGAGAGGGAGAGCGAGGCGAAGAAGTCAAAGCCGTATAGAGTTACCTTTTTGGCGTCGGAGCGGGAGAGAATGTCGATCATCATCAGCCCGGTGGTGGGCGGGCCGTCGATCTTCGCTCGTAGTGCCATCACGTCAGAGCGGCGGTTGAGGTAGAAGCCGGGTCTTGTGGCGAGCTTATAGGGCAGCCGTTTGCGCTTGCGGGTCATCCAGAGGATGCGGGCAGGGTTGCGGACTTGCAGAATGTCAGATGGGATCGGGGTGGAGAGGGCGATCCAGTCGGTTTTCGTGCCGTGGGATGTGGCTGAGGGAATCGGCGCCGCGTTCAGGCGGATGACGATGTCGGCAGCGTCGATCTGAGGGCCGAAATGGCCGTGCGACAGGCTTTTGGCGTTGCCGATCAGGGCGATGGTTCTGCCTTTCAGGTCGGCCATCAGCGCCTCAGGTGGCAGGGACAGGCGTTCTAGGGCCGTCTCGTTGCCGGTCAGCTTGGCCCAGAGGAAGCTTAGCATCATGGCCGGCCTCGCCATGCGAGGGCGGCGAGGTCTTTGAAGAGGATTTCGCTTTCGCGTTGGGCTTCGGCCAGAAAGGCGGCGATGCCCTTGGTTTCCTGCGGCGAGAAGGGGCGGTTCAGGTCGGACTGGGTGAGGGTTGCCAGGTCTTCCTCGGCTATGGCGCGGGACTTCGGCAGGCCCGCGTCAGCCAGAAGCGCCTCGATCTTCCAGGAATTGGAGCCGGTGGTGAGGAACGGCGTGCCCGTGACCAAGGACAGGCAGATGCCGTGGAAGCGACCGGTGACGTGCATCCGGGCGCGACCGAGGAAGCGGAGGTAATCCGTCTCGGTTGCCGCCAGTTGCAGGGGGGGCAGGCCGAAGGGGGCAGCACCGTGGTAGGCGGCAGAGAGCCAAGGGCCGAAGGGTTTGCCGGTCCAGAGGGATGAGGCGCGGGTTTTGGTGGGCAGCAGGGCGTCGGCCTTCAGGCGCTTGGCTGCCAGCGCCAAAGCACGACGGGTGGACCAGCGGACCGAATCGCCGAAGTACAGGCGGTCGCGGGGGCCGAGTTGCGGTTCTGTCCCGGCAGACAAGGACAGGTCTGGCAGGCTGCGCACGTTGTCGAGCTTGGACAGTTCTGCCGCGCTGCGGTGATCGCGGGTGGCGATCAGGGCGGCACCGGAGAGAAGGTCCAGCCAATCGGGCGGGTTGTCCTGCCAAAGCGCGTTGATCAGGGCGACCGGGACGCCTTTGGCCTTTGCAGCCGGGATGACGTTCAGCAAGGTCCGCCCGGCTTCGCGCCCATGGTGCAGGGTGCCTTCGCCGTTGATCACGATGAGGTCGGCCTGTCCAAGCGCCTCGGCAAAGCCCTTTTCGCGGGTCCAGTCAGATCGGGCCATGCTGTGGTGGATGACCTGCACGCCATGCCGCGCCAGCCCAAGGTTCAAGAGCCGCATCACCCGGGAACAGCCGTGGTGGCTGCGCCTTGAAGTGTCGTTCATCACGATGACGCGGGGGGCTAAGGGTTGGGACATGCGGACCTTCGGTATTTCTCCGTTGGTTAGCGCAGGAACCCCGGCTTGGGAAGCATTACACGGGTTGCAGGGCCATCGGCCGTTCGCGGATCGGCAGGTGGATCAGGGCCGAGAAGGCACCGACGGCGATGCCGATCCACCAGACGGTGGTGTAATCTCCGGTCAGGTCATACATCGTGCCACCCAGCCAGACGCCCATGAACGATCCCAACTGGTGGCTGAGGAAGACAAAGCCGTAGAGCGTGCCCATGTAGCGGATGCCGTACAGGTGCGCGACAAGGCCCGAGGTCAGCGGCACAGTCGCCAGCCACATCGAGCCCATGACGGCGGAGAAGACCAGCACCGTCGTCGGCGTCATCGGCATCATGATGAAGGCGATCGAAGCAAGCGTGCGTCCGGTGTAGATCCCGGCCAGAAGGTATTTCTTGGAGTACCGCTTGCCGAGATAGCCCGCCAGCAAGGAGCCTCCGATGTTGAAGAGGCCGATCACCGAGATGGCGATGGCGCCCAAAGCCGAGGTCGTGGTGATGCCGATCCCGGCCAGCATGCCGGATGGGTCGATCGCTCCGCACCGTTCGGTCACGAAGGCGGGGAAGTGGGCGGTGATGAAGGCCAGCTGGTAGCCGCAGGAAAAGAAGCCCATGAAGATCATCGCATAGGACGGGTCTTTGAAGGCGCGCAGCAGGACGGTGCCAAGGCTTTCCTTCAACTCGGCCTTCGTGGCCATCGGCTGCGCTTTCAGGAAGGGCAGGGCGAACAGCGTGAACAGGATCGCCACTGCGAAGATGCCGAAGACGGTCTGCCAGTGGTAGTGCTGCAGCAACAGTTCAGCGGCAGGGGCGCCGATGACCTGCCCGGCCGAGCCTGCCGCAGTGGCGATTCCGAGGGACAGCGAGCGGTTTTCCGGGCTGGTTGCGCGGCCGACGATGGCAAGGATCACGCCGAAGCCGGTTCCGGCAATGCCAAAACCCACGAGGATTTCCAGAAGCTGCATGGTGCCGGGTGTGCTGGCAAAGCCTGACAGCAGCAGCCCCAGCGCATAAAGCAACGCGCCGAGGATGATCGCCTTGCGGTCACCGAAGCGTTCGGCCATGGCGCCGAACACGGGCTGGCCGATACCCCAAGCGAGGTTCTGGATGGCGATGGCCATCGAAAAATCCGACCTTGGCCAGCCGAACTCTGACGCGATCGGGATTTGGAACACGCCGAAGCTGGCGCGCAGGGCGAAGGACAGCATCAGCACCGCGCCGCCCGCGATGAGAACCGGAGTGAAAACGGAGGGTTTTGTCATCGCGCACCTGCCAGGGAAGGCGGGCAAAATCGCCCTAACCTGCGGCAGGGTCAAATGCTAATTTGTGATGGCTAAAATCTGATGCGGCCCGCATTCGGGGCACTCCATTCCTTCCGCGTGCGGATGACCGCAGGCCCGGCACATCTGCGAGGTGCCTTGCTTCAGCCCATGCCCCACGGCAACGCGGTGGTCGAAGACGAAACACTCGCCCTGCCACAGGCTTTTGTCTTCGGCGACGTCTTCCAGATACTTCAACACGCCGCCTTGCAGGTGAAACACCTCTGGCACGCCCTGGCCGAGGAGGTAGTTGGTGGATTTCTCGCACCTGATGCCACCGGTGCAGAACATGGCGATGCGTTTGCCTTCGAATTTGTCGCGGTTGGACTGCCACCATGCCGGAAATTCCCGGAAGGTCGAGGTGCCGGGGTCGATCGCGCCCCGAAACGTGCCAATCGAGATTTCATAGGCATTGCGCGTGTCGATGACCGCCACATCGGGGGAAGAGATCAGCGCGTTCCAGTCCTGCGGCGGCACGTGGCGGCCGACGCGGGCGAGCGGGTCGATACCCTCCACCCCCAGCGTGACGATCTCGCGTTTGACGCGGACCTTCAGGCGGACGAAGGGCATGGTTTCGGCGTGGCTTTCCTTCCAGACGAGGCTGTCACAGCCGGGAAGGGCGCGGATATAGGACAGCAGTGCAGCAATCCCCTCGGCAGGGCCTGCGACCGTGCCGTTGATGCCCTCGCCTGCAAGCAGAAGCGTGCCCTTGATGGATTGTGCTTCGCAAAGGTCAAACAGCGGGCCACGCAGGCCTTGCGGGTCCGCGAAGGGGGTGAAGTGGTACAGGGCGGCGACGGTGAACATGGCGCGGAATTAGGCGCATCGGGCCTTGAACTCAAGCCCCGCTTGACCGACTGCGACGCTGTGCCTAGCCTTCGACAAAAGTGAGGAAGCCATGCGGCCATCAGATGAAGCCCTGATCGTGATCGACGTGCAGAATGACTTCTGCCCCGGTGGTGCTCTGGCTGTGGCGGAGGGGGATCTGATCATCCCCCGCATCAACGCGTTGATGAAGGAGTTTCAGACCGTCGTGCTGACGCAGGATTGGCACCCGGCGGATCACTCTTCGTTTGCCGCCAACCATCCCGGGGCGCAGGCGTTTTCAACGATGCAGATGCCCTATGGCCCGCAAACCCTGTGGCCGGTGCATTGCGTGCAGGGCACCAAAGGGGCGGAATTTCACGCCGATCTGCGCACCGATCCGGCGCATCTGGTGATCCGCAAGGGGTTTCGGGCGGCGATCGACAGCTATTCTGCCCTGTTCGAAAATGACCGCGTCACGCCAACAGGACTGGAGGGCTATCTGCGGGCGCGCGGGATCTCCAAGCTGACGCTTGTCGGGTTGGCCACGGATTATTGCGTGGCCTTTTCGGCGCTGGATTCCGCAAAAGGCTTTGACGTGACCGTTTTGCAGGGCGCTTGCCGGGCGATTGATCTGGACGGATCGCTGGCGGCGCAGCAGGCGGCGATGCAGGCGGCGGGCGTTCATTTGCAGGATTGAATTCAGCCTTCCTTAACCTTGAGGTCCTAGGCTTTGCCCAAGGATCGGGAAAGGAAAGCCATGGCCGAAACGCGAACGGTTGCGCTGATCGACCTCGCGCATTTTGAAGAGCGGATCAGCCCGACTGGCCAGCTTTTGCACTATGCCAGGGGCCGCATCCGCAGCTTCTGGCTGCGCCAGAAGCTGACTCTGTTCGGGTCTGCGACGGTTGCGCTTCTGGACTCGGGCCGGTTGGGGCTGTTGCTGGCTGTTCTGGCCCTGACGGGGGAGGCTGTCGATATCGCCTGCCTGAAATCCGTCATCCACCGGCTGGAAGCCGGAGAGGCCGGGCCTTGGCCACGCCGCATCGCGCTGATCTCGGCCGGAGTGCAGGCGGCGACGATTGCAGGATGCGTGACGCTCTGCTGGCGCGGGATTGAACTGCATGAGGTTCGGTTCTTCGCGGCGGCCTTCCTGATTTCGGCGGTCATCAACGCCGGTCTTGCACGCCCGCATCTGCGCCCGGTGGCCGATCTGCGGCTGGCGATCTTTGCCCTGACCGGTTTTGCCATGATGGCGCAGGACCTGCAGCGCGTGGAACTTGCCACCTCGCCGGAGTACGGGTTCTTTGCGGCGGCCTTCGGGCTTCTGGCCTATATCTCGATCCTGTTCATCGACATGGTGGAGCGGAACCATCTGCACCGCCGCCGCAACGAGTATGCCTTGCTCAAGCACCAGCACGAACAGGAACTGGCGCAGGGGGAGTTGGCAAGGTCTGCCCGCGACAGCCAACGCCTTGCTCTGGTTGCGAAATATGCCAAGGACAGCATCATCATCTCGGCCCCCGATGGCCGGATCGAATGGGTGAACGAGGCGTTTTCGCGGATCACCGGTTATGCTTTCCAGGAAGCCGTAGGGCGCTATCCGGCCGATATCCTGAACGCCCCCGGGACGGATCCCGAGACGATCGCCCGGCTGGCCGCTGCGCGTGAGGGCAAGCGCCCGGTGCGGGCAGAGGTGCTGAACCTTGGCAAAGGTGGGCGGGCGTTCTGGATGGAAACCTCGATCACGCCGATCATGGATGACGCGGGCCAGTTGCAGCTTTGGATCGCGGTAGAGCGCGAGATTGGCGAAGCGAAACAGCGCGAGGCGGAACTCGCCCGCGCCCGTGCTGCGGCCGAGGAGGCGGGCCAGTCGAAATCGCGCTTTCTGGCCAACATGAGCCATGAAATCCGGACCCCGATGAATGGGGTGATCGGGGTGGCGGAACTGCTCTCGGAAACCCGGCTGTCGAAGGTGCAGCGCGACTATGTCGAGACGATACTGGATTCCGGTCGGCTGCTGTTGGACATCATCAATGATATCCTTGATCTGGCCAAGCTGCAATCGGGCAAGTCCACTCTGGAGGCACGGGTCTTCTCGCTGACCGGTTCGGTGGAAGGCGTCATGCGCATTCTGGAGCCTGTTGCGGCAAAAAAGGGGCTGGAGTTGCGGCTTGTCCTGCCCCCGGAGGTGTCCGTTCTGGGGGATGAGGGCAAGTTGCGGCAGATCCTGCTGAACCTTGTCGGCAACGCGGTGAAATTCACGCGGGAAGGGTCGGTGATGGTGACGGTGCGGCCTTTGCGCGGCGATGTGCTGGAGATTGACGTGGCCGACACCGGCATTGGCATAGCGCCCGACCGGATCAGCCGGATTTTCGACAGCTTCAGCCAGGCCGACAACGGGATTGCCCGGCAGTTTGGCGGTACAGGGCTGGGGCTGACGATCTGCTCGATGCTGGCCGAACAGATGGGCGGCGGGATTTCGGTGCGATCCGAGGTTGGCCACGGCTCGGTCTTTGAGCTGAAGGTTGTCATGCCGCAGGCACGGGCGGCGGCGGATGTGCCCCGGGTGCGCCCGCTGGCCACGCTGCGCCCCGGCCTGCGCATCATGGTGGCCGAGGACAACCGGACCAACATGATGATCCTGCGCAAGATGCTGGGCAGCCACGTCGCGGAATTGGTCGAGGCGGAAAATGGCGAGGAGGCGTTTCAGATGTATCAGGGGCATCCGCCAGACATGGTGCTGATGGATGTCTCGATGCCGGTCAAAGATGGCTTGCAGGCCACGCGTGACATCCGGGCGTTTGAAGAAGCGCGTGGATGGCCGCGCTGCCCGATTGTCGCGCTGACGGCCAATGCCTTTGGCGAGGACAGGGCGGCCTGTCGCGCGGCTGGCCTGGACGGTTTTATGGTCAAACCCCTGTCGCGCCGCGACCTTCTGGCGGAAATAGAGGCGTATTTTCCGCCGGATACCGGGCTGAAGCGTGCGATGGGCCTTTGACCTTCCGCCCGGCTTGCTGCCATAGTCGCCCCCGGAAGGAGCCTCATCATGGTTGATCTTGCGACACGGGTGTGGAATCACCGCTGGAAAATCGACCCGATCGTGCGGTCGCTGATCGACACCGACTTTTACAAGCTTTTGATGTGCCAGTCAATTTTCCGAAACAGGCCGGACACCCATGTCGAATTCAGCCTGCTGAACCGCAGTCATCATATCCGGCTGGCCGATCTGGTCGATGAGGGTGAGCTGCGCGAACAGCTGGATCATGTCCGGTCCTTGTCGCTGAGCCGGGGTGAAAGCACCTGGCTGCGCGGCAACATGTTCTACGGTAAACGCCAGATGTTCCGCCCCGATTTCATGGAGTGGTTCGAGGGCATGCGCTTGCCGCCCTATCATCTGGAAAAGCGCGACGGCCAGTATGAACTGACCTTCGAGGGCCGCTGGCATGAGGTGATGCTATGGGAGATTCCCGCGCTGGCCGTGCTGATGGAACTGCGGGGCCGGGCGGTTTTGCAGCGTTTGGGGCGGTTTGAGCTTGAGGTGCTTTACGCCCGCGCGATGACCAAGCTGTGGGAAAAGATCACCCGGCTGAAGACGATCGAAGGCCTGAAGATCGCCGATTTCGGCACGCGGCGGCGGCATTCCTTCCTGTGGCAGGACTGGTCCGTGCAGGCGATGATGGAGGGGCTGGAGAAGAGCTTTATCGGCACCTCGAACTGTCTGATCGCCCAACGGCGGGATATCGAGGCGATCGGCACCAATGCGCATGAACTGCCGATGGTTTACGCCGCACTGGCGCGGACGGATGCGGAACTGGCGCGCTCGCCTTATCAAGTGCTGGCCGATTGGCAGGAGGAGCACGACGGCAACCTGCGGATCATCCTGCCGGATACCTACGGCACCGAAGGCTTCCTGAAGAAGGCGCCGGACTGGTTGGCCTCGTGGACCGGCATCCGGGTCGACAGCGGCGATCCGGCCCATGCGGCGGAGGTGGCGATCCGCTGGTGGCAGGACCGGGGCGAGGACCCTCGGCAGAAACTGGTGATTTTCTCGGACGGGCTGGATGTGGCCAAGATCGAGGAGTTGCACAGGCAGTTCTTCGGACGGGTCAAGGTCTCGTTTGGCTGGGGCACGATGCTGACCAATGATTTCAGTGGTTTGGTGGCCGGTGATGCGCTGGCGCCGTTCTCGCTGGTCTGCAAGGCGGTGTCGGCGGATGGGCATCCGACGGTGAAGCTTTCCGACAATCCGAACAAGGCTTTGGGGCCGGCGGATCAGATTGAACGCTACAAGCGGGTGTTCGGCGTCGGCGTGCAGCAGCCGATGGATCTGGTGGTCTAATCCTCGTCCTCGGGCGTCTGGCGGTTTGATTTCACATCGCTGCGGACCTTCTTGGCCACCAGCCGCCGCTTGATGCTGCCGTAGGTCGGCTTGGTCGCCAACCGGCGCTTCGGCGGGATCAGCGCCTCGCGGATCATCGCGACCAGCCTTTCGCGGGCGAGTTCGCGGTTTTGCGCCTGACTGCGGGTTTCCTCGGCCTGTATCACAATGGCGCCCTCGTTCGTCCAGCGCCGCCCGGCGAGGCGTTTCAGGCGTGCTTTGACGGAAGGGGTCAGGTTGGGCGACCGCTCCGCCTCAAACCGCAGTTCGACGGCTGTGGAGACTTTGTTGACGTTCTGCCCGCCCGGGCCAGAGGCGCGGACGAATTGCTCTGACAGTTCCCAGTCAGCGATTTGGATGGCGTCGGTGATGTGCAGCATGCTGTTGATTTAAATGAGAAAGGGCCGCTTCGCCAGCGACCCTTCCCGAGTTCCAAGGAGATGGGCCAGTTAGGGCATCCATCCAACCTTTGGCCGTCTTTAAGGGGGTTGCCCCTAGAAAACGAGCCCTCCAGCTGTCCCGACACCACTCTCCAATATCACTCTAGACACTGGATCACCTCCTTTCGAAATTGTTGCCGATAAGGAGAGGGTGCCACAGATTTTGTGTTTGTCAAAACCTTTTACGCTACCCGTGTGGTCATTCTTGCAATAATCAAACGGAACGGCAGCAGGCCGAACAAAGCGATCCCAAATTTTACGCACCAGTCGGCGAGGGCCAGCGAAATCCAGAACGGAACCTGCGGTCCAAGGCCCAGAAGCGGGCCGGGGGCGGCGGCCCAGGAGACGTCATTCCAGGGCTCAAGGAAGGTCAGGGATGCTGCAAAAGCGATGGTGAAGAAGATCACGCTGTCGATGGTGGAGCCCATGAGGGTAGAGATCAGGGGGGCACGCCACCATTCGGCCCGGCGCAGGCGGTCGAAGATTGTGACGTCCAGCAACTGGCCGACGAGGAAGGCTGTGGCAGAGCCCAGAGCCACGCGCAGGGTTACCAAGGGCCCGAAATCATTGTAGATTTGTGTGCCGATGACCGAGCAGATCAGGCCCGCGACAAAGCCTGCCAGCACCACGGTGCGGGCCGCGCGCACGCCTGACAGGCGGTTGGTTATGTCATTGACCAGAAAGCTGAGCGGATAGGTCAGCGCGCCATAGGTCAGGTAAGCGCCCATCGGATGCTGGACGAGGATGTTGGAGGCCACGACGATGACCGCCATGGCAAGGATGCCCGGAAGAAGGTTTTTCATTTTGCGTTCCGTTTTTTACAAGGTCGCGGAGACTTGGCCCTCCCCATGAGGACGGGGGCGTGTAGCCCCGTGCGAACTGCCTGTCAATTGGGCAGACGGTACTCGACGATCTGGCTGCGCAGGAACGGAAAGTAGTTGTCATCGGTCAACATGGTGGCGCGCAGGCCCTTGGCGTCGCGCCAGACCGACAGGCCTTCCAGGTTGTCGAAGGTGCCCGGTTCCGTCTGCAGCAGGGTGGCTTCATTTGTGGCACCCTTTGCCGTCAGTTCGAACCGGCGCAGGCGGGTGGCAAAGCCAGCAAAGCCCAGAAAATCCCGCTCCAGAATGTAGAAGCGGCCGTCGGGGCCGATGGCGGCGTCAGACACCAGAAAGGATCCGCGCCGGGGGATGGTGAATGGCTGGGTCCATGCGCCATGGGCAAACCGGTAGACGGGAAAGGGCCGATTGGTCAGGCCCGATGTCTCGGGCAAGGTGTAAAGCGTGCCACCTGCGTCGATTGCGAGGGATTCGAGCGAGGTGTTGGGCTCCATTTCGGCAAAGTCGTTGTGCGACGGCAGGGCTTTTGCAGCGCCACCCAAGACTTGATATTGCAGCACCCGCGCCGGACCTTCGAAGGAGATATAGGTCGTGCCGTCCGGTGCGATCGCCAGCCCCTCGGAGTCAGTCCGGCCGGGGCGCAAAGGTTTGCCATCGCGGCTCAGCAGCGGTGTTACCTCACCGGTGGAGATCGACATGATCCGGCCTGAGGCATCGCGTTCGAATGTGCCCGTGACGAAAGCGCCGTGGTCGGAAACTGCGACGAAGCTCAGGCCATCTGGTGACAGGTGCAGGGCGGAAAAGCCGCCGAACAGGCGGCCGTGGCCGGTGAAGGGGATGTCCTGCAGAAAGCCGGTCGCGGGCACCGGCCCGGCCGTGCTGCGCAATCCGGCCAATACCAGCAGAAGGGTCAGTCTGCTGAGAGTACGGCGGAGCATTGTGCGGGCAGATCGGCCATGGTGAATTCCCGCGGCCCCTTCTTGTGTGGCGGTTTCGGACCGGGGTTCTTGACCGGCTTGGGATGCAAATATGCGTCTGACACCCAATAGGCCAGAGTCTCGTCACATCCGCTGCCGCCTTTTGACAGGTCTGAGACGGTTGGCTTCTGCGTCTGGCACAGCGGCGAGCCGAGCGGGCATTTCAGGCGGACGTGGAAATGGTCCTCGTGGTTGGCTTCGGGGCGGATGTGTTGCAGCCATTTGGCATCGGCGGCGGTCGCGGTCTTGCAGAACTCCAGCTTGATGGCGGCGGCGACGAAGATGCGGTCGACGCGCGGGTCCGAGGCGGCTGCCTTCAAAACCTCGCGGTAGCTGTCGTTGTAGTTTTCGTTCACCGAAAGCTGGTCGGGGGTGCGGATGGCGATGGAGGAGATCTTCTCACGCTGCTTGACCGTCAGGTCCAGGCGGGCGGGCGGCAGGAACCAGACATCGGCGTCCAGCCCCATCTGATGGCTGGCATGGCCCGAGATCATCGGGCCACCGCGCGGGTTGCCCATATCGCCGATGTAGAGGCCCTTCCAGCCGAAGGCCGTGACCTGCTGCGAGAGGTCTTCCAGATAGCTGACCAGCACCGGGTTGCCCCAGTTGCGGTCGCGCGACAGGCGCATGGCTTGCCAAGTCGGCCCGGTTTCCGGCAGTTCGACATTGCCCGCAGCACAGCCGCGCGCATAGGTCCCGATTGGGCTGGCTTGGCCGGTGGTGGGCTGAGTCTTGCTGGCGAACAGCTTGGCCGCAAGTTGCTCGGCATGGGCGGGAGGGGTCAGGGCCAGCAAAAGCACAAGCAACAGACGCTTCATTCACGTTCTCCCATCGGTTTGACCCAGCGCAGAGTTATCATTCCCAAGATGAACAGCGCAATCAACGGTATCGCGATCCCAAGCCGGGACGACGCGGTGGCATAGGTGAAGACCGCGATGCCCATCGTGCCAAGATAGGTCGTGGCCTTGCCGGACAGGGCGTAAAGCCCGAAGGACTCGGTGGCGCGGTCAGGCGTGGTGTGGAAGACCATCATGGTGCGACTGGCCGCCTGAAGGGAGCCACCCGCAGCACCGATGCCGCAGCCGCAGATGTAGAAGATGATGTCGGGCAGGCTGGAGCCTTGGGCCAACGGAACACCGAAGAAGCTGTCGCGCGACATGCCGGCCACCACCAGACAGACAAGGATCAGCACCCACATCGACAGCACGATCACCGGCTTTGGCCCCTTGGCCGAGTCCATCAGCCCGCCCGCCCAGGTGAACACCGCCGCTGAAATCGCTGCGATGATGCCGAAGATGCCGATCTGCGTGATGCTCCACCCCAAGACGCCCGAGGCATAGATGCCGCCGATCCCGTACAGCGCGTTCAAGGCGTCGCGGTACAGCATCGAGGAAAGGAGATGCGCGCCAAGGCTTTGGCGCTTTTTCAGGGATTTGATCAGGTCCCAGAGGCTTTTCAGCGACTGGCCGAGTTTCACCGGGACTTTGCGGCCGCTTTCATGCACCCACAGGAAGAACGGCACCATGAACACCACATACCAGATCGCGGTGAAGGGGCCAACAAAACGGGTGCCCTCTCGCGCAGCCGCATCAAGGCCGAAGATCGGTGGGATGCCGATCAGGGTGTGGCCGGTGGCGCTGTTCTCGTTGAAGAACAACAGCATCAGGATCAGCGACACGATCCCGCCGAGGTATCCCCAAGCCGAGCCGGAGCCGGAGACCTTTCCCATATCCGCGTCGCCCGTCAGGTCTGGCATCAGGGAATTGGTGAAGATGGTGGCAAACTCCATCCCGATCAGGCCAAGGCCAAACCAGACCATCGCCATGAAGAGGTCGGGCTGCACCGGGGTCAGCGTCCAGAGGGCGGTGGAACCGATCACGTAAAGCGCCGAAAACCCCCAGATCCATGGCATCCGGCGGCCCGACCCGTCTGCGATGGCGCCAAGGATTGGCGCAAGGCAGGCGATCAGGATGCCGGACAGGGTCTGCCCCGTCGTCCAATAGGCCTGCGCTGCGGCGTTGGCGGCGGTCTGGTCCATTCCGGCGCCCAAGAATTTGGCACTGGCGACCTCGGAAAAGTAGGGGCCGAAGGTGAAGGTCAGCAGCAGGGTCGAGTAGGGTTGGCTGGCCCAATCAAAGAAATACCAGCCCCATATGCGTTTGCTTGCCATGCCTGCCCCCGTTTTTCCGCGATCAAGCCTCAGTCGGCGGAATTAAGCAAGCGCCACAGGATAGATTGCACTTGGGCCCCATGCACGCTACCTGATGTGCGCAATCGAAAGGCTGGCCCATGACCTCGCTTCTGCAAATCATCCTTTTCGCTGTCCAGATCATCCGCTGGATCGTGCTTGTTCAGGTCATCATGTCCTGGCTGATCAACTTTCAGGTCCTGAACCTGCGGCAGCCCCTGGTGGGCCAGATCTGGTACGCGCTGAACCGCACGCTGGAGCCGATCTATTCCCGTATTCGCAAGGTGATTCCCGCGACAAGCGGCATCGACTTTGCACCGCTGGTGCTGCTGTTCGCGGTCTATGCGCTGGAAGTCGTGATCCGCAACAACATGTACGCGTTTTAACTTTTCGTTTACCACAAAGGCGGCAGACTGCCGATGTGTACAGCATTGATCCTATGAGCTCGCCAGAGGTTCTGCTTCACCAGGTGTGGGGTTTCGCCGGATTCCGTCCGGGTCAGGAAGAGATTGTCCAGGCGGTGATCGCGGGCAAGAACACCTTGGCCATCATGCCGACGGGGGGCGGCAAGTCGCTGTGCTTTCAACTGCCTGCGCTCTGTCGTGACGGGGTGACGGTGGTGATTTCCCCGCTGATCGCGCTGATGCGCGATCAGGTCAGGGCGCTGAAGGCAGCGGGGGTCGAGGCGGGGGCGCTGACCTCTGGCAATACCGAGGAAGAGACGGAAGGCGTGTTTCAGGCGCTGGATGAGGGGCGGCTGAAGCTGTTGTATCTGGCCCCCGAGCGGTTGGCTGCTGCGGCGACGGTGCCGATGCTCCGGCGGATCGGCGTGTCCCTGATCGCGGTGGACGAGGCGCATTGCGTCAGCCAGTGGGGCCACGATTTCCGCCCCGACTACCTGCGGATTGGTGCGCTGCGGCAGTCTTTGGGCGTGCCTTTGGCCGCCTTTACCGCCACGGCAGACGCTGAAACTAGGGCGGAAATCGTCACACGGCTGTTCGACGGCGTGCCGCCTGTGTCGTTCCTGCGCGGGTTTGACAGGCCGAACATCCGGCTGGCTTTTGCTGTCAAGGACTCTCCCCGCGAGCAAATCCTGCGCTATGCGGCAGCGCGGAAGGGGCAGTCCGGGATCATCTATTGCGGAAGTCGCGCCAAAACCGAGGTTCTGGCGCAGGCCTTGCGTGAGGCGGGGCATTTGGTGCTGCACTATCACGCCGGCATGGAGGCCGAGCAGCGGCGTCAGGCGGAATTGCGCTTTCAGCAGGAGGATGGGCTGATCGTGGTGGCGACGGTGGCCTTTGGCATGGGGATCGACAAGCCAGACATCCGCTGGGTCGCCCACGCCGATCTGCCGAAGTCGATCGAGGGTTATTATCAGGAAATCGGACGCGCGGGCCGCGATGGGGCGCCCGCAGATACACTGACGCTGTATGGCCCCGATGACATCCGCCTGCGTCGTAGCCAGATCGACGAGGGTGCTGCCCCCGGAGAACGCAAGCAGGCCGATCATGGGCGGTTGAACGCCTTGTTGGGGCTGGCAGAGGCAATGCTGTGCCGCCGTCAGGTCTTGCTGACCTATTTCGGCGAAAGCTCGGAGCCCTGCGGCAATTGCGACCTCTGCCAGCGCCCCGCCAAGCTGTTTGACGCGACCGAGGCGGTGCGCAAGGCGCTGTCGGCAGTGCTGCGGACCGGAGAGTATTTCGGCGCAGGCCATCTGATTGATATCCTGACTGGAACGGCGACGCCCAAGGTGCTGGAGCGCGGGCATGACAAGTTGCCGACCTTCGCCGTGGGCCGGGACTTGTCCAAACCGGCTTGGGCTGCGGTGTTTCGCCAGATGATGGGGCGTGATCTGGTGCGGCCTGATCCAGAGCGTTTTGGCGCCTTGCGGATCACCGATGCGGCGGTGCCGATCCTGAAGGGTGAGGAAAGCATCACCCTGCGGGCCGATACCATCGACAAGGCGGACAAGTCCGAACGCAACACCGCCCGCGTGCAGGTGGATGAAGAGGATGTGGCGCTGCTGACCGCGCTGAAGGCGAAGCGCCGCAATCTGGCCGAGGCGCAGGGCGTGCCGGCCTATGTCGTCTTCCCCGACAAGACCCTGATCGAGATGGCGGAAAAGCGGCCCACGACGCTGGATGAGATGATCGGCATCAACGGCATCGGCGCGCGCAAGCTGGAAAGCTATGGCAAGGCGTTTCTGGAGGTCATTCTGGGCCATTCGGCAGAAACCGTGCATCCGGCACGACGCAAGCTGTCGGGCACCGACGCGGGACCGATCTTCGACCGTCTGGCCGAGGCGCAACTCGCCTTGGCCCGGGGCGAAGATGGCACCGGCAAGTATCTATCCTGCACCCATTCGACCCTGCGGCAACTGGCCGAACGTCGGCCTGCCAGCCTTTCGGAAATGGCGGATGTGCAGGGCATGGGCGAGCAGAAGGTGGAACGCTTCGGCTCGGCCTTCCTGGCCGTTCTTCGCGACGCCTGAGAGGGGTGCCGGCGGCAGTCTCAGGTAGGATGGGCAATATTGCCCATCCTACGGCGCGTCAGGTGCCCGTCATCACCTGTGGCTCCGCAACCGAGATGGGGCGGGCTTCGGCCGGGCAGAATTCGGCGATGACCGAGAATATGGCTGCCTTGCGCAAGGGTTTGGTCATGTAGCGGTCGATCCCGGCCGCGAGGATATCATCGGCGTCGCCATCCATGGCATGGGCGGTCAGGGCGACGATGGGCAGATGGGATTTTCCCGCCTCCAGCGCGCGAATGGCGCGGGCAGCGTCGCGGCCGTCCATTTCCGGCATCGAGATGTCCATGAAGATCAGGTCGGGCTTGTAGCTTTGGAACATCTCCACGGCCTCACGCCCATTGTTGGCAAAGACGAGGTCGATGTCTGCGTCCTTGACCATCTTTTGAAACACCAGTTGATTGGTCCTGTTGTCCTCGGCCGTCAGGATGCGCATTGTGCGGCTAATTTCAAGCGGCGGGGGGATTGATACCTCTTGCGCTTCGGGAATATCGCCGATCTCCTTCAGGCGGCGGTAAAGATCGGATCGGAGGATCGGCTTTTGCAGGATGGCCGTCAGATGCTCTGATCCCTCAAACCCGCGCGCCTGCGCGGGATTGGAGGACAACAGTACGATCGGCATCGCCAGAGCCAGCGCCCGGATGCGGGAGGCGAGTGTCAGCCCGTCCATCTCGGGCATGCAGTGGTCGGTCAGGATGGCGTCAAAGGCAGCGTCGCGTCCCAGAACCTCCAGCGCTTCGGCGCCAGAGCGGCAGAGCGTCACCTGAACCCCGCAGGGCTGCAACTGGCGCTCCAGAATGGTGCGGTTGATGAAGAGGTCATCGACGACCAGAACCCGGTGCAGCGAGATCGGCAGGTCAGGGACGATGGCATCTTCGGCCACCGGCAGCGTGACACGGAAGCCGAAGCAGGAGCCTTTACCTGGTTCGCTGTCGACCCATACGGCACCCTCCATCCTGTCGATCAGGCGCTGGGTGATCGCCAGACCCAAACCGGTGCCCTCGAACTTGCGGTTCGATTCGGTTTCGACCTGATTGAATTCGCCAAAGATGTGATCAAGGTGTTCGGGCGCGATGCCGATGCCGGTGTCTTCGACGGTGACGTGCAACTGCTGTTCGCCCGGTTCGGTTTCAAGACCGACGACGCGGATCAGCACATGCCCCTTGTCGGTGAACTTGACTGCGTTGCCGACAAGGTTGGTCAGCACCTGCCTGAGGCGACCAGGATCGCCGACAAATCGGGTGGGCAGGAACATGTCGAAGTCGATCATCAGATCCAGCCCCTTGGCGCGCGCCTTGGGCTGCAACAGCATGGCCACCTCGTGGATCGTGCGCTCCAGATCGAAGGGTTCGGGATACAGCGTCAGCCTTTCCGCCTCGATCTTGGAATAATCCAGAATGTCGTTGATGATGACCAGCAAAGCTTCGCCTGAGGATTTGATGGTTTCGGCAAACAGGCGCTGTTCGGGCGACAGGGACGTGTCACACAGCAGTTCCGCCATCCCCACCACACCATTCATCGGCGTGCGGATTTCATGGGACATGTTGGCGAGGAAAGCCGATTTCGCCCGGTTCGCCGCCTCTGCCGCCTCGCGTGCCGCGAGCAGGGCGGCCTCGGATTCCTTCTGTTCGGTGATGTCGATGCGCAGACCGACCCTACCGCCATCCGGTGTGGCATGGTCCTGCGACCTGATCCAGCGTCCGTCCGACAACTGCTGTTCGGCGACGCCATCGGCGCGGCGGTGCTGGGCCATGCGTTCGGCCAGCCAGGCCTCCTCGCGGCCCACAGCGTCGGTGTGCTGGCCGCGGTCCAGCCCAAAGCGCAGGATGTCTTCGAACTTCGCCCCGGGTTTCATGGCGGGGGCCGACACGGCATAGATGTCGCGATACCGTTGGTTGCAGGTCAAAAGCCGATCCTCCCTGTCAAAAAGTACGAAGCCATCGGGGATAGCCTCAATGGCCGCCCAGATGCGCATTTGTTCGGTGATGTTGACGGCCAGCGAGACAAGATCGCCATCGCGGGCCCGGCGGTTCACAAGCTTGATCCACAGCCCGTTGGTCATTTGCAACGTCACAGGCTCGATCGGATCGGCATCTAGCCGCGCCACCATGTCGGACACGAAATCCTCAGCCGAAAGGCCTGAAAGTTCGGTCCGGCCCCCTTCGGCCAGAAGGCGCATGATGTCGGCGTATCCGATGCCGGGGGCCACGGGCAGGCCTTCCAGCGGGCGCAGGAAGGCGCTGTTGGCGGCGACCAGCTTCAGGTCCGAATCATAGACGGCAAACCCATCGTTGATGGTGTTGATCGAATCCCACAGACGGCGTTCCGCCATGACGGCATGGGTATGGGCGCGGTCCAGATCCTCGATGAAACGGGACTGCTGACCCTTGAGCATCTGCGCTTCGGACACCGCATTGCGGGCCACGACACGCTGTTCGACGATCTGATCCGACAGGGAACGCGCATGCATCCCCAACTTCTCATTCGCCGCAAAGAGTTCCCGGCTTTTCTGCTCCAGCAAACGCTCGGCAGCCAGTCTTGCGCGCCGTTCTCTGGCCAGACGTTCCACGATTTCCATTCCTGTCCGGTCCGCCCGATCCCTGATTCACATCCTTGGCTGCAGACAACTTGCCGCATCGATGTGAACGCGCCCTTAACGATGTAGGGTTAATTCCTTGCCGAACCGGGGCGGGTCATGGCATGACTGCTTCATCTTTGGGCGGGGGAATTTCGATGCGTGGCTTTGCGTTGCGGTCCGTGGCTGTCGTCTTGCTGGGTCTGTTCTTGTCGGGGGTCTCGGCTGCCGCCGATGATCTTGTTCCGTCCAAGCGGCTCAGTCTGGCGGATAATACCGACCTGCCGGGCGGTGATCTGTCGTCGATCTTCGACTCGACGCTTAACGCCTGCGAGACGGCCTGCCTGACCAACAAGAAATGCGAAGCGATCACCTTCAATACCCAGAAGAATTCCTGTTTCCTGAAATCCAAGCCCGGCGCTGCGCAACCGTTCGAGGGTGCTTAT
>CANBRQ010000020.1 GCA_947371955.1 Paracoccaceae bacterium | reverse complement strand
AAGGCGCTCGACGGGGCGATTGCGACGATCAAAAGCTTCGCCTGACGCCCCCTTCATTCAGGTGCAAATATCCTCCGGGGGTGCGGGGGTGGAAAACCCCCGCTTGCGTCAGTTGTCGATCAGCGCCCGCACGGCAGCATTATACCCGGCAGGGTCCTGCATCATGGCGAAATGGCTGGTCTCGGGCAGGATCTCCAGTTTTGATCCCTTGATCAGGCTGGCAATCTTCTCGGTATGGGCGCGCAGGATGGCTTGGTCGTGGTCACCCGCCGCCACGACCGTGGGCACGGTGATGGCTGAAACCTCGGCGTCGGTCCAGTTCGGCTGGCTCGCCCACATTTCGGAAATCTGCGTGACGAAGGCGTCGTACTGGTCCGGCGTTGGCGAAAGCTTGGCATAGTCCTGACCCATCCATGTGATGTAGTCGCCAAAGACCTTGTCGTTCATCACGTTCGGGTCCACCCCGTCGGTCGTGATGTTGGCGGCCTGCGCGAACAGATGCTTCAGCCGCTCGGGGTGGTGCATGGCGATGTCCAGCCCGATGATCCCGCCATCCGACCAGCCCACCAGATCGACCTTGTCCACCTTCAGGTAATCCAACAGCGCCAGATAGTCCGACGACATCAGGTCATAGCCGAACGGCTCTGCGGTGCGGGTTGACCGCCCATGGCCCCGGCTGTCGGCGACGATGACAAGGTGATCCTTCGCAAGGTCGATCACCTGATTGGACCAGACATCCGCGTTGCCCAGACCGCCTTGGATCAGCAGCACCGGATTGCCCGCGCCATAGGTGGCGTAATACATTTTGATGCCGTTCACCTCGGCCGTGCCACTGGCAACCGCCGTGGGCATCGGCGGTGGCGCGGGAATCGAGGCCCAACGGTCCTCTGCCCGCGCGGGCTGGGTGGTTGCGGCAAGGGTCAGGGCAAATCCGAACGAGGCAAACAGACGCATCTTCCTCTCCTCATGCGTAGGGCAGGGCTATTCGGCGGCGATGGGCAGGCTGCTTTGGCCGATCTTGGTCAGTTCTGCCACTACCCGGTTGATCCTTTGGCAGAAGGCCGAGAAATTGGGCAATGGCTCCACCCGACGTTCATCCAGGTACAGGGCGCGGTCGATCTCGACCTGCACCACATGCTTGCGCGACACCGGATGGCCATAGGCCTGCGCGATATAGGCCCCGGCGAAGGGAGAATTGCGGGCGGTGCGGAACCCTGCGGCGGCAAAGATCGCCTCGATTCGTTCGACCACCTCACGCGAGGCGGCCGCGCCGAAGCGGTCGCCCAGCACAACCTCGGGAAGGGGCTGGCCGGGGCGGGCATGGGTTTCGATCGCTTCATGCGGCATCGAATGGCAGTCGATCAGAATCGCCTCGCCAAAGGCGGTGTGGGTTTCTGTCATCAGGTCGCGCAGGGTGGCGTGCCAAGGTCGCCAATGCCGGGCGATGCGCGCCTCGGCCTCGGCCCGGGTGATCTTGCCTCCGTAAATCGCCCGACCCCCGGCTACGACGCGGGGGATCACCCCAAGGCCCGAGGAGATTCGCGGATTGTGTCCGCTGCGGGCGATGTCTTCAACCAAGGCCGAATCCAGCTCGTCACAGCCCCGGTTGAAGTCGATATAGGCGCGCGGGGCCCGGGCGCAGAGCAGCGGCGCACCGAACAGCGGGGCCCGGGCAAACAGCCGGTCGACGAAAGCATCCTCGGACGACCGCAGGGCAATGGCATTCAACTGGCTGGCCGCCAGAAAATCGGGCGGATATTCACGGCCAGAATGCGGAGATGAAAAGATGACAGAGGTCCCCTGCCGCCGGGGGCGGATCAAGCGAAAGGATTCGCCCTCGGTAAGCTCTGACATGCGGTCCTCCATGTCATAGGTATAGCGGCATAATCTGGCGCGGAGAAAGCCCTTGAACACCCCCGCGACTCTGATTATAGACCGCCCACCGACGCGGCTTCGCCCGGCTCACTGCTTTGGGTTGGTTGGAACGTTGCGGCAAGGGGGGCGGTTAGCTCAGCGGTAGAGCACTACGTTGACATCGTAGTGGCCACTGGTTCGATCCCAGTACCGCCCACCATTCACCGCCGGTCGCAAGACCGGCACGGTTTTCAAATGGCGCGAGGACGCGCCGCGAACAGAAGGAGACAGCCATGAAGGTTGCAAACTCGCTCCGCTCGCTGAAGACGCGTCATCGCGATTGCCAGGTCGTGCGCCGTAAAGGCCGCGTCTATGTGATCAACAAGACGCAAAAGCGCTACAAGGCCCGTCAGGGTTGAGTGGTCGTTTTCAGCACGGTTGATGGGCCGCCAGGGAAACCTAGGCGGCTTTTTCATTTGGCGTCTTGTCTTGGTGGTGGTCGTGGGAAAAGGTAGGATGGGCAGTCTGCCCATGTTCGCAAGGCAAATCCCATGAAGCTCTACTCCTCCCCCACCTCGCCCTTCGCCCGCAAGGTCCGTGCGCTGATTCTGCAAGCGGGTCTCGCGCCCGAGGTCGAGCTTGTCGCCGCCGCCGGAACACCTACGGCACCCGGTACCATGCCGGTTGACCAGAATCCCCTCGGCAAGATACCGACCCTGCTGCTTGACGACGGCAAGGCGCTTTATGACAGCCGGGTGATCTGCCGCTATCTTGACCAGCGCGCCGGCGCAGGCCTTTACCCCGAGGCCCGCCTTTGGGACGTGCTGACGCTGGAGGCGACGGCGGATGGTATGATGGAAGCCGCTGTGCTCATGGTTTACGAATCCCGCTTGCGTCCGGAAGACCTGCGCTTTGCCCCTTGGGTCGAGGGGCAATGGTCCAAGGTTGCCCGCGCCCTTGAAGCGCTGGAGGCGGATTGGACCGCGCATCTCGCCGGACCGCTGGATATGGGGCAGATCGCACTCGGTTGCGCCTTGGGGTATCTTGACTTCCGACATGGCGATCGCGACTGGCGTGCGGGTCACGTGAACTTGGCGGCATGGGAGGCGGAATTCCGTCAGCGTCCCTCTGTGCAGGCCACGATTCCGGCCTAGGTCCCAGCACAGCCGACGGATATTGGGCACGGGCTGTGCAGGTTCAAGGCAAAGCGTCAGGGAAATCGGGTTTTGCTTGACCCTGTGCGACTTTGACCGCTGGACCTCTCTGCAATCCTTGTCTAAAACCCGCCCGGCAAGGCTGCGTCAGGGACGCGGCCCTATAGATTTATCGGCTTGCCCGAAAGGCGGCCAGCGGAAGGGAGAAGTATTCGTGTCCCATGCTGACGATACAGCAGGATCTCGCCGGGATTTCCTGTATTACGCCACCGCCGGAGCGGGCGTTGTGGCCACTGGTGCGGCGGTCTGGCCGTTGATCAACCAGATGAACCCCTCTGCCGACGTGCGCGCGCTGGCCTCGATCGAGGTTGATGTCAGCGGCGTCGCCGAAGGCACTCAGTTGACCGTGCTGTGGCGTGGCAAGCCGGTGTTCATCCGTCACCGTACGGCAGATGAGATCAAGGCGGGCCGCGATGTAAAGCCTGCTGATCTGGTCGATAACAGCGCTGAAAATGACAACCTGCCTCCGGGTCAGGATGGCGGTGACGCGAACCGCACGCTGGACAAGGATGGCGCATGGCTGGTCGTGATGGGTGTCTGCACCCACCTTGGCTGCGTGCCGTTGGGCGATGCCGGAGAATTCGGTGTCGGCGGGGCTGACAAGCAAGGCACCGGCGGCTGGTTCTGCCCTTGCCACGGCTCGCAATATGACACCGCCGGCCGCATCCGCAAAGGGCCCGCGCCGCGCAACCTGCCGGTGCCGATTGCCGCTTTCTCCAACGACACCACGATCAAGCTCGGGTAAGGAACAGCAAGATGGCCGGTATCCCGCACGACCACTACGAGCCCAAACCGGGCTTTCAGACATGGCTCCACAGCCGTCTGCCGATCGTCAGCCTGATGTATGACGTAGTGATGTTTCCGACCCCCAAGAACCTCAACTGGATGTGGATCTGGGGCATCGTCCTGACCTTCTGTCTGGCGCTGCAGATCGTGACCGGCATCGTGCTGGCCATGCACTACACGCCCAACGTTGACCTCGCGTTCGGGTCCGTTGAGCATATCATGCGCGACGTGAACGGCGGCGTGATGCTGCGCTACCTGCACGCCAACGGCGCCTCGCTGTTCTTCTTCTCGGTCTATTGCCACATCTTCCGGGGCCTTTACTACGGCAGCTACAAGGCGCCGCGGGAAGTGACCTGGGTGATCGGCATGATCATCTATTTCCTGATGATCGCCACCGCGTTCATGGGCTACGTGCTGCCGTGGGGCCAGATGAGCTTCTGGGGTGCCACGGTGATCACCGGCCTGTTCGGCGCGATCCCGGGTGTCGGTACCGCGCTGCAGGAATGGCTGCTGGGCGGCTTCTCGATCGGGAATGCCACGCTCAACCGCTTCTTCTCGCTGCACTACCTGCTGCCCTTCGTGATCGCGGCCTTGGTTGCGGTTCACATCTGGGCCTTCCACACCACTGGCAACAATAACCCCACGGGCGTCGAAGTCCGGCGTGGGTCCAAGGCCGAGGTTGAGGCCGATACGGTTCCGTTCTGGCCCTACTACGTCATCAAGGACCTGTTCGCGCTGTCGGTCATCCTGATGCTGTTCTTCGCGGTCGTCGGCTTCATGCCGAACTATCTGGGCGACCCGGACAACTACATTCAGGCCAACCCGCTGGCGACCCCGGCGCATATCGTGCCAGAATGGTACCTGCTTCCCTTCTACGCCATCCTGCGGTCCTTCGATAACACCGTCTGGGCTGTGCAGTTCGTCCACTTCATCACCTTCGGCATCGTCGACAGCAAGCTGTTCGGCGTGTTGGCGATGGGTGGGGCGATCCTGTGCATGGCGCTGGCGCCGTGGCTGGACACATCGTCCGTCCGTTCGGGCCGCTATCGCCCGATGTTCAAGGCGTGGTTCGCGGTTCTGGTCATCGACTTCGTGGTGCTCATGTGGTGCGGTTCGCAAGTGCCGTCCACCTTCACCGGCTGGGTCGGCCTTATCGCCGCGACCTACTGGTTCGCCTATTTCCTCGTGATCCTGCCGCTGCTGGGTGTGCTTGAAAAGCCGCTGCTGCAACCGGCCTCGATCGAGGAAGATTTCAAGTCGCACTACGCTGACCCCGTCGCCGGCCCGGCAGAGTGAAAAGGAACTGACTGAGATGTTTCGCAAAATCGCAATCAGTGCCGTATCTGCACTTACGCTGATGACCGGCGCCGCCTCGGCCGCCGGAGAGGCGGAGACCACCGATGTCGCCTTCTCGTTCGAAGGCCCGTTCGGCACCTTCGACGAGCATCAGCTGCAGCGCGGCCTTCAGGTCTATACCGAGGTCTGCTCGACCTGCCACGGGCTCAAGTTTGTCCGCATCGGCCAGTTGGCAGATGCGGGTGGACCGAACCTGCCGGAAGATCAGGTCAAGGCTTACGCCAAGGCCTTCCCGATCAACGATGCGGCGTCGAACCCGCAATTCGTTGACCCGGACACCGGCACGGCCCGCACCCTGCTGCCGTCGGACCACTTCCCGGCCAACAACGCGATGAAGGCCCCTGACCTGTCAGTCATGGCCAAGGCGCGCAAGGGCTTCGAAGGCCCCTATGGTCTGGGCACCAACCAGCTGTTCAAGGGCATGGGCGGACCGGAGCATATCTACTCGATCATCACCGGCTTTACCGGCGAGTCGAAGGATATCGCGGGTGTAAGCTTCTATGAAAACAAGGCCTTCCCGGGTGGCTGGATGGCGATGCCCAACACCGCGATCGCAGCAGATCAGGTGACCTATGCCGACGGTACCCCTGCCACGCTGGAGCAGGAAGCCAAGGACGTTTCCGCCTTCCTGATGTGGGCGGCAGAGCCGAAGCTGATGAGCCGCAAGGAATCCGGCTTCAAGGCCGTGCTTCTGCTGGGTCTGCTGTCGGTGCTGTTGTACCTGACCAACAAGCGCCTGTGGTCGAAGGTCAAGGGCAAGAAGCTGGCCCACTAAGCCTTCAAGGCGTTGATTGAAAAGGCCCCGCCATCGCGCGGGGCCTTTTTGCTAAGGGCCAAGGTAGGCACGCAAAGCCGCTGGCGGGTCGGCGAAGATCGCCTTGGTTTCCAACGGCGTGTCGGCCACCCCGTCATGCACCAGCACCACCTGATCGGCAAACCGAGTGGCGTCTGCGGGGTCGTGGGTGACCATGACAACGGTCGTCCCGGCCTCGGCAGCGAGGTCCGATACCAAAGCCAACAGATCGGCTTTCAGCGCGGGCCCGAGGGCTGCAAAGGGTTCATCCAGCAGAAGAATCGGGCGCGCTTGCAGCAAGACCCGGCCCAGGGCGGCACGGCCCTGCTGGCCTCCGGACAGGTCAGCCGGTTTGCGCGATTGCATGCCGGAAAGACCAAGTCGATCAAGCACCTGCGCGATGCGGGCATGGTCGGCAGCGGTCAGCTTCATCCGGGGATTGAGAGCGAGGCCAAGGTTCTGGCCCAGCGTCAGATGCGGGAACAGGTTCTGGTCCTGAAACAGAATAGCCATCGGCCGTTCTGCCGGAGACAGCGCGGCAAGGTCCCGACCCTGCCACAGGATGCGACCCGATGTGGGCGGCAGAAATCCGGCCAAACCCATGAGAAGCGTGGATTTTCCTTCGCCCGATCCGCCGAGCAGCGCCAACTTGGTGCCGGTTTCGATGGACCAATCGGCTGACAGGCGAAAGCCGTCAACCGTCAGGGTCAGATGATCAAGGTGCAGCACGGCGGCCTCCAAGGTCGCACAGGGCGAAAAGCGTGAACGACAGGGCGACGAGCAACAGGGCGGCGGCAGCGGCCTCGTCCATCCGGTAGGCACCTGACAGGCGCTGTACTACAAGTGGTAGGGTGGCTTGGCCTTGGCCGGCGAAAAGGGCGATGACGCCGAGGTCTCCCATCGAAAGCGCCGCCGCCAGACCGGTGCCCAAGCCCAGCGGGCGGGCGAGGCGCGGCAGGGTCAGGTAGCGCAGGCGTGGCCAGCCGGTCAGGGCCATGGCTTGTGCGAGGCGGTCATACGCGGCGTGCAGCGCTTGGGCTTCGGGGAAGAGCAGGCGGTACAGAAAAGGCAGCGACATCAGAGCGTTGACGAGGATGGTGACCGGCAGGGCAACATCCTCGGGACGGATATAGGGGCGAACCATCAGGAACAATCCGGTGCCAAGAACCAGGCCGGATGCCGAGAGTGGAAGCATGGCAGAGAGTTCCAAAAGGCGTGAACCTTTGCGGGCCGTGGCTTGGGCGAGGGTGAGGGCTGCGGTGGTCGAAAGGGCAGCGGAGGCGAGCGCCATCCAGATGGAGCGGGTGGCGGCCTGCCAGACCTCTATGGGTAGGAAGGGAAGGGCAGGCAGGCCCTCGATCAGCACGGCGAAAAGGGGCAGAAGGAGGAAGAGGGCTCCGGCTGTGATTACGATGGCATCTTGCGCCTTGCGCCCCTTGGGGGCGCGCAGGACCAGGCTGCGGTCAAGGCCTGCGCCAAGGGCCGACGGCAGGGTGAAGCGAGCGGAAAGGGTGACGGCGGCGGTGCAGATGGCGAACTGAATGGCGGCGAGGAGGGCGGCTTTTCCGGGGTCGAAATCGAACCTAAGGGCTTGATAAATCGCGAGTTCCAGGGTCGTGGCCTTGGGGCCTCCGCCCAGCGTCAGGGCCACGACGAAGGAGGTCAGGCAGACGAGAAAGATCGACAGGGCGGCTCCCGGGAGGGTGGCGCGCAGCATGGGAAGTTCGATGTGGCGGAAGAGGGAGGGCAGATTGAGTGTCTCTGCCAGGCGGAAGCGCTCGGCAGGGATGGCGTGCCAGCCGTTGAGCAGGATGCGGGTGGCGAGGGGGAGATTGAAGAAGACATGGGCGAGGACAACGCCCCACAAGCCGTAGATGGAGATTGGCGCGATGCCTACCGCCTGTAGCGCCGCGTTCAGGAGGCCGCTGCGGCCGTAGATGGTGAGGAGACCGAGGACGGCGACAATGACAGGGAGGAGGAAGGGAGCGCCCATCAGGAGGATCAGGGCCTGCCGGCCGGGGAAGCGGCGTCGCATCAGGGCGCGGGCTGTGGGAATGGCGAGGGCGCAGGAAAAGGCTGTGGAAAGAAGGGCTTGCAGGATGGTGAAGCGGATGGCGGACCAGTCAGCGGGATGCAGGGAGGCCCCGCCGGACTGGCTTGCCAGCGCCAGTGCCGTTCCCAGCACCAGCGTGGCGATCAGCAGGGCCAGAAGGCCTGCGGTTATTTGGAGAGGGCGGTCTGCCATTCCTCGACCGCGGCTTGCCTTTGGCCTTCGGCCTCGGTGGGAGAAAAGAGCAGGGATTTCAAGGGCTTGATCAGGGTTTCATAGCCCTTGGGCAGACCCTCGGCGGGGGTTTTGGCGGGGTACATCCAGTTGGTGGTGGGGATCGTCGCTTGGGCGGCATCGCTGGCCAGGTAGGCGAGGAACTGGTCGGCGAGGGGTTGCTGCTTGGAAGAGGCGAGCTTTCCGGCGACTTCGACCTGCATATAGTGGCCTTCGGCAAAGGGGGCGGCAGATTTGGTGGCGTCTTTCTCGGCGATCAGGTGGTAGGCGGGGGAAGTGGTGTAGCTGAGGACCATGTCGGCCTCGCCCTTCAGGAACAGGCCGTAGGCTTCGTCCCAGGACGGGGTGACGGTGACGATGTTATCGGCCAAGTCCTTCCAGATATTGGCGGAATCGGTTCCGTAAGCGTCTTTGACCCACATCACGAGGCCGAGGCCGGGGGTGGAGGAGCGGGGGTCCTCGATCACGATCTTCAGGTTGCTCGCGGCCAATTCCTTGAAGGATTTCGGGGGGTTGGTCAGTTTGGTGTTGTCATAGACGAAGGCGAACCAGCCCCAGTCGAAGGGTTCGAAATTGGCGTCGGTGTAGGGGACGGGCAGGTCGTTGGGGGCTGTGGCTGCCAAGGGGGCGAAGAGGCCGGTGGCGCGGGCGGATTCGGTCAGGGTGGTGTCGAGGCCCACGACCACGTCAGCCTCGGACGTGGCACCCTCCATCTTGAGGCGGGAGAGGACGGCGGCGCCGTCTCCTGCGGTGATGTAGTTGATTTTGCAAGCACATGTCGCCTCGAAGCCCTTGGCTATAGCGGGGCCGGGGCCCCATTCGGCGGCAAAGCTGTCGTAGGTCAGGACGTTCAGCACGGGCGCATCCGCCATGGCCATGTGGCCAAGGGACAGGAACGCCAGCGCAAGATGGATGGGTTTCATCAGTCTTCTCCATTTTGCGACGGGCGGGAATGGAGACGGGCCTTGGCCTGCACCTTCCCTCCGCCGGTATGATCCGGTTCAGGTTCGACGGGTCCGCATCACTGCATCTCAGCCTGTTGGTCTTTCGACCTGAGGCACCCCGAGGTGGGGCGGAAGATAGGGGAAAGGCGGGTGGGCGCAAGGGGAAAGCGCAAGCCTATGAGAACGCTGCGTTAACCGGGAGAAACCGGACGAAATCGCGGTCTTGCAGGCGTCTTCTTTCTGTCTTCCTTCCGTCTCTACGCGCGGAGAGATGCCGATCCGTTAACCATGTTTGGCGAATCGGGGGTGGTGCGTGAGGATCACGCACCCTACGATGGAGAAAACAGGAGGTGGGGCATGTTTCTGCGTCTGGCTTTTCTTGCGGCGATGGCTGTGCCAGCCTCAGCCGAGTGTGTGAATTATGTGTCCTTCGCCAAGGGCGTGACGGTCAAGCTGGCGGATGGGTCAAGCTGGTCTGTGCACCGCGAAGCGCATGATGTGATCCGGATCGAGGAAAGCAAGGCCTCGGGCAATTATGCCAAGTATGTCGTGGGGCCTTATGGGGTGTATCAGACCGAGAGCACGCGGAATGGCAGTGCGACGGTGTCGGAGTATCACTATGTCCGCGATGTGCCGGAGCCTGTGGCGGGGATGGACTGGACCTCGAACGTCAAGGCAGTGACGACGAAGATTGGTGCTTCGGACGGCGACAAATGGCGCGAGAAGGTGCATGTCACGGCAGGGGCTGCGCAGGCGCTGAAGGTGGGGGCGTGCCGGTATCAGGCATTTGGGGTCGATATTGGCCATGTCGGCGGGCCCTATCCGACGGTGCAGCATTTCACCTATTTCCCAGACCTGCGCTTTGGCATCCAGACGCGGATCACCTATCCGCAGGATACGGTGAAAAAGGCGGCTGTGGTGTCGATGACAGAGGACTAGGGCGAAGATTTTTCGTCGAAAAATCTGTCGCCCGGCGGCGGATTGGCCTATGGGGGGCGGCAGTCAGGAGATCAGCCCATGAGCCTTAACACCTTTGGTCATTTGTTCCGCTTCACCACCTGGGGGGAGAGCCATGGGCCGGCGATTGGGGCTGTGGTGGATGGCTGTCCGCCGGGGATTGCCCTGAGCGAGGCGGATTTGCAGCCTTGGCTGGACAAGCGCAAGCCGGGGACGTCGAAGTTCACCACGCAGCGGAAAGAGGCGGACGAGGTTCGGATTCTGTCCGGGGTGTTTGAAGGGGTGACGACGGGGACGCCCATTCAGTTGATGATCGAGAATACGGATCAGCGGTCGAAGGATTATGGCGACATCGCGCAGGCGTTTCGGCCGGGGCATGCGGATATTACCTATCAGCAGAAATATGGCGTGCGGGATTATCGCGGCGGCGGGCGGAGTTCGGCGCGGGAGACGGCCTCGCGGGTGGCGGCTGGCGGTGTGGCGCGGGCGGTGCTGGCGAGCCTGGTGCCGGGGCTGAAGATCACCGGGTATATGGTGCAGATGGGGGCCAAAGGGATTGACCGCAGCCGGTTTGACTGGGGGCAGATTGGCGAGAATCCGTTCTGGTGCCCGGATGCTGTGGCTGCGGGGGAATGGGCGGAGTATCTGGACGGGCTGCGGTTGGCGCATAATTCGGTGGGTGCGGTGATCGAGGTGGTGGCAGAGGGGGTTCCGGCGGGGCTGGGCGCGCCCTTGTATGGCAAGCTGGACAGCGATCTGGCGAGCGCGATGATGTCGATCAATGCGGTGAAGGGTGTGGAGATTGGCGACGGGATGGCCTCGGCCAGCCTGACCGGGGTGGAGAATGCGGATGAGATTCGCATGGGCAACGACGGGCCGGTGTTTCTGAGCAACCATGCGGGCGGGATTTTGGGCGGGATCAGTTCGGGTCAGCCGGTGGTGTGCCGGTTTGCGGTGAAGCCGACGTCGAGCATCCTGACACCGCGGCGGACGATCACTGCGCGGGGCGAGGAGATCGACTTGGTCACCAAGGGGCGGCATGATCCTTGCGTGGGCATTCGTGCGGTGCCGGTGGGTGAGGCGATGATGGCGCTGGTGCTGGCGGATCACCTGCTACTGGATCGCGGACAGACGGGCGGGCTGCGCGGGCGGATCGGGTAACATGGGCGGATCGCCCATCCTACCTTGCCGCGCCAGTTCTGCGTGCAGCGCCTGTTGGCCCTGCGCCATGGCCCGGCGGTGGCTTGGCGCAGTCAGGCTGCCAAGAAGCGGCGGGCCGAAGGGGTACCAGTCATTCTCAACCTCGACCAGCACGCCGGCCTGACGCAGGCTCCAGCAGCTGTGGCCGTTGAGGTCGCCGGCCATTTCCAAGACCCACGCGTAGGGCAGCGACTGAGGTAGGATGCGCGCCGTCCAGCGCAGGGACAGCGGCAAGAGGCCCTTGGAGCGCACCAGATAGCTGCCATCGTCGCGCAGCTTGACCGCGCGGTAGGTGCCGCCCCACCACATGGGCCAATCCTCCATCCGCAGCAGCAGGCGGGCCACGTCGGACAGGTTGCCCTGGATGCGCCAGTCCGTGACGATGTGGAAGGGTCTGCCCCGCATTCTGTCCTCCGACGCCGTCCTCTCGGCTGTCGGTTTGACCTATCGGGGTTTCGGATCGGTTAAGATTTCAGCCGCGATTTGAAGACTTTAGCTCAAGCAGGAATTCGCGCAGCAGGGGCACGCGGCGGGGCCGGAAGTAATCGTCGGTCAGCGTGAGGGCCGTGATAGAGCCGAGGCTGAAGCGGCGAAAACCTTGGCGCAGCGTGCACCACGCGAGCAGCATCAGGGTACGGTCGAGGAAGACGACTGACAGGGGCCAGATGCGGCGTTGGGTCTGGGTGCCGGTGCGGTCCCGATAGGTGATGTCGAGGGCGCGTTCGTCCCAGCAGGCCTCGCGGATAAGGGCGAGGTTGGGGGGTGCTGCGGGGCGTTTCTCGAAGCGGTAGGTTTGTTGGACGGCGTGGATGGCCTGACGCTGCACACGCTCGGGCAGGGTGGCGATGATCTTGGCCTGCGCGGCTTCGGCGGCTTTGGCCAGCGCGGGGTCGCCCGCCAGACGGACTTCGGCAAGGCCTAGCACCAGCGCCTCGACCTCCAGCCGTGTGAACATCTGCGGGGGTAAGGCTGGGTCTTCGGTGAGGGTGTAGCCGACGCCCGCCTCGCCATCGATCAGGGCGCCGCCGGCGCGCAGGGTTTCGATATCGCGGTAGAGGGTGCGGGGGGAGACCTCGGTTTCCTCGGCCAAGCGCGCTGCGGTCACCGGCTGCGGCAGGGTGCGGAGCGCGGTCAGAAGGCGGAAGAGGCGGTCGGGGCGGGGCATTTCATGCTGACAGGTTTTGGCAGGATGTGGGGAGCATAAAGCGGGTATCGGATAACTCAAGGAGAGAAAGATGCTGACCCTTATTCACGCCCCGCACAGCCGTTCATGGCGTATCATCGCCCTGATTGACGAGATGGGCATATGGGACAAGATCGACGTTCAGCGGGTTGGGATGGTGGGGCGGGATGGCTCTGGCAGCCGCGACCCGGCCAATCCGCATCCGGAGGGCAAGGTACCCGCGCTGATCCATGACGGCACGCTGATCACGGAAAGCGGGGCGATCATGCTGTATCTGACGGCATTGTTTCCTGATTCGGGCCTTGCGCCGAAACCTGGGACTTCGAAGCGGGGGGAGTATCTGACCTGGTTGTTCTGGTATCAGGGCATTTTGGAGCCGGTGATGTGGATGAAGATGTTCGGCGCGGATCATCCGGGGCTGCATCGCAACTTCAGGGGCGTGGACGAGGCCGTGGCGCGGCTGCGTGCGGCGCTGGAGAAGGGGCCTTGGCTATGTGGGGATCAGTTCACGGCGGCGGATCTGATCTGCGCCTCGACCTTCGCCTTCCTGCCGCAGTTCTTGCCGGAGGATCAGCTTATCCGGGACTGGGTGGCGCGGTGTCAGGCGAGGCCTTCGACGCAGAAGGCCAAGGATTACGATGCAGCCTTGCTGGCAGCCTGACGCGAGACCTGCACGGCCAGAATCCCGGCCATGGCGATCATCACCCCCAGAATGTCGGTGGGGGTGATGTGTTCCCCCAGCAGCAGGGCCGCTACGGTTACGCCGAAGAAGGGGTTGAGGAAGTGGAAGGTTGACGCCCGGATCGCACCGATGCGGCGGACGAGGGTGAACCACAAAAGCGTGGCGGTCAGGCCGGGGATGACGATCTGGTAGCTGAGCGCCATGAGGAGGTGCGGCGTCAGGTTCAGGCGGGGCATTTCCAGAAAAGTGGCGGCGACGGCCAGGATGGCGGAGCCGACCAGCATTTGCAGGCCGACGACCATCAGAAGGTTGCCTCCGGCGCTGACGGATTTGACCAGCCGTGTGGCAAAGGCCAGTGCCGTGGCGCCGATGACGCAGAGGGCGACGCCGGTCGGGTCCGCACCGTGGGTGATGCGACTGCCCATAATCAGCGCCACGCCGGCAAAGCCGGCCAGCAGGCCCGCGATGCCGAGGCGGGGCAGGCGCTCTCCCATGGCGAAGCCGATGGCGGCGACCAAGAGCGGCATAGAGGAGGCGATGACGGAGGCAAGGGAGCCTTCGACCCATTGCAGAGCCACGAAGTTCAGGCCGAGGTAGAGCGCGTTCTGGCAGAGGCCGAAGACGATGACGCTGCGCGCCACCGGCCGCGACAGGTGCCAGCTTTGGCCGCGCAGGCGGGCGATGGTGATGGCGATGGCCCCCGAGATCAGGAAGCGCAGGGCCAGCACCAGCAGGGGCGAGGCGTCGACCACGATGATCCGCCCGGTGGCGAAGGCCGAGGACCACATCAGCGAGAAGAACAGGCCCATCAGCAGGGCGGGAATGTCCATCTTCATGCAGCGGGCGGTTGCCAGAGTTCGATCGGGTTGCCCTCGGGGTCGTGGAGGCGGGCGAAGCGGCCATAAGGGCCGTCCCACTCGGCACGGGTCTCTGTGGCAATGCCTGCGGCGTTCAGGGCAGCGATCATGCCGGACAGGTCATCGACACGCAGGTTCAGCATGAAGGCCTTGTCAGCGGGGAAATAGTCCGTATCGGCGGGGAAAGGGGCGAAGACGGTGGGGCCTGCGGCTTGTGCCCATGTTGGCGCGCCGGATTGGTGCAGAAGATGGGTGTCGTACCATTCCGCCAGTGCCTTGGGGTCAAGCGCGCGGAAGAACACGCCGCCGATGCCGGTTACCTGTGCCATGATCTCTCCTTTCCGGGGTCTTGCTGCGGGGGATGGGTGCAGACGCATCCTCCCGGTCTTGCGTAACAGTCATCACCTGCAAGCGTGGAAAACCGGTCGTCCTTTTCCGCATGGGGTACCAATGCAAAGGGCCGCCCCGCAGGACGACCCTTGCAAACCTGATCGGTGCTGGCAAGAGCCGGTGCCCGGTTAAGACTGGGTTCAGGCGTTGACGCTGTCTTTCAGGGACTTGGCGATGGCGAATTTGACTTGTTTGTCGGCAGCCTTGGTCACCTGCTCGCCCGTGGCGGGGTTGCGGACCAGACGCTCGGGGCGCTCCTTGCAGGCGATCTTGCCGAGGCCGGGCAGGGTCACCGCGCCACCGGCGGCCACTTCGCGCGCCACGACGGCGGCGATGGCGTCAAGCGCCGCGCCCGCGATTTTCTTGTCTGCGCCCATGGCATCGGCCAAAGCGGCAAGCAGTTGAGTCTTTGTCATCGGTTTGGTCATCTTCGTGTCCCTAGGTCTGTCCCGGTTCCGGGTTTTGGTTCCATGCCTATGCAGGCTGTGGCGCTGGCTACACAGGTTTTTCCCTGCCATGGCAAGCATTTTTGCGCTTTGGTCTGCAAAACTAACCTAAAGGAATGCCGTCTCGTCGAAACTGCGCAGTTTGCGGCTGTGGATGCGGCCAAGCGGCATTTCGCGCAAACGCTCCATCGCGCGGATGCCGACCTGCAGGTGGCGGGCGACCTGGGTTTTGTAGAAATCGGACGCCATGCCGGGGAGTTTCAACTCGCCATGCAAGGGCTTGTCGCTGACGCACAGCAGGGTGCCATAGGGCACGCGGAAGCGGAAGCCGTTGGCGGCGATGGTGGCGGATTCCATGTCCAGCGCGATGGCGCGCGACTGCGACAGGCGCTTGACCGGGCCGGATTGGTCACGCAGTTCCCAGTTGCGGTTGTCGATCGTGGCGACAGTGCCGGTGCGCATGATGCGCTTCAGTTCATAGCCTTCCAGTTGGGTGACCTCTTCGACGGCTTCTTCGAGGGCAATCTGGATCTCGGCCAGCGCGGGAATCGGGACCCAGACCGGCAGGTCGGCATCCAGCACGTGATCCTCTCGCAGATAGGCGTGGGCGAGGACGAAATCGCCCAGGCTTTGGGAATTACGCAGGCCGGCGCAGTGGCCCAGCATCAGCCAGGCATGCGGGCGCAGGACGGCGATGTGGTCGGTTGCGGTCTTGGCGTTGGACGGGCCGACGCCGATGTTGACCAGCGTGATGCCGTCGCCATTGGCGCGCTTGAGATGGTAGGTCGGCATTTGCGGCGTCTTGGAAGAGGGTGCCAGAACGCCGTCGCCGGTGGTGATGGTGGAATTGCCGCCTGCGACGAACTCGGTATAGCCCAAGTCGGGGTTGGACAGGGCGGCGCGGGCCATGAATTCAAACTCATCCACATAGAACTGGTAGTTGGTGAACAGCACATAGTTCTGGAAGTGGATCGCATCCGTGGCAGTGTAATGCGACAGCCGGGCGAGGGAGTAATCGACGCGCTGCGCCGTGAAGGGCGCCAGCGGGTAGGAGCCGTCGGCGTTCTGCGTGCGCTGGCCGTTGACGATGTCATCATTGGTGGTGGCAAGGTCTGGAACATCGAAGACATCGCGCAGGGTGAAGTCGAGGACGCCTTGGTGCGGCACGTTCAGGTCGGGGGTGCCGGCCACGGCGAAGTGCAGCGGGATCGGCGTGTTGGACAGACCGATCTGGACCGAGACTCCGTGGTTTTCCATCAACAGGCTGATCTGCTGAATCAGATAGTTGCGGAACAGGTCGGGCCGGGTGACGGTGGTGGAATAGGTGCCGGGGTGGCTGACATGGCCGAAGGACAGGCGGCTGTCGATCTTGTCATGGCTGGTGACGGTCAGGCGGATTTCGGGGTAATAGGCGCGCACGCGGGCCGTGGGTTTGCCCGTCTTGACGGCATCGGAAAAGGCCTGCCCCAGAAAGCTGGTCGCCTGCGCATAAAGCGCCTCCAGCAGGGTGACGGCGGCTGCGGCATCGGTGAAGACCGCAGGCTCGGCCGCGGGTGGGGTCAGGAAAAGGTCATCATGCATCACGGGGTGTCCCATCAATTTGATCGGGCATGTAAGAGGCAGGAGGGGGCTGACGCAAGTGAAGTTCTGATGAAGGTGCTTCAAGCTATGCGGAATGGCGGCACCCGCAGGCCAAGGTTCCCCTGCAAAGGCTGCAGAAATCTGGCGCCACAGGGTTGCAGGGCGTCGCGCGGACGGGGATAACGGGGTCATGAAAACGCTTCTTTCCATCGGCCACGGCTATTCGGCGCAAGCGTTGGCCCGCAGGCTTTTGCCGCAGGGTTGGCGGATCATTGGCACCACAAGGACCGAGGACGGCGCGTCTGCCCTGCGCGCGACGGGGGTAGAGGCGCTGGCTTGGCCCGGCGCCGACCTGCGGCCTGCCTTGGCGCAGGCGAGCCATCTGCTGACCTCGGTCGCGCCGGGCGAGGCTGACCCGGTTGTGGCTGCTTTGGGTGCCGAGATTGCGGCGGCTGGGCTGGAGTGGGTGGGCTATCTGTCCACCACGGCGGTCTATGGCCACCACAACGGCGATTGGGTGGATGAGGCAACGCCCCTGGCCCCCACCACCGCGAGGGGTGCAGCCCGGGCGCAGGCCGAGGCCGAGTGGGCAGCGCTTGGCCTGCCCTTGCACATCTTCCGGCTGGCGGGCATCTATGGCCCGGGCCGCGGGCCGTTCGAGAAGGTGCGCGACGGCTCTGCCCGGCGCATCCACAAGCCGGGGCAGGTGTTTTCCCGCATCCATGTCGAGGATATCGCCAATGTGCTGGAGGCAGCGATTCTGCGGCCGCATCCGGGGGTGTATAACGTCTGCGACGATGACCCGGCCTCACCCGAAGATATCCTCGGTCTTGCCGCCCGGATGCTGAACCTGCCCGAACCGCCCATGGTGGCCTATGAGGACGCCGAGATGACGCCCATGGCGCGGTCTTTCTATGCCGAGAACAAGCGCGTGAGGAACGACCGGATCAAGGACATGCTGGGGGTCAAGCTGCTTTATCCGACCTACCGTGAAGGCCTTGCCGCAATTCTTGCGGCCGAGGGTTGACGTAAGCAAAACCTCTCCCATTTTAGGGATGCGGGCCGGGCCCCTCTGACGACCCGCAGGTCGTGATGTCGGACCGCATCAGGTGCTCGACATGCAACGACATGTCGAGCCTCAACAGAGAGGTCGATATGGAATTCCTGACAACTATTTTCATGGGCACGCCGGTCTGGATGTGGTTCAGCTTCATGGCCGTCGTGGGCCTGATGCTGGCCGCCGATCTGGGGCTGTTCCACAAGACTGCGTCCGAGATTGGCGTGGCCGAAAGCCTGAAGATGTCGGCGCTGTATATTGCGCTGGGTCTGTCGTTTTCGCTGTTCGTTGGCTGGCAGATGGGGGCAGGGGCGGCGTCAAGCTATCTGACCGCCTTCGTCGTCGAGAAATCGCTGTCGATGGACAATGTCTTCGTCATGGCGCTGATCTTCGGCAGCCTTGCCATTCCCCGCGCCCTGCAGCACCGCGTGCTGTTCTGGGGCGTGCTTGGGGTGATCGTGCTGCGCGGGCTGATGATCGGCATCGGGGCCACGCTCGTCGCGCAATACCACTGGGTGCTGTATGTCTTCGCGGGTTTCCTGATCCTGACCGGGATCAAGATGCTGTTTTCCAACGAAGACCACGCGCCGCAGGACAATGCGCTGATCCGCTGGCTGAAATCGCGGCTGCGCCTGACCGAGCAGTTGGAGGGTCAGTCCTTCTGTGTGCGTCGCGACGGCCTGTGGTTTGCCACGCCGCTGTTTCTGGCGCTGGTGATGGTGGAAACCGCCGACTTGATCTTCGCGGTGGACTCGGTGCCGGCGGTCTTTGCCATCACCGCCGACCCGTTCCTCGTCTACACCTCGAACATCTTCGCGATCCTTGGCCTTCGGGCGCTGTACTTTGCCCTCTCGGCCATCCTGCACCGTTTCGCTTATCTGAAATACGCCCTGTCGGTGCTTTTGATCTTCATCGGCTCCAAGCTGTTCATCGCTGACCTGCTTGACTGGGAGAAATTCCCCGCCAGCCTGTCGCTGGGTGTCACCGCCGCCATCCTGACCACGGGCATCGCCGTGAGCCTGTGGAAAACCCGCGACCTGAAAGCCTAAGCCCTTTCGCATTGGCGCAAATATCCCACAGGGGGTCCATGGGGGACGTGAAGTCCCCCTGGCGCAGGGGGAGCGGGGGGCGGCGTAGCCCCCCGCCTTCGGGTCCGCAGAGCGCCGCGCCTAGGCGCGTTCCACCAGCCGGCCCAAGACACGACCACCCAGAATATGCAGGTGATAATGCGGCACTTCCTGCATGCCGTTCACCCCGGCATTGCTGATGGCGCGGTAGCCGCCCTCGGCAGCCCCCACCATCGCCACGACCGAGGCCGTGGTGCGGTGGAAATCCAGCAGTTCTTCGGCCGAGGCTTCGGCGGCGAAATGGTCGAAGGTGACATAGGGGCCCTTCGGGATCACCAGCACATGGATCGGAGCCTGTGGGTGGATGTCGTGGAAGGCCAGCGTATGGGCGGTTTCCAGCACGGTCTTGTTGGGGATCTCGCCGCGCAGGATGCGGGCGAAGATGTTTTGCGGGTCGTAGGTGTTGGGCATGGGTTCAGTCCACGAATAGATAGGGGGTGGCCGCGATCTCGCGCGCCGTTTCAACCGGAATATCAAGGAATTCCGCCAGAGGCACCGTGTTTTCGTCAATCGAGGCGGTTTGGCGCATCTGGAAGTAACTGGGGAAGTTCGCATCGCGAATCCGGTCGGCTTCAAAACGCACGTCGAAGCGGATCGTCGGCAGCAGGCGGTCCAGCACCTCGGGCGGGGTGTGGTCGGCGGCGAGGCCCACGCGTTTGGCATGGCCGATCAGGTAATCATCCGAGAATTCACAGTGAATTTCCAGCATCCTTGTCTGCGCCTTGTCGCCGTAGAAGTCCTGGATCAGCTCTATGTTGGCCGGGTCTATGCAGATCACAAGCACTTTGCTTTGCCAGTAGTCAAACAGCATGCGTACCAGCGCCCGCCTGTGCCGCGTTCGCTTTTCCAGCGTGGTCTGGATGCCGCCAAGGTCGGGCAGCGGGGTGGAGGCCTCGTTGAAGACATATTCCACCGCCGGCAGGTTCGAGGTCTGGCGAATCCGCTCCACCAGCCGCTTGGCGATGTGCCATTTCTTGCAGGTGATGATCAGCAGCGTCCGGTCGCGGCCGATTGAGGCCTCATTTTCCCAAAACCGGCGGGAGAAGCGGCGCCCGACGCGGCCCCGGCCGACAAGGAAGGAAAACAGCCGCCGCCCCTCATCCGAGATGGCGAAGGAGATGCCCTTGGCGGCGTAAAGCTGGCCCAGCCGTTCCTTCAGGATCTTGGCATCCGGGCTGATCTTGCGGGCAAACAGGAAGTCCTGGCTGATCAGCAGGTCGTAGTGGTCATTGTAGAAGGTCACCGGCAGGCCATAGTCGGTGAACATCAGGAAGGTCAGGGTGCGGGTCTTGATCTGGGCTTCGGGCACCAGATGGCGAACCACGGTTTGAAAGAAGGTCTCGTCCGGAATCCACGAGGTCTTGAAGAAGCGCAGGATGTCGGGCCGGTCACGGCAGAAGTCGAGCACCATTTCCACGGTGCGCCGCCGCAGGCACCACCACTGGCTGCCGATCATCATCTGGATGTCCGCCGGCACCTTGCGGTCAAGTTTCAGCCGCTTTTGCCAATAAAGCGAGGTGTAGAACAGCCACTTCTGCGTGCGTTCGTTGAACCAGTGGCGGTAGATCAGCCGTTCTTCCCGCATGCCGGTCTTGATCCAGTCGGAGGTGAAGAAATCAAAGCTTTCGATGAAGTCGCAATCGGTGGAATCGAGGACATCATGGGCGTATTCGGCGGTCTTGGTCGGCATGCAGTCGCCCGACAGCATGTAGAAATGGCTGGCGCGTGGGAAGGCCTGTGCTGCGGACTCGACGGCGTTCAGCGTGGCTTGCACCAGGCTCCACGCGCCCCAGCCGCAACTGACGCGCTTGGCGGCGAAGGCCACGGAAGGGTTGGTTGACAGCTTGGCGCGGATCTTTTCGAAATCCTCGCGCCGCGCACTGAGGTCGAAGTGGATGGTGATGAAATCCCCCGCCGCGGTCAACCGCTGCGCCTGAGCGATGATCCCGTCAGGATCTTTGTGGCACAGAAGGATATAGGCGATCTTTGCCATGCTGGCGATGTTCCGGTCCGCGGGTCGGGAGATGCTGCCTTAAATACCTTTATCGTGGATTGAAAAGACAGCGTTTCTTTGCTCTTTTCGCCCTAGAATTTCCACGGTTGTGCGCCAAAGCGGGTGCGACACGTCAAGGAGGCTGCACCAGATGGGATTTCCCGGCACCTGGATGACCGAAAGTGAAAGCGTCGTGTATCGGGTCGTGCCGAAATGCGCCTGCTCGACCATTGGTCAGATCATGTATTTTGCCGACAATGGCGCCTTCTTCGACGGTGACATTCACGACGCGACTTCAGGCCTGCACAAATGGGCGCTGGAGGCGAGCCAGCCGATCATCGAACAGGTGGTGAAGGCGCGCAAGACCTATGCTTTCACCTGTGTGCGGAACCCCTATACCCGCATCCTGTCGAGCTTTTTCGACAAGGTCTGCGGCATCCAGCGCAACGGCAAACGCTATCGCGGCAACATGGTGCCGATGCTGGTGCAGAAATACGGCGTGCAGGTCGGCGGGGATGACGGCAAGCAGGAGTTCGACCAGATCGCCTCGTTCCGCCGATTTCTGCTGTTCGTCCGTGACACCATCCTGTTCAAGAAGCCGATGGAGCCGGACATTCACTGGTCAGCGATGGCGGGGCATGTGTCGACCTTCATCGTGAACGGCGGACGCTACAACAAGATCATCTTCACCGAGACGTTCGACGAGGGCATGGCCGAAGTGCTGCGCAAGATGAAGCCCAAGCATGCGATCGACCTGAAGACCATTCCCCGCTTCAACGAGAGCGAGGGCCATGGACCGAAGCGGGCGCATCCGGTGGAGGATTACTTCGACGACCTGTCGCGGCATCTGATGTGGGAAATCTACAAGCGGGATTTCCAGCTGTTCAAATATGACTTCGCAAACCCGGCCAACAAGATGCCCTTGGCCGAGGTCGATCTGGACGAAGTGCACGCCAAGCTGGGCGAATAGGGCGCTTATCCCGCCCCGGAGGACGCGCGGCGGCCCCGGCTGGGGGGCTTGCGCCGCCCCCCAGACCCCCTGCGGAGTATTTCCAAAGGAGCAAATGGGAGACTAGATCAGACCCTCTTTGCGGAACAGGGCCTTGAGGTCTGATTCCGGTCTTGCGCCGTAGTGGGAGATGACCTCGGCAGCGGCGACGCAGCCCATGCGACCGCAGGTGAAGAGGCTTTGGCCGGTGGCGATGCCGTAAAGGAAGCCTGCGGCAAACTGGTCGCCCGCGCCGGTGGCATCGACGGGGACGATGCGGTGGACGGGGACCACCGCTTGTTCCTCGCCGCGGCAGATGATGACCTCGTGGCCCGAGCGGGTGCAGGCGATCATGCCGGCGTCTTGCGAGGCTTGTTCGAGGGCCGAGGAGAGGTCGGTCTGGTAGAGCGAGGACCATTCGTGTTCGTTGCCGATCACGTAGTCGAGGTCTTTCACAAGGCGGCGGAAGTCGTCGCGGTGGCGGTCGACGCAGAACGGGTCTGACAGGGCGATGCCGGCTTTGCCGCCCGAGGCCTGGCAGAGTTTGGCGGCGCGCTCGAAGGCTTGTTTGCCCTTGGGCTTGTCGTAGAGATAGCCTTCGAGGAAGAGGAGTTGGGTGCTGCCCGCCACGTCATCGGACACGTCTTGCGGCCCGAGTTCGGAGGAGATGCCGAGGTAGGTGTTCATGCTCCGCTCACCGTCCGGGGCCACGAAGATCATGGAGCGCGAGGTGGGCAGTTCGCCGCCTGCAACTGGCGGGTTGACGAAATCGGTGCCGCCGTCCGCCATGTGGCTGGCGTAGAAGCGACCCAGGGCGTCATCGTGGACGCGGCCGATGAACGCCGTGGAGAGGCCGAGGTTGCCCAAGCCCGCCAGCGTGTTGGCGACCGAGCCCCCAGGGGCCTGGACGCGGTCTTTCATGGAGCCGTAAAGCATTTCGCCCCGGTCTTTCTCGACCAATTGCATGATGCCTTTCTGGATGCCCATCAGTTCAAGAAAGGTATCGTCAGCGGCGGAGAAGACATCGACGATGGCGTTGCCGATGCCGACGACGTGGTAATTCTTCATGTTTTATCCTCGAACAGACAATAAGCGCTGATCGGGCAGATCGCGCATTTGGGGGAACGTGCGGTGCAGATGTAGCGGCCATGCAGGATGAGCCAGTGGTGGGCGTGGTTCTGGTATTCGACGGGCACGTGGTCTTCGATGGCGCGTTCGACGGCGAGTTCATCTTTGCCCGGCGCTATGCCGGTGCGGTTGCCGACGCGGAACAGGTGGGTGTCGACGGCCTGGGCGGGGTGGTGGAACCACATGTTCAGCACGACATTGGCCGTTTTCCGGCCCACACCAGGAAGGCGTTGCAGGGCGGCGCGGGAAGAGGGGACTTGGCCTTCATAGTCGTCGAGCAGCATCCGGGAGAGGCGGATGACGTTCTTGGCCTTGTTGCGGTAGAGGCCGATGGTCTTGATGTGCTCGATCAGGGCCTCTTCGCCCAAGGCAAGCATTTTTTCGGGCGTGTCGGCGATCTGGAACAGCGGCTTGGTGGCCTTGTTGACGCCAACGTCGGTGGCTTGGGCCGAGAGCGCCACGGCGACGAGAAGGGTGTAGGCGTTGGTGTGGTGAAGCTCCCCTTCCGGCGTGGGGTTCACGGCCTGAAAGGTCTGGAAAATGCGGTGCAGCGTGGCGTAGGGCAGTTGCGCGGTCATGGGCGGGATATGCCTGCTTGAGGGCCCATGGGCAAGCATTTGCGCAGGATTCGGGTGTTTTGAGAGCGTTTTGGCCTTTATGTTGGGCGCATGGAGGCCAGTATGAGCGAAGAATCTTACCACTATGCCGTGATTGCCCGCGCGTTGCGCGAGATTGACGAGGCAGGGCCAGGCCTGACGCTGGAGGCTTTGGCCGCAAGGATGGGGATGAGTGCAGCGCATTTTCAGCGGGTGTTCTCGGCCTGGGTCGGTGTGTCGCCCAAGCGGTACCAGCAGTATCTGACGTTGGACCATGCCAAGGGACTTCTGGCGGAGCGGTTTACCGTGCTGGATACGGCGCTGGCGACGGGGCTTTCGGGGCCCTCGCGCTTGCATGACCTGTTTCTGACGTGGGAGGCGATGTCTCCGGGGGATTATGCCAAGGGCGGCGAGGGGCTGACGATCTATTGGGGGTGGTTTGACAGCCCCTTTGGCCCGGCGATCATCATGGGGACCGAGCGGGGCATCTGCGGCATGGGCTTTGCGGCGGATATGGGGGAGGCGGCGGCGCTGGAGGATCTGGTGGGGCGCTGGCCGCATGCCACCTTCGTCGAGGATCCGATGCTGCTGCGGCCTTGGGTTCTGGCGGCCCTTGGGGGGGAAGCGGCGCCGCTGTATCTGATTGGAGCGCCGTTCCAGATCAAGGTCTGGGAGGCGTTGCTACGCATCCCTTCGGGGCAGGTTTCGACCTATTCGGAACTGGCGGGGGCGGTGGGGCATCCCAAGGCCGTCAGGGCGGTGGGGACGGCGGTGGGGCGCAATCCGATCAGCCTGCTGATCCCGTGCCACCGGGCTTTGCGCAAATCCGGAGGGTTGGGCGGTTATCACTGGGGGCTGCCTGTCAAGCGGGCGATCCTTGCCTGGGAGGCCGCTCGGAAGGATGTTGCCGCTTGACGGGGAAGTGATGGGCGACAAGCCGCGCAAGGCGGGGCTCGGCTGTGACCCTCGCGTTCAGGGTGGTATAAAGCGCCTCAGGGCCGGAACGACGGCCCGGTCATATCGAGGCAGCAAAATGATGATGAAACCGACTATTGCGCTTTCCCTTGTCGCAGCACTGGGCCTTTCGGCCTGCGACTCGCCCACCTCCCGGATTCAGGACCCGAACTACCGCGCGCAGAATGGTGCCGTGATCGGGGCGATTGGCGGGGCGGTGCTGGGCACCATGTTCTCGGACCACAAGGGCGAGGGCGCCTTGCGCGGGGCGGCCTTGGGTGGGCTTCTGGGTGCGGGCATCGGCGCCAATCTGGATGCGCAAGCGGCGGATATGCGGGCGCGGCTGGGCAATCCGAACGTGACCGTCACGAATATGGGTGACTATCTGCTGGTGAACCTGCCGGATGACGTGCTGTTCGCCACGGGCAGCGCGGATTTGCGGCCTGACCTGCAGGGTGAGATCCGCTCGATTGCGGCGAACCTTGTGACCTATCCGGATAGCAATATCGAAGTGGTGGGCCATACTGACAATGTTGGCACTGCCGCTTTGAACCAGGACCTGTCGCAGCGCCGCGCCTATTCGGTGTCGTCGATCCTGATCGGGGCGGGCGTGCCGTCGGGGCGGATTTCGTCCTATGGCAAGGGTGAAGATGCGCCAGTGGCCTCGAACTTGACCGATGCCGGTCGGGCCAAGAACCGCCGCGTGGAAATTCTGGTGCGTCCGCGCAGCCGCTGATCTTCCCGACAATGGAAAAAGGCCCGGAGCAATGCTCCGGGCCTTTTTGGTATCTTGGATGGCTCAGTGCAGCTTGGCAGCGACCTGTGCAATCGACGAGTCAA
The DNA here is from genome assembly GCA_947371955.1 of Paracoccaceae bacterium. Classification (GTDB taxonomy): domain Bacteria; phylum Pseudomonadota; class Alphaproteobacteria; order Rhodobacterales; family Rhodobacteraceae; genus Stagnihabitans. Next base: position 12,608 of record CANBRQ010000020.1, on the reverse strand, counting down.
TCGCGGCGGCGGCCTGATCGGCGGTCATCTGCCGTTTCAGCACGTCAGCGGCGACAGCCACCGACACCGAAATTGCCTGATCGCGCACGGCGCGTTCAGCGGCTTTGACTGAGGATTCCAGCTGCTCTTCCGCCGCAGCCAGACGGCGCGCGATGGAGGCTTGCAGGTCTGCCTTGGCCTGAACGGCGGCAGCTTCGGCTTCCGACTTGGCGGTTGCGACGATGCGGGCCGATTGCTCGATCACTTCGCGCTGCTTGGCTTCATAAGACGCCAGCAGAGCCTTCGCCTCTTCCCGCAGCAGACGGGCTTCATCAAGCGCATTCTTGATGCCGGTTGCCCGGTCATCCAGCATGCCGCCGACCTTCTTGGGCACGCCCATATAGATCAGCAGGCCGATGAAGGCGATGAAGGCAACGCCCACGACGAACTCGTTGTTACGCAGCGAGAAGAACGGGCCCTCTTCGGCGGCGAAAGCCGGGGCGGCAATAAGGGTCAGGGCGACCGAAGTCATCAGCTTGTGCATGAAGATTTTCATAGGCTTACCCTTTCAACCGTTCAGACACAGCCGCTTCGATGGCGCTGGCGTCAGCATGACCACCCAAGGCCTCGACCAAAGCACCGGCGGTGTCGCGGGCGACTTCAGACACGGCAGCGACTGCACCGGCGCGGATTTCCGCGATGCGCTTTTCGCTTTCAGCCGCCTTGGCGCTGATCTGGACATCGGCTGCGGCCATGGCCACGTCGAGGTCCTTCTGGATCGCAGCCTTGGTGGCGGCGATGATCTTGGTCGCATCGGCACGCGCCTGTTCCAGCGCGGCGTTGTAGGCCTTTTCAGCCGCCTTCGCCTTGGACTTCAGCTCTTCCGCAGCGGCCAGATCGTTGCCGATCGTGCCCTTGCGCTCAGCCAGAACCGCCGCAATGCGCGGCATCGCGATCTTGGTCAGCACGATGTAGATGATGACCAGTGCCACCACGAGCCAGAAGATCTGGTTCGGCCAGGTGGCGAAATTCAGTTGCGGCATGCCCTTTTGGGATGCCTCACCCGCAGCACCGGCCACGGTTTCCGTCGTTGCCATTCTGCCCTCCGTGGATGGAACTGGACCGGACGGGCGCTAACCCATCCGGTCAAAGATCTAACCCGGAAAGGATCAGACTGCGAACATCAAGAGCAGGGCGATGAGGAACGAGAAGATCCCCAGAGCTTCTGCGAAGGCGATGCCGACGAAGAGGTTGGCCATTTGGCCCGGAGCGGCCGACGGGTTGCGCAGGGCGCCCGACAGGAAGTTGCCAGCAATGGTGCCCACGCCGATGCCGGCGCCGCCGAGACCCATGGTGGCCAGACCGGCACCGATATATTTACCCATCAGCGCGAATTGTGCGAGATCGCCAGACATTGGAATTCTCCTTGGTTTTCGAGTATTTGGTTGAGGTTGGATACGCGCTTAGTGGTGGGCTTCGCCGACCGCATCACGCAGATAGACGCAGGTCAGGATCGTGAAGACATAAGCCTGCACGACAGCGACCAGCAGTTCGAGACCGTAGATCGCAGCAATCGCTGCGATCGGAACGATGGAGGCAATCCCCATGACACCAGCGAAACCGGCGAACACTTTCATCACGGCGTGACCGGCCATGATGTTGCCGCCCAGACGAATGGAGTGCGACAGGGGACGAACGAAGTACGAGATAATCTCAATCAGGGCGAGGATCGGACGCAGCGCCAAGGGTGCCGAGGAGACCCAGAACATGCCCAGAAAGCCGATACCCTTGTTGTAGAACCCAACCAGCGTGACGGTCAGGAACACCATAAGCGCCAGAACCGCCGTCACCGCGATATGCGACGTTGGGGCGAAGGCGCCGGGGATCAGACCCAGCAGGTTTGAGGTGACGATGAAGGTGAACAGCACCATCAGGTAGGGGAAGAACTTAGCCCCCTCATGCCCGGTCACTTCTTCCACCATGTTGTGGATGAAGGTGTACAGAAGCTCGCTGATCGACTGGGTGCGGCCCGGAATGACCGCCTTGGAGGAGGAGCCCACGATCATCAGCAGGCTGATGACGGCAACGGCAATCCCCAGCCAGAGGGTCTGGTTGGTGGGGGTGTACCAGGTCAGCGTGTCGCCGCCAAACAGCGGGACAATCTGGAACTGGTGCATCGGGTCGATCACAAGTCCTTGGTCTGCCACGGTCATTTCCCCTCGTCTTGTGCGGCCTTGGCCGCGTCTTTTGCCATTTGCCTTGCCGTTCCCAGCATCACCCGGATGCCGGCGCCAAAGCCCAACAAGACGAAGATGATCAGGAAGATCGGGCGCGTTCCGAACAGAACATCCAACCCGTAGCCGATTGCCAGTCCCAGGACCATGCCCGTCACCAGCTCGACCACCATCCTCCAGGCCACCTCGCCTTGCGAGAAAACCACGCCTGTATCAGCGCGCCTGACCGGGTCCTTTGCCTTCAACCTTTCGATGCGCTTTTCCAGCGCAGCCAAGCGGTCGGGGTCGGAATCCTGCGTCATGACACCTCTTCTCAGTCGCCGCATCTCTAGGGAGCGGGGGCTTCCGAGTCAAGCATGGATAATGGGTCATCCGAATGGTTTAATGTGTTGATCAGAAAGGAATTTGCAGATGCAGCATATAAAGGCCTGGCTGCCCTTCCGGCCCGATAAGACCGCAATCCATATTCAACCATCCGGTTGACCTTGCCGGTGCCCGCCGCGATACTGCACCCATGACGACCGATCTGGACCTTGCTTTCGCCGCCCTTGCCGACCCGACCCGCCGGGCGATCCTGTCGATGCTTCTGGAAGACGACATGGCGGTCACCGATGTGGCCGAGCCGTTCCAGATGTCGCTTGCTGCGATTTCCAAACACCTCGCCATCCTCGCTGACGCCGGGCTGATCAGTCAGGAAAAGCGCGGAAGGGTGAAATGGTGCAAGCTGGAGCCTGACGCGCTGCGCGCCGCCTCGGTGTGGATGCAGGGCTTCGGGCAATTCGACCCGGTGGACCTCGACGATTTCGAGCGCTTCCTTGAAGGCGAACTCAAAGACGAAGACTCCGACTGACCGCTTTCATTCTGGTCCAAATATCCCACGGGGGTCCGGGGGTGTGAAACCCCCGGCGGTCAGGGCTTGAACCACTCGGCGTAAGTCTTGCGCAGTTCTGCCTTTTGCACCTTGCCCATGGTGTTGCGCGGCAATTCCGCCAGCACCACCGCTGCTTTCGGCTGCTTGAAGCGTGCGAGCTTGTCGCGCAACCCGTCCAGCACGGCGCCAACATCCACCGTCTCGCCCTTCTTCGGTACCAGCACGGCAAAGACCGCCTCGCCGAAGTCCGGATGCGGCAGGCCGACCACGGCGCTTTCCAGAACGCCGGGCGCTTCATCCAACAGCATCTCGACCTCGATCGGATAGATGTTGAACCCGCCCGAGATCACAAGATCCTTCGCCCGACCGACGATCTGCACATAGCCGTCGGCGTCCCGTTGGCCCAGATCGCCTGTGATGAACCAGCCATCCTCGCGCAATTCCTCACGCGTCTTTTCCGGCATCTGCCAGTAGCCGGCAAAGACATTCGGGCCGCGCACTTCGATCACGCCGACTTCACCCTGCGCAACCTCACGCCCTTCGGCCATGATGCGCAACTCGACTCCAGGCAGGGGGATGCCCACCGTCCCGGCGCGACGCTCGCCGTCATAGGGATTGGAGGTGTTCATGTTGGTTTCCGTCATCCCGTAGCGTTCGAGGATGCGGTGGCCGGTGCGGTCTTCGAATTGGCGGTGGGTTTCGGCCAGCAGCGGGGCCGAGCCCGAGACGAACAGGCGCATATGGGCTGTGGCGGCGCGGTCGAAGCGGGAATCGTCCAAGAGGCGGGTGTAGAAGGTGGGCACCCCCATCAATGCGGTCGCTTGTGGCAGCAGGCGCAGCACGGTTTCAAGGTCGAAACCGGGAAGGAAGATCATCGTCCCACCTGTCAACAGGCTGACGTTGGAGGCCACGAAGAGGCCATGGGTGTGAAAGATCGGCAGGGCATGCAGCAGCACGTCCGAAGAGGTAAATCGCCACAGACCGGCCAGCGTTTCCGCATTCGACAAGAGGTTGGCATGGGTTAGCATCGCCCCTTTGGAGCGGCCGGTGGTGCCCGAGGTGTAAAGGATAGCGGCAAGATCAGACGGCGCGCGGCCCTCTGGCGTGAAATCCGAAGCGGCAGCGGACATATCTGCGCCAAAGCTGCCACCGCCTTTGGAATCAAGGGTCATCAGTGTCGAAAGCCGCGCGACCTCTGCCGTTGACGCCGCCTTGGCCGGCTCGCACAGGAACAGGCGTGGGGTGGCGTTGTCGAGGAAATAGCCGACTTCCGGCGGGGTATAGGCCGTGTTCAGCGGCAGGAAGGCCGCGCCGATCGCGACGGTGGCGGCATAAATCGCCAGAGCCTCGGGAGACTTGGCAATCTGCACGGCGACCCGTTCGCCCGGCTGGACGCCCGCCGCGCGTAGGGCGTTTGCGGCGCGGGCGATCAGGGCGTGAAAGGCGCTGCCCGTGACCTCTGATCCGTCGGCCTGGATCAAAAGGCGGCTGTCGCGGTCCGCCAGTGGGGCGAAAAGTGCGTCGTATAGCGGGTTCGAAGTCGGCATGGGGCACCTCTGCCGGCAGAGGTGCCACGCGCAAGGCGCCGGATCAAGCGCGTCTGGTGTTTCCAAATCGGAAACCGATTGTTTCCGCGCCCCCGTGATCCTTCGCCAATCCACCCAGTCTTGGCCATTTTCCCGCCGTGGTTGCGAGGGACATTAACCCTATCGCGCCATGAAGGAGACTGTCATGAAGATCGGAAAATCACTGCTTGCGAAACTGGGCCTCTTCGCCCCGAAGTCGGACTTCGCCGATGCTTTCTCGATGCGGCTGGACCGGATCAACATGCGTGAAAGCCGCCGTGAGGTCAGGCAAGCGCTGTTCCGGGGTTTTGCTCAATCGCAGGCAGCCTGAGTTCGCGGATCAGATCGCGGACCTCTTGCCGGGCGCCGATGTTGGACAGATTCAACTGATCGACGCCAGTGTCCTTGAGGTCCATCACCGTTAGGCCCCGCGGGAACAGCTCGCGGAAGATGACCCGCTCGGAAAAACCGGGCACCACACGAAAACCGATCCGGCGCGACAGGTCTTCCAGCGCCGTTCCGACCTTCTTCTTGTTGATCATCTGCTGCGCCCCAAGACGGTTGCGCAGAACGATCCAGTCGATGGGCTTCAAGCCCGCCTGCGCCCGCAACTGGCGGGCATTCCACACCATCTCGGAATAGATCGACGGGCCTTTGACCTTGCCCGACTCCGCGTCGACATGCGCCAGAAGATCGAAGTCGACAAAGCTGTCGTTCATCGGCGTGATCAGCGTATCGGCCAGCGAATGGGCGATCTGTGACAGGCGCGTGTGGCTGCCGGGGCAGTCGATCACGATGAAATCCGACACCGGTTCCAGCGCCGAGACCGCCTCGGACAGGCGGCGGTCGAAGGGGTTTTCGCCGGGTTGCAGCAATGCGGCGTCGATTTCCGGCAGTTCGCGGTAGTCAGGCGACGGGAGCGTCAGCCCAGCCCGCTCCAGATAGGCCAGACGGTTCTCGATATAGCGGCCGAAGCTTTTCTGGCGCAGGTCAAGGTCAAGGGCACCCACACGGAACCCCATTCGGCACAGCGCGGTGGCCACATGCATCGAGGTGGTCGACTTGCCCGAGCCACCCTTTTCGTTGCCGACAACGATGATATGCGCCATTCCAGCACCTCCAAGCCTTTCGCTTCCTATAAGCGGCGGATGGCCGATAGGGAAGGCGGCTTTGCAGGGCAGCCTCAGCTTGGCCGCCGGGTGTTGCAGGGGAAGTTTTTTCGGCGAAAAATCGTGCGTCAGGAGGTGGCTTTCTCGCACCGGACCTGCTGGTTTTCGCAATGGACCGAGGGCCAGTCGGTGCGGCCCCAGCAATAGCCCTCGGGCTGGGTCGTCGGGCGCAGAAGCCAGATCGGGCGGTCGCCTGTGGCGGTGCGCCGGGTGTCACCTTCCAGCCGCAGGACAAGCGCGTTGTCGGTGACGCTGAGCATGTCATAGCGTTCATAGCTGACCGAGTTGCCATCTGCATCGGTCCAGGGCGCGGACCAACTGAACATCGCATGGGGCGGTTGGGCCATGAAATCCAGATCATGCGGGTTGGCGGCGCAAGACGTGGCCGGGTCCGACGCGCTGCCATACTGGCCACGCAGGGTGTCAAGCACGTCCTGCGCCGAGGCGCAGGTCACGCTGGCAAGGAGGAAAAGGGTGCTGAGACGGATCATCGGATCATGATGCCTGAAGCCGGAGCATCCGCGAAACACAAAGCCGTGAATGCAAAAGGCGCCCCCGAGGAGGCGCCTTTCACGAATGTCAGTCCGATTACAGCGTAAGGCCGGCGTACTTGTTCTTGAACTTCGACACGCGGCCGCCGGTGTCCATCAGACGGGCCGACTGGCCGGTCCAGGCCGGGTGCGCCAGCGGGTCGATGTCGAGCGCCATCTGGTCGCCCTCTTTGCCCCAGGTGGACTTGGTTGTGAACACGGAACCATCCGTCATCTTGACGTTGATCAGGTGGTAGTCGGGGTGAATGCCTTTTTTCATGACTTCGCTCCTTATTCCGACTTGGCTTTGTAGGTGGTGTCTTCCACGATCCGGGCGGATTTGCCGCGACGATCGCGCAGGTAGTACAGCTTGGCGCGACGCACGCGGCCACGGCGCACAACCTCGATCGAGTCGACGTTGGTGGAATACAGCGGGAAGACGCGTTCGACGCCTTCACCGAAGGAAATCTTGCGGACCGTGAAGCTTGCCGAAATCGTAGCGCCGCCCTTGCGGCCGATCACGACGCCTTCGTAGTTCTGCACGCGCGAACGCGTACCTTCGGTCACTTTGTAGCCGACTTTGACGGTGTCACCCGCCTTGAAATCGGGGATCTTCTTGCCAAGCGCAGCAATCTGCTCAGCCTCGATGATTGCGATCAGGTTCATGCCTGTCTCCTGTTACCTGCGGTGTTCCGCAGAGGTGATGCCGCACCAGAGCTTCTGGTCTTCAACCGGGTCCCCCGTTGCCGGAGCCCGCCAGAGATGGGGCCTGCTTTATCTGTCGGCTCCCGTCAGCCACGCGGATCGAAGAAGGTCCGCGAGACGGCCAAAAGGAATCGCGCCCGATGGGCGGATAGCCCCGGACAGCGGGCGTATAGGGGAGGGGAGGGGGCGGGTCAAGGGAGGGTTGGGACCAAGCCGAACCCAAGCGACTTTGAAGCGGAACTTCCGGTCGTTGCTATTTGTCCAAGCCGACAATAGTTTCAACCACAGTATTGGCCCGGAGAATGTGACCGTGGATACCATTTTGAGTTCACTCATGGACTATATCCATGAAAACATGAAGAAATGGCGCGCCGTTAAGATTCTGCCCTTGCTTGCAATCATTGTTCTAGGTTGGGGATTGGCATATTTGGAGTGGACCATTCCCATGGGCCACTAAGGTCTCAAGGCGCACGCTTCCGGGCAGAGACATGCCCTACTTCCCCGGTCCCTTCCGCCTAACATAAGCCTGCCACAGGTCCGGCCTCCGGGTCTTCGTCAACTCCTCCGCCTGTGCCTTCCGCCATTTGGCGATTTCGGCGTGGTGGCCGGATTGCAGAACCTCGGGGATGGGTAGGCCGTTCCACTCGGCGGGTTTGGTGTACTGCGGGTGTTCCAGAAGGCCGTCGGAGAAGCTTTCCTCCTCAGTTGAGGCTTGGTTGCCCAAGACGTTGGGCAGCAGGCGGACGGTGGCGTCGAGCATGGCTTGGGCGGCGATTTCGCCTCCGGTGAGGACGAAGTCGCCGAGGGAGACTTCCTCGATCTGGTGGTGGTCGATGACGCGCTGGTCGATGCCTTCGAAGCGGCCGCAGATCATGGTCAGGCCTTCGCAGGCGGCGAAGCGTTTTGCCATGGCTTGGTCGAAGGGGCGGCCGCGGGGGGAGAGGTAGATGAGGGGCCATTTCAGGCGGTCGGGGTTGGCGCCGGTGGCGGCCTCTTTCAGCGCCTTGTCCAGCACATCGGCGCGCAGGACCATGCCGGCGCCGCCGCCGGCGGGGGTGTCGTCGACGTTGCGGTGCTTGCCCTCGCCGAAGGGACGCAGGGCGATGGGCACGATGCGCCAGAGGCCGAGGTCCAGCGCCTTGCCGGTGAGGGAGAGGCCGAGGGTGCCGGGGAAGGCCTCGGGGAAGAGCGTGACGATCTTGACGGTGAAGGCGCCCTTGACCTGCACGTCTTCCATCAGATCACGCGGCTTGGCGCTGATCTGGACGTTCAGGCGGCCATGGCTGCGCTGGGGGAAGCTAGGGGGAGTGTCGTCTGACGTGGAATCTGGCATGGGCGCCCTCGGGTTTGACGGGCGGTTTAGAGGGAAAGCCCTAGGACAGGAAGCCGCCATCGCTGTCATCGCCGGTCTCATTGGCCAGACGGTCGAAGTTCGGCACCACGATGCGGCGCTTTTCTTCCAGCTCCACCAGACCGTCGCGCTTCAGGGCGTTCATCTGGCGGCTGACGGTTTCCAGCGTCAGGCCAAGGTAATCGGCCATCTCCTCGCGGGTCAGGGGCAGGTCGAAGCTTATCGGGCCCTTGGCGGCCTTCGCCTTCAGGCCCACATCGCGGCGGGCAAGGATCGACAGCAACGAAGCGATCTTTTCCCGTGCGGTCTTGCGGCCCAGAAGCAGCATCCATTCGCGGGCGGCGTCCAACTCGTCCAGTGTCATTTCCAAGAGGCGTTGGGCGACGTGCGGGGTGCTGCCCATCATCTCCTCGAACGGCTTGCGGCGGAAGCAGCACATGACAAGGTCGGTGGTGGCGGTGACGTCATAGGGGGCAATCGTCCGGCCGGGGCGGCCGACGAAGTCGGAGGGAAGCAGAAGGCCCACCATCTGGCGGCGACCGTCTTCCATGGTTTGGGTGAGAGAGGCGATCCCGGAAACCACCGAGGCCACAAAATCCATCCGGTCGCCGGACCAGACGACATTCTGCCCGGCTTCAAAGCTGCGGTAGTATTTCATCTCTTCCAGCTTGGCCAATTCCGGCCCGTCACAGCGGGCGCAAACGGCACGGTGGCGGATCGGGCAATCGCCGCAATCCTGAGGAGCAAGTTTCAGCGCGTGAAGTGACATGCCGGGCCTTTCATTTGATCCTGATCAAGGCAATCGCATGAACCATGGGTGACCCTAACCGCATGAACACACATTCGCAACTCGCCGCCTTCGGGCTTTTCGACGCACGCGTGCCCAGGTACACCTCGTACCCTACCGCTCCGCAATTCGCCGGAGGGGTAGGGCCGGTGACGTTTGCAAACTGGATCGAGGCCATTCCGGCCCATTCCTCTATCTCTTTGTACCTGCATGTGCCGTTTTGCCGAAGATTGTGCTGGTTCTGCGCCTGCCGCACGCAAGGTACCAGTTCCGATGACCCGGTGATTGCCTACGCCAAGATGCTGCAGGCCGAGATTGCGCTTTTGGCGCGGCATCTGCCGGAAGGGGTGACGCTGTCGCGGCTGCATTTGGGAGGCGGGACGCCGACCTTGCTGGCCCCGGGGTTGATTCGGGACTTGGCGGGGGCCATTCTGGATGTGGCGCCCCTCGCGGAGGGAGCGGAATTCTCGGTCGAGATTGACCCGAATGAGGTGGATGCGGCGCGGCTGGATGCCTTGACGGCGGCGGGGATGAACCGCGCCTCCATTGGGGTGCAGGACTTTGACCCCGAGATCCAGAAGATCATCGGGCGCGAGCAGAGCTTTGAATTGACCAGGAATGTGGTGGAGATGATCCGGGCGCGCGGGGTGACCAGCCTGAACGCCGACATCCTGTTCGGCTTGCCGCACCAGACACAGGCAAGGATTGCGGATTCGGTGGGGAAACTGTTGTCATTCTCTCCAGACCGGGTGGCCTTGTATGGCTATGCCCATGTGCCATGGATGAGCCGGCGGCAGCAGATGATCCCCTCGGATGCGATGCCAACGCCTGAGGAACGGCTGGACCTGTACGAGGTTGCCAAGGAGATGTTCGTAGCGGATGGCTATGACGAGATCGGGATTGACCACTTCGCCAAGCCTTCGGATGGCATGGCGATCGCAGCGCGCACCGGGCATTTGCGGCGGAATTTTCAAGGCTATACCGATGACACGGCGCAGACTTTGGTGGGGTTGGGTGCTTCGTCGATTTCCAGGTTTCCGCAGGGGTTTGCCCAGAATGCCTCGGGGACGTCAGAGCATACCCATGCGATCCGGGAGGGGAGGTTTTCGACCCACCGGGGGCATGTGTTTACCGGAGAGGACCAGTTGCGGGGGCGGATCATCGAGGCTTTGATGTGCGATTTCCGGGTGGGTCGGGCGGAATTGGCGGACTTCGGGATTGAAGCGGACAAGGTTGATGCGATGCTGATCAAGGTGGCGGAGGTGTTTCCGGGCGTGGTGACGCTGGATGAGACGGCGCTGACCATTCTGCCGCAGGGGCGGCCTTTGGCGCGGATGATTGCGCGCGGATTTGATGCCTATGATCAGGGCAAGGCCAAGCATTCGGCGGCGATCTGAGGGATGGATTGCACGCGTGCAATCAGTGGTAAAGCATTGATTTTGTGATATTTTGTGAAATCGGTTAAGGATTCGTTAGAGGTTGCGCGAGAGTCGGGGCACGCCCCGACCTACACATGGAGCGCTTCGCACGTTGTTTTTGTCTCGCCCTTGGCGGGAGTATTTGGGCAAGGCGCAAATTGGGGGGGTCAGGGTTTGGGGCCGTGGCGTTCCACGAAATCGACCATGCGGGGCAAGAGGATGCGCTGATCGTAACGGTCAAGCGCAGTTTGGCGGGCGGCTTGGCGCAGGGGCTGGAATTTGGCGCGATTGGCGAGGGCCTCGGTCAGTTTGGCGCTCCAGCCTTTGATGTCGAAGAAATTGACGAGGGTGCCGTTGACGCCATCGGTGATGACCTCTTGCACGGGCGGGGTGGCGGAACCGATCACATGGGCGCCGGCACTCATCGCCTCGATCATCGACCATGACAGCACGAAAGGGTAGGTCAGGTAGGCGTGGGCGGTCGAGACCTGCATCAGGGCGGTGAACTGGTCGTAGGGGACCTTGCCCATGAAATGCACGCGGGAGAGGTCGAGGCGGTCTTTCACCTCGTTCAGGATTGTCTCTTTCCAGCCCTTGGCGCCTTTGGGCGCGCCGCCGTAGCTGACTTCATCGCCGCCGACGATCACGACATGCGCATCGGGGCGGGCCTTCAGCACGTCGGGCAGGGCGCGCATGAAGATATGGTAGCCGCGATAGGGTTCGAGGTTGCGGTTGACGAAGGTCAGCACCTCGTCCTGCGGGGTCAGGATCTGACCGGTGGGCAGGATGAAGCGGGCGGCGGGTTGCGGGGCCATGACGGTGGTGTTCACACCATCATGGATGACCTCGATCATGCGGCGCAGTGCGGGCGGGTAGGTGGAAGCCTGCCATTCGGTGGGGGAAAGCCCGGCATCGGCGTGCAGCAGGGACTGGCCGAGGTGACAGGCGCGACCCTGCGCAATGATGACCTGATCGAAGTTGGGTTTGGAGAATTCGGGATCAAAGCCGACATCGGCGCCACGGCCGCGATAGTAGAACTCGGCATAGATCAGCAGCTTGGCTTCGGGCCAGACCTCTTTCAGGAACAGCGTTTCGCCCCAGCCAGAATGGCCAAAGATCACGTCGGGGATGTAATTGCGCTGCTGGCGCAGTTGCAGGGCGGCGCGGGCGACGGTGACGCCGCGGTCTGACATCTGGATGTAGTTGCGGCCGAGACGGGTGGTGGCGGGGTCGGGCGCTTGCGCCTCGTGCTTGTATTTCAGCACGGGGATGGCGCTGTCACGGGTGTTGACGATGTCTGTCATGGCCACGCAATCATGGCCGCGCTTTTTCAATTCAGGGGCAAGGTAAAGATATTGGCCGGGGAAATTCTGGTGGACGAAGAGGATTTTCATGCAGGGGGTCCAAAAGCAGCGGTCAGCAATGCCTTGGTATAGTCTTCTTGCGGATTGGCAAACAGGGTTTCGGCGGGGCCCGCTTCAATGACATCGCCATTCCGCATCACCATGACCTTGTGGGACAGCGCGCGGACAACGCGCAGGTCGTGGGAGATGAAGACATAGGCCAGACCGTGATCCTTTTGCAGGTCGCGCAGCAGGTCGACGATCTGCACTTGCACCGTCATGTCGAGGGCACTTGTGGGTTCATCCAGCACCACCAGCCGGGGCCGCAGGATCATGGCGCGGGCGATGGCGATGCGCTGCTTTTGGCCGCCGGAGAATTCGTGCGGGTAGCGGTGCATGGTGCCGGGGTCCAGGCCGACCTCGGCCATGATCTCGGCCACCATGTCGCGGCGGTTGCGGCCTTTTTCGACACCGTGGACCCCGAGGCCTTCCGAGATGATGGCCTCGGCCGTCATACGGGGGGACAGGGAGCCGAAGGGGTCCTGAAAGACCACCTGCATGTCACGGCGCAGCGGGCGGAGTTCGGATTTGGAGATGTTCGAGATGTTCTTGCCGTCGAGGAGGACTTTGCCCTCGGACTGGATCAGGCGCAGGAT
>CANBRQ010000019.1 GCA_947371955.1 Paracoccaceae bacterium | reverse complement strand
CCGGTCCAGGACCAGTCGAACTCGGTCACATCGGCCGGGGCGGTGCCAGCCAGCAAGGCGGTGGACACCTTCACCGACACGTCATCCCAGGACGCGGTCTGCAGATCCAGCTTGATGCCGGTGTCCTTCTCGAAATCCGCCGCCATGTTGGCGTCTTGCGGCGAGGGCAGAAGGACCGAGATCGTCTGCCCGGCAAAGGGCTTGTCTTGGGCAAAGGCGCTGGTGGTGCACAAAAGTAGGGCAGCGACGGCAACGGAAAGCTTGGGGCGATGCAGATACAAGATGACCTCCATGTCAGAATGCGAATGTTTTCGCTTGGTCTTGTCAGACGCGGGACGGGTGCCGTCAGGCCTCTGGATCGTGTCAGCGTAAGACTGGAAATCCTGACATTCTTGCCGGATTAGGCCCAATCATTCCTGTTTTTCAGTGCCGCACGCAAGCGTCATCAGGCGCGCAACCGGCGGCGGTAATCCTTGGGGGTACAGCCGACCCTTCGGTGAAAGGCATCGTAAAACCGGCTGAGCGAGCCGTGGCCGCTTTCGAAGGCAACCTCGATGATCGCCATATCGGTATTGGCCAGCAGCCACAGCGCGTGGCTGATCCGCCTTTGCCGCAGATATTGCGCGATCGATTGGCCCAGCACCTTCTGGAAGATCGCGGTGGCATTGGTCGGATGCAGCCCGCCGACCTTGGCCACGTCGGTCACATCGATCGGCTTGGCGAAATCCTCGTTGATGTAGCTGGTCATCTGTTGGACGCGCGCCACCACCCGTCGTTCCGTCGCGGCCTTGGTGTTGCGGCGGGGTTCGGCCTCGTGGCCCGCCATATCGGCGCGGATATGGTTGACCGCCAGGCGGCGCAGCCGCAGCCGCACCTCATCCCGCATGATGTCGGCCAGATGGTCATTGGCCCCGTCCCAATCCCGCGCCCAGCGTGAGACGAGCAATAGATCCGCCGGATCAGGCTCTGGCGTGGTCAGGATAGCACCTGACATCAGGTCATTCTTGAAATCGCTTGAGATCACCAAGGACAGCAGGTCGGCGAAGGGCAGATAGATGCAGACAAGTTCGGTCTGCGCGTCCGCCACCGTCACCTGATGCGGCACGGCGGCCCAGAAGCAGTAAAGCCCGCCCGCGTTAAGCTTCACCTGCGCGCCGTTGATCTGATAGGTCATCGACCCGCACGTCAGCAGATTCAGTTCCACATGGTCGTGCCAATGCGCCTCGGGCATGGGTTCGACAAGATGGGTTTCGGTCAGAAACTCATCGGGCTGCAGGAAGCGGTTTCCCGTCTGGCTGGGGTCAAGAAACTGCAACGCTCGGGTGCTGGACATGGATCACCCCTTGCGGGTTTGCGCTGGAATTCCGGAAGAACTTGTCGGATTATAGCAAGAACATTCCGGTTTCCAATGGCACAAACGGCAAGCCCAAGGTTTCCGGCCCTGAAGGAGCATCCCTATGACGCCCACCTCTTTGCACCGCAAGGCGACCCTATGACGGGGGTGCAAGTCGCTGGCCTGTACAAATCCTTCGGCACGGTGAAAGTGCTGAAAGACGTGGCGCTGCAGGCCGAACCCGGGGAGTTCGTGGCGCTGGTCGGCCCCTCGGGCTGCGGCAAGTCGACCTTGCTGCGCTGCATTGCCGGGCTGGAGGCGATTGATCAGGGCAGCATTGCCATCGGTGGGCGGGATGTGACATGGGCCGACCCGAAGGAACGCGATGCGGCGATGGTGTTTCAGAACTATGCGCTTTATCCGCATATGACCGTGGCGCAGAACATGGGCTTTTCCCTGCGGCTGCGCGGCGGCAAGCCGGAAGAGATTGCAGCGGGCGTTCTGGAAGCGGCAACGATTCTGGGGCTGGATACCCTGCTTGACCGCTATCCCCGGCAGCTGTCCGGCGGTCAGCGCCAGCGGGTGGCGATGGGACGGGCCATCGTGCGCAAACCTTCAGTGTTTCTATTCGACGAGCCGCTCTCAAACCTTGACGCGGCCTTGCGCGTGCAGATGCGGGCGGAAATCCGCGCGCTGCACCGGCGGTTGGGCGTGACGTCGATCTATGTGACGCATGACCAGATCGAAGCGATGACCATGGCCGACCGGATTGTTGTCATGCGTGGCGGCGTAGTTGAGCAAGCGGGGCGGCCGTTGGACCTGTACGACCGGCCGAAGAATGTCTTTGTCGCCACCTTCATCGGCTCTCCCGCCATGAACCTGATCGACGCTGGCGTGGAGGCTGCCTTCGTGCTGGCAGATGGCCAGCGTATGGCGCTGCCGCGCCAACCCTTTGCTTTGCCGGCAAGGGTCCGGCTCGGCCTGCGGCCCGAGCATCTGACCATCGCGCCATCCCCAACTGCGGGCGCCATTGCGGCAGAGGTCGTGACCTGCGAGACAACCGGTGCGACCTCCTACCTATCCGTCAAGGTCGCAGGTGCTGCGGTGACGGTGACGGCGCAGACCCGGCTGACACTGGAAGAAGGGCAGAAGGTCTGGCTGACCATTCCGCCGGATCAAGTCCATGTCTTCGATGCGGCGACGGGTCAAAGGATTGACCTTTAGGGCGTTTCCCTAAGCTTCCATCGCTTTGGTCAACGTCAATGCCACCTGTTCCACCCAAGCCTCGGTCACCTCCCACCCCGCCAGCCGTGCCGCACGCAGCAAAGCGCCACCGACCGGAGGCAAGCGGCAGGGCTGGGGGGCAGAGCCAACACGGGCGGCAATCCGGTCGAGCACCCGGGCGTTGGTTGTGACGCCTCCAGCATAACTCCACCGCAGCGGGCGCTTGTCCGCGGCCTTGCGCCAAGCGGCCAGCAGGGTGTCGGCCAGTTCATCCCCGGCCCGGTGCAGAATGCCAAGTGCGCGCCCGTCCCCCGCCGCGGCCATTCCTGCCACATGTCGTGCCAGATCGGCGATGGCAGACCTGCGATGCTCTTGTGCATAGCACCAGTCCAGCAAACCCTCTGGCCCAACGCCTATGGCCGCTAGAAGGCCCGCAGAAAAGCCCGAGGCAGGCAGCCGGCCGTCCAACTCGCGGGCCACGTCCGCCAAAGCCTCCCGCCCGATCCAATAGGCGCTGCCCTCGTCGCCAAACAAGTCCCCCCAGCCGCCCGAGCGTTCATGCGGATCACCGGGGCCGCCCAGACTGGCCCAGGCCATCGACCCGGTGCCGGCCAGGATCAATCCCCCTGCCCCGCCAGCAAAGGCCCCGTCGAAGGCAATCCTCACGTCGTTATCGACCAGCGTCTTGCCGGGAAAGACCAAAGCCGCCACGCGAGACTGTTCGGCCGAGACCGCAACGATTTCCGTGTGATACGGCAAGCCCAGAACCGCCGCCTCTAGACCGTGACCCAGCGAGGCCACCTCGCTGCCCAAGGCTTGCAGCCGCGCGGGCCAGTCAGGCACGGATACCGGATCAAGACTGCCGCACCGCAAGACGCGCACGACCGTGCCATCGCGCCGCGCCAGGGCCGCTACCGTCTTGGTGCCCCCGCTGTCTACTCCCAGAACGCAAGTCATCTGTCCGACAATCCCCACTCCCCGCCTGACCGTGTCTTAGCACGCTCTGCCCAGAACCCCAGACCGTTCCTGCTGTGGAAGGCGGATCAAGGGCTTTTGCCCCCCTTGCAATTCCAGCATCGACCGGTTGCCACGCCGCCGGGGGAGGGGACCGTTAGTATGATAAACAGATAAATGGGCAGACACACTATGCCGACAATCATCAAACCCGTCTTCGTCATCCGCAAATCCAATGCGCTGGCCGGGGTCATCGAAGTGCGCGGCATCCTTGGCGCTGCGGTCACCGAACTGGGCACTCGGATCGTCGGCGGGGTCTGGGCTCCGGGCGAGGCGATCCCGAAGGAGGCAGACCTTTGCGATGACATGGGCGTCAGCCGATCCGTCATCCGCGAGGCGTTTCGCATCATCGAGGCCAAGGACCCGATCGGCAGCCGCACGTCAGACGGCACTCGGGTCCGGCCGCGCAGCGAATGGCAGCTTCTGGACCCTGACGTCGTGGACTGGCGTATCAAGGCGGGCGATACCTTGTCTTTGCTTCATGATCTGCTCAAGGTCCGGCTTGTGCTGGAACCCGGCGCTATCCACACCGCAACGATCATGGCATGCGACCAAGCGCGCGCCCGCATCCGCCGGTCTTGGGTGATCAAGGAACACGTCTACCGCACCCCAGACCCCGATTATGCCGAGCGCCGCCGCCTCATCGCGGCCGATCTGGAGTTTCACCGGGCCTTTCTGGCCGCCGTCGAGTCCGACCTGCTGTCGCAACTGTTTGCCGTCATCGAAGCGGCGCTGGGTTTGCTTCTGGACCTGAAGATGTCGGCGCGCGGCCATACGACCCAGATGATCGGGATTGAGGAAAGCCAGGAACTGCATGCTGCGGTCTTTGCCGAATTTGAACGCGGCGATGCCGAGGCGGCGCATCGGGCCATGCGGCGCCTGATTGAACGGGCCATCCGGGATGCCCACGACAGCTTCCGGCAACTTTCAGAATAAGGGCAGATCCATGAAGGCAGGATTGCGGACCGATCAGTTGATCGGCGCGGTGGCCGCACGTCCGGGCGGGCACAATTTCAAATGTTAGTTCTACGGCGAATCCGTCGGGTTCGAGGGGCTGGTTGCGGCATCGGGCAAGGCTGGGCTTTGCCGGGGCTGATCGACGTGGCGGCCTATTTGCCCGAAGGTCTGGCCGGAGCGGATGCGGTGCGGGCCGAGGCGCTGGGGTTGGCCCGCCGGATGCTGGACTATCAAATGGCGGACGGGAACTGGCACTGCATGGTGCATGAACCGCAGTCTGACCCCGAAAGCTCCACCCCGGCCTTCATGGCATCGGCCTTCTTTCGCGGCATGGCGCTGTGCATCCTTCCGGTGACGGAATTTGCCGAGCCTGCCGAACGGGCCTGCCGCGCGATGGAGGCCAATCTGGGCGACGACGGCAACCTGAAGGGATTTCGGCGGCCATGACGGCAGCCCTCGTCCAGCAGCATTCCTGGCATGTGCCCTGGGGTCAGCGGCCCGTTCTGACGGCGGCGGCCCGACGCGCCTTTGCCGGATGACGACGAGACGCCTTATTCCTACATCCGGACGCTGACGCCGCCGTCGATCACGATATTCTCGCCCACCATGAACCGCACCTAATCCGAGGCGAGCAGGACCGCCGCGGCGGCCACCTCCTCGGGGCGGCAAAGGCGACCGGGCGGTTGCTTGGCTTCGGTTGCGGCACGGGCGCAAGCCGGGTCCGGATGGCGGTTGAAATCATCCTGTGCAATCTGCGTGTCGGTGAACCCGGGCGAGATCGCGTTTACCGACACGCCCTGATCGGCACATTCCAGCCCCAAGGACCCGGTCAGTCCCAGAAGCGCATGCTTGGCTACGGGATAGGGAAAGGTGTGCTTGATGACCGTAAAGGCGTGGTTCGAGATGATGTTGATGATCGCCCGATCCCGCCGCGCCAGCATGTCGGGCAGCACCGATTGGGCGCAATTCCATGCGCCTTCCAGATCATCCGACCTGCAGTGCCGCCAATCTTCGGGCGTCATCGCCAAAGGCGCGCGGAAGACCGCGATTCCGACCTTGTTCACAAGCACGTCCGCCGACCCCAACCGGTCCTTGGTCGCCTGAACCATCGCCCGGACCGACACGGGGTCGGACACATCGCAGCCAAAGGCGATCCCATTGGCCCCGGTGCTGCGCTATAACCTCGGCAGCGGCGAGGCGTTGTTATTCGTTCACCTCGGCAATCATCATGGCAGCGTCTTCCTGCGCAAATCTTGTGGCGATGGCCGCGCTGGTTCCCTGCCCGGCCCCGATGACGATGGCAACTTTCCCCTTGAGGCTGCGCTTGTTTCGCCTGTTTCGCCCTCCCCCGATTCGGACTTTAATTTGTATGATCAAAAGTTTAAGTGACAACAGCACAAACGATCCACAGAATAGAAAGTAATGCATTTTAAGACAACTCTGACGGCATCGGTTGTGTTTGCAGCCACGTGGGCGGCGGGTGCGGCCCTTGCCGAAGACAAGCTGGTGGTCGCAATCTACAAAAGCGGCAGGCAGCAGTATTTCATCGATCAGGCCGCAGGCTTCACGCAGGCGGCCGAGGCGCTGGGCTACAAGGCCTTCTGAACCCCATCACTCATGCCTCCAACACGCCCCATGAGTTCTTGACCGCTTCGTCGTCCTCGATGGTGGCGGCGGGTGCGGCCTTTGCCATCGTAAGACTTGCTGTCAACAAACCGGCAGGCAAAAGCGGGTACTGACCCTCTCGCACCTTGGGCCGCCGGAAAGTCTTTGCGTCCGGTGGCTCATTCTTTTCGAGCCGGACCGAATCCTTTCCGCGAAGACCGCCCTTGTCCGAACCCCTACCCTCACATGCCCGCGTCATCGTTGTTGGGGGGCGGCGTCATCGGCACCTCGGCCGCCCATCACCTCGCCACGGCGGGCCGGTCGGATATTCTGGTGTTGGAGCGGGACCGGCTGACCTCAGGCACCACATGGCATGCGGTGGGGTTGATCGCCTCCTCCGGCATGGCGACCGAAAGGCTGGCCTGGGTCGCGAAATACACCCATGAGCTTTATCAGGGGCTGGAGGCAGAGACCGGCATTTCGACCGGGTTTCGCCAATGCGGCCGCCTGCATCCGGCGACCACGCAAGCCCGGCGCGAGGCACAGCGGCGCGAGATCAACTTCACCCGCACCCTTGGCATGGAAAAGCACGAGGTCTCTGCCGCCGGGGTGGTCCGCATCTTCCCTCTGCTAGACACGACGGGTGTCCTTTCGGCAATCTGGACGCCCATGGATGGCCGCTTCAAGCCGGTGGATGAAACGATGTCGCTGGCTACAGGTGCCCGCAAGCGCGGGGTGCGGATCGTCGAAGGCTGCCCGTTAACGGCCGAGGTCGTGGTGATGGCTGGATGATTCGGAGCCTTTGCTGATGGGCGGGCGATGAGCCGGTCTATCTGAAGGATACGGCCATAGGCTACGTCCGAGCCGGGGCCCATGGCCACACGCTGGGGGCTTCGGTCGGGCTTGCCATGATCGAGGTGGTCGAGGGCGTCACGCCTGCGTTCGTGTCATCGAACTGCTTTCAGATTCTGGTCAACGACCGTTTCATCGACGCAACCCTGTCGCTTGCCCCCTTATACGACCCCCAAAGCACCCGTGTGCTGGGCTGAAGGCCGTTCCAGGGAATAGTCAGGACCCCAGCCGCCCCCCAGTGGCAAAGGCTACCTCCTGCACCAAAGCAGGCTCAATCAGCCTTTGAACCGGTTCTCAGCCATCCCCGGCACCGCGACCCGCAAGGTGAACAGGCTGCCCGCCAGACGGTTGCCCGGAGGAGAGACGATGCTGGCGGTGGTGATGAACAGGGTCTTGAGATCCGCCCCGCCAAAGGCGCAGGTCGTGATGTTCTGCACCGGCATGTCGATCACGCGGTCAATCTGGCCATCGGGTGCGATCCGGACGATGCAGCCGCCGCCAAAGCGGCAGTTCCACAGATACCCCGCGCTGTCGATGGCCGAGCCATCCGGCAAGCCTCGGTCAAAGCCCGCGAAGAACACCCGCTCGTTGGTGATGGAACCGTTGTCATAGTCATAGATCCGGATTTCATTCGCCAGCGTATCGCCAAAATAGAAGCGGGTCCCGCCCGGGCTCCAGCAGAGAGTGTTGGAAATCCCGAGGCCCTTGCGCCACTCCGTGACCGCGCCTTCGGGATCAACGCGGTAAAGGATGCCCTCCCCCGGTCCCGCCTCGCCCAGCTCTCCATCGGGCAGGACGTTGTTCTTCATGGAACCGACCCAGAAATTCCCCGCCGGATCGCTGCGGCCATCGTTGAAGCGCACCCTTGGGCTGCCGGGCAAGGCAAAGCCGAAATCCGCGCGCTGGTCGGTTTCAGGCCACCAGCGGATCAGTTTGGAAGCGAGCGAGACCAGCATCTGATCCTGCTTGGCAGTCAGCGAGATCGCCACGACCGGCTCGTCAAAGAACCATGACCGCAGCGAGGCGCTGGCCAGATCATAGCGGTGGATCAGGAAGCGGTTGATGTCAGTCCAGTAAACGGCGTTTTCGGACGCCGACCAGACTGCCCCTTCCCCGCATTTGTCCCCGGCGGGGACCAGACATCTGACGTTTTCCATCGGCTTCACTCCGCAGCGGCCAAGGATTTCGCCTGCGACCATGACGGCCCCAAGGCATCGGCATTCTGCACCAGCGCACGCATATAGCCCAAAGCAAAGGCCATGCCCGCGTGCCACGATGCGCCACAGGTCATGCCGGGCGTGTGATCGGGGATCAGGACGCCCTTGTAACCCTCATCGCGCAGGATGCGGACGATCTCGGCCATGTCGATATCGCCGTCGTCAACGAAGGTTTCGACATAGTTCGGCACCTTGCCGCGCACATTGCGGAAGTGGATATAGCCGATCCGGTCACGCCGGACGAAGCGGCGGACATGGTCGTAAATCTCGCCTCCCGGCATCTCCTGCAGGGAGCCGAGGCAAAGCTCCAGCCCATTGGCGGGGGAATCCACAATATCCATCAGACGGTCGTATTTCTCGGGCCGGTTCACCAGCCGCGCCGTGCCGCGCAAGCTTTCGGCGGGCGGGTCATCGGGATGGGCGGCGAGCCTGACGCCCGCTTCGGCGGCCACGGGGACGATCTCAGTCAGGAAAGCGGTCAGGCGCTGCCAGATTTCCTCGGTCGTGACCTGAAGCGGCGCAGCACCGGGCCGTGCTGGCCGGTAGCGCATGTTCCAGACCATGCCGTCGGGCACCGGCAGGTCCGGGTTGATCCGCGAGGCATCAAACGACACCGAATGCGCATTGCCCCGCGCAAAGGGCCCGCGCCGCCAGCCCCAAACTCCCGCCATGGAGAAATTGTAGCCGATGCAGGGCACCCCAGCCCGCCCGGCGTCGCGGATCAGGCGCTTCATGCCCTCCATCTGGACAACCCGTTCCGGCCCGTCGAGCAGCACATCCGACCAAAATTTGGGTGAGAAGTTCTCGATGGCCGCCAGTTGCAGACCCGCCTTTCGCACAGACTGCACCAGCCCGGACAATTCCTCATAGGTCCACAAGGTGTCCGTCGAACAATCGCCCCAACCCTCGCTGTCGTCGCCGCTTGAGATGCTTGGGTCGCGGCCCCGGAAATAGTTGGTCATATGGGCCACGATATGCGTGGCCCCCGCCTGCACCGCAAACTGGAAGTTGTCAGCGGTCAGCGAATCCCGGTACAGCCCCAAGCCGATCTTCATGGTACTCTCCTATTTGACCCCGATGCCCGCGGTCAGCCCGCCGTCGATCTTGTAATCACTGCCCGTGCAGAACGCCGCCTTGTCCGAGGCGAGGAAGGCCACCAGTTCGGCCACCTCCTCCGGCTCGCCAATCCGGCCCAGCGGGTGGGCGGCACCAAAGCGGGCGAAGGCCTGTTCCACCGTCACCCCCTCGCCGCCATAGGTGCGGGCGGCCTTTTCCAGAATGGGGGTGCGGATGGAGCCGGGGCTGATGGAATTCACACGGATATGCTGATCGGCATGGTCCAAGGCCATGGCCCGGGTCAGGGCATGGATCGCGCCCTTGGAGGCCACATAGGCCGCCACATTCTGCTGGCAGTTGAAGCCCTGCACGGACGATATGTTCACAATCGCCCCGCCGCCGCGCTTCTCCATTTCGGGCACGCCGAAGTGGGCAGTCAGGTAGATCGAGCCCACATTGACCGCCATACAACGCGCCCAGGTGTCGAAATCGGTGTTCACAACGGTGCCATAGGGGTGCACGGCGGCCGAGTTCACGATGATATCCAGCCCGCCAAAGCGCTTGACCGCCTCGGCCACCGCAGCGCCAACTTGCGCCTCAACCGAGACATCGGCGGTATAGGGGTAGATCGCCAGACCCAGGCTGACAGCCTCAGCGCCCAGCGCCGCATTGGCAGCCTCGTCGATCCCGCAGGCCAGAACCGTCGCACCGCCTTGGGCCAGCCGGATCGCGGATGCCCGGCCGATGCCGGTGGTTCCCGTGACAAGGGCAATCTTGCCTGCAAATTCGCTCATCTTCTTCTCCTACCTCACCCGTTCCAGCACCTGATTGAGCAAGACCGCCCCAAGGATGATCCCGCCGCGCACCACGTATTGCCAGTATTCGCTGACGTTCAGCAATGTCATCCCGTTGGAAATGCAGCCAAGGAACAGGACCCCGATCAGCGTGCCCCAGATGCGCCCCTTGCCGCCGAAAAGCGAGGTGCCGCCGATGATGACCGCCGCGATGACGTCCAGTTCCAGCCCGGTGGCCGTGGTGCCAGTGCCAGAACCGATCTGCGAGGCGATCAGCGTGCCCGAAATGGCCGTCATGATCCCTGTCAGGCCGAGGGTCATGGATTTCACCCACCAGATGTCGATCCCTGACAGCCGCGCCGCCTCCATATTGCCGCCAACGGCATAGACCGCCCGGCCGAAGGAGGTGAAGTTCATCAGGAAATGCATGCCCGCGAAGGTGAGGGCGAAGATATAGACGGGGAACGGAATGCCCAAGAGGTAGCCACCACCGAAGAAGTCAAAGCCCGGCGGGAAGGTGGTCAGGGGGAAGCCGCCGGTGATCAGGTTGGCAAAGCCGCGCAGGGCGGTGAACAGCGCCAAAGTGCAGATGAAGCTGGGGACGTTGAACCATTGCCGGAACTTGCCGACCGAGAAGCCCACGACAAACCCCACGCCCACCGCAGCGACGAACCCGATCAGCGCGGCCATCGCCCCGCCCACATAGTCTACCAAGGCGCCGGAAAACCAAGCGACAATCGTCCCCGCCAGTGCCGCCCCTGCCCCCACTGACAGGTCAATCTCTCCGGCGATGATGACCGCCGTCATGCCGAAGGCGATGATCCCCAGCATGGCCCCCGCCCGCAGCACGTTCAGCAGGTTCCGCATGCTGGCAAAGCCCGGAGCGGTCAGGATCAAAAGCACCACCAGCACGATCAGGATCAGTTCCATCGGATAGGTCTTGATCAGCCGCACCACGGGGTTTGGGCCTGCCTTTGTGGCCATAGAAACGGTCATGCGGTCGGTCCTTCCATGCAAAGTCTGTAAAGCTCGGCCAGGGTGGTGGCGGTCGGGTCAACTTCCGCCACGACACGGCCCTGACGCATCACAAGGATGCGGTCGGCCACTTCCAGCACCTCTTCCAGTTCGGTGGAAACGAAGATGGCAGCAAGACCCCGTTCCGCCTGATCCCAGATGATGTCGAAGATCTGCCGCTTGGCCTGCACATCAACACCGCGCGAAGGTTCATCGAAGAACATCACCTTGGGCTGCGTGTTCAGCCAGTTGCCGATCACCACCTTCTGCTGGTTGCCGCCGGAAAGCGCGGATACCGGCAGCATCGGCTCAGGCACCTTGATCGCAAGGTCACTGATCTGACGGCTGACATAAGCCTGTTCGCGCGCGCGTGTCACCACGCCCGAGGGCGCGATGTGACCAAGGCTCGCCAGACAGAGGTTGTCGTGGGTGGACAGGATTTGTACCAGCCCGGCTTCCTTGCGGTTCTCGGGCGTATAGCCCAGCCCCACCTCTTTCATCTGCTTGGGCGTCGCCGCAGTGAAGGTCTTGCCGTTGACCGTGATACTGCCCGCATCCACCCGGTCAGCCCCAAAGATCGCCCGCATCACCTCGGTGCGGCCTGCGCCCAGAAGCCCGGCAATCCCCAGAATCTCTCCGCGATGTACAGTGAAGCTGATGTCGGAAAACAGCCCCTGCCGCGTTAGGCCTTCAACCCGCAAAACCGGAGCGCCGCTGCGGTCGATCACCTTGCGGGCCGGGCGCTTGGCCTTGGCGGTTTCGCCGAACATCATCTCGACGATGGAAGCCGGGGTGGCTTGGGTCATCTCGACCGACCCGGCGAAGAGACCATCGCGCAGGACTGTGCAGGTGTCGGCGATCTCGAACAATTCGTTCATGCGGTGGGTGATGTAGAGGATTGTCACGCCACGTTCCCGCAGGCGGCGAACGAGGGTGAACAGCAGATGCACCTCGCGCGTCGCCAGCGCTGATGTCGGTTCATCCAGCAAAAGCACCGAGGGGTTGAAAGACATCGCCTTTGCGATCTCGACCACCTGCTGCTGACCGACGCTGAGCGTGGAGACCAACTGATGCGAGGAGAGGTCCAGCCCCATCTCGTGCAGCAAAGCCGTGGCATCGCGGTGCAGCTTCGGCCAATCAACCATGGTCAGCCCGAAGCGGCGGGCCATTGGAAGGCGGCCGAGGAAGATGTTCTCGCCAATCGACAGCGAGGGGATCAGGGACAGTTCCTGATGCACTGTCACCACGCCCGCGCCGAAGGCATCGTGCGGCGTGTGAAAGATGGCATCGGCGCCGTTGACACGGATCGTGCCTTCGGAGGGCAGGATCACCCCGGCCAAAATCTTGACCAGCGTCGACTTGCCCGACCCGTTCTTGCCCATCAACGCATGGACCTTGCCGGGAGTGAACCGATGCGAGAACTGGGTCAGCGCCACGGTCTGGCCATAGGTCTTGCCCACGTCCTTGAACTCCAGCAATCCGCCGGTCCGGTTTTGCGGTGGGTTCGCGTCAAGCATGAAGGGGCCTTGTCAGCAAAAGGAAGCGGCAGGGGCCGGAAGCCCCTGCCGCTGAGGTCAGTTTAACCCAGCTTCTTGAGGTCTTCGAGGAAGGCCTTCACGCCATCGGGGTTGTTCCGCGACAGGCTGAGCACCGGAACGGACTGCTTGGCCTCCACCGGCTTGCCATCCAGCACGTCGTTGGCGGCCTTCAGCGCCAAGACGCCGACCTGGAAGGGCTGCTGCGCGGTGACAGCCTGCAGGACATTGTCGGGGTCAAGCAGCATGTTGGCGAGTTGTTCCGTGCCGTCGATGCCGAAGACGAAGACCTTGCCTTCCAGCCCCGCCTTCTTGACCGCCTGAACCGAGCCGATGGTACCGCCTTCGTTGGCCGCGTAGATCAGCTCGATATCCGGGTTCGCCGTCAGGATGTCGGATACAACGGCAATCGCCTTCTCGGTCAGCCAGGCGTCCTGAGCCGAGACGACCTCGACCTGATCCTTCACCTTGTCGAGGAAGCCGTTCACCCGGTCATTCGACTGTTCGGGCAGCAGCGACTTGAAGGCCACCGTGGCGATCTTGACCTTGCGGTCGGGGGCGAATTTCTTCAGGAAGGCCGAGGCTTCGGTCCCGGTGTTGTTGCCCAGATCGATGTTGGACGAGGTGATCGAGGCCTTGGGCAGGTCGCTGTTGACCGTGGTGCCGAAGGTAATGACCACGATGCCGGCATCGACGGCCTTCTTGATGGCCGGAATGGAACCATCCGCCGACAAGGGCGTCAGCGCAATCGCCTGCACGCCGCGCGCGATATAGGTGTCGATCAGCTGGGTTTCCTTTTCCAGCTTGTTGTCGCTGTTGGCATCCAGCAGTTCGACCCCGGATTCCTTGGCGGCCGCAGCCATGCCCATTTGCACGGTCTTCATGTACTGGTCCTGCTGGAACACGATCCCGGCGATCGAGCGTCCTTCGGCCAAAGCGGCTGTCGGGCGAAGGTTGGCGCCGGCGGCGATGGCCGCAGCGACAGATGAAAGCAGAATGCCACGTCTGGTGATCATGATGAAAATCCTCCCTGGTTGGTCATATTGCGGCTCTCTCATTCGGCATGTCGGCGCGTGAGAGCAGTCGTTCCGACATGAGGTGCATGGCCCGTTCTTGGGTCGGGTCCCTGCGGTTGTTCAGGATTGTGCGCCACCTTTCCCGGGGTCGGTGACGACAAACTGCAGGCCGTATTCCAGATGGCGGCTGAGCAGATAGGTGTAGGCCACGCGGTCACGGTCACGCAGGGCCTTGATGATCTCGGCATGGGCCTGATGGGTATCGGTCTGCACGGGCCGGTCAGCCTTGCCGACCCGCATTATCTGGGTGATCACCGGTTGCAGCAGGCGGTAGTTGGTCAAAAGCGTGCGGTTGCCCGCCAAGGTCACCAAGGCTTCATGAAAGGCGAAGTCGTGGCGTGCGGCTTCTTCGACGCTGGCTTGGGTCAGAAGCCGGGCATTCACCGCATCCAGATGGTCAAGATCGGCGGGCGTTGTGTGCAGGATCAGGTGGTCACCGATGCCAACCTCGATGATCTTGCGATAGCCCTGCACGTCCAGAAACGACGCGGGCGAGATGTCGTGCTGGAAGGCGAAGAGCTTGCGGACGGCGTCTTCGTGACGGTCGGACAGGACGGCGCCGATCTTGGGCCGCACCTCGACGATGCCGTAGGCTTTCAGGATCTGCAGCGCCTCGCGCACCGTGTTGCGGCCGGCCTGGAACACCTCACCCAGTTCGCGTTCGGTCGGCAATGGGTCGCCGATCACCAGTTTGCGGTCGCGCACAAGGTCGCGGATCTGTTCGACAAGCCTGTCAACCGCCGAAAGCTTGGCCGGTTCCAGGGCGTCGTCCGCCGCCAGGTCCGCAACCAAAATGGCTTGGGTGCTCATCCAAGTTTCCTCTGTCAGAACGCAGCTATTTGTTGGACCAAGATTTTCGATCCGTCAACGTGATTCGGAAATGGCTTGGCTTTGGTCCGCCAAATATCCCACAGCACTGCCATCTTGCCATTTTTCCACTGTTGTGGTCCAACAAAGAAAACGGGCGCTCGGCGCGGTGAGGTGGCTATGGAATCGATGCGGGAAACGTTGCGCTGGTATGGGCCGGGCGATCCGGTGTCCTTGGACAACGTGAAACAGGCGGGCGCGACCGAGGTGGTCTCGGCCTTGCACCACGTCTACGACGGCAGCGCGTGGAGTGATGCCGACATTGCCGAGCAAAAAGCCAAAGTTGAGGCGGCAGGCTTGAAATGGGCGGTGGTGGAAAGCATCCCGGTCAACAATGAGATCAAGATCGCAGGACCGGGCCGGTCGCGCTACATCGGCTGGTACAAGGACTCGATCCGCGCCTTGGGGCGGCAGGGCATCAAGACGCTGTGCTACAACTTCATGCCGGTGGTGGATTGGACCCGCACCGACCTCACCTACAAGATGCCCTCGACCGGCTATGCCCTGCGCTTTGATGCCATCGACTTCGCGGCCTATGACCTGTTCGTCCTGCAGCGCCCCGGAGTGACGGCGGACTACACAAACGCCCAGATTGCCGAGGCCGAGACCCGCTTCAAGGACATCCCGCAAGACCGCATGGACGCCATCGAGCGGACCCTGATCGCAGGCCTGCCTGCGACGGAACGCAAGTTCGACCGCGCCAGCTTCCTTGACGCCCTGCGCGATTACGACGGCATCACGCCCGACGACCTGCGCGCCAACCTCTGCTCCTTCCTGCAGGAAATCGTTCCGGTGGCCGAGGAAAGCGGTATCCAACTGTGCATCCACCCCGACGACCCGCCGTTCAGCCTTTACGGCCTACCCCGCGTCGTCTCCACAGCGTCCGATGTCCGCGCCATCTTTGCCGCCGCTGACACACAGGCCAATGGTCTGACATTCTGCACCGGCTCCTTCGGCGTGCGCGAGGATAACGACCTCGTCGCAATGATCCGCGAATTCGGCCCGCGGATCCACTTCGTCCACCTGCGCAATGTCACCCGCGAACCAGATGGGTCCTTCCACGAGGCCGACCACCTTGGCGGATCGACCAACATGCCCGCAGTGGTGATCGCCCTGATGCAGGAACAGGCCCGGCGCAAGGCCGAGGGCCGGACCGATTGGCAACTGCCGATGCGCCCCGACCACGGCCACCTTCTGGCCGATGACATCGGCAAGGCGCGGATCAATCCGGGGTATTCGCTGATCGGCCGCCTTAAGGGCCTCGCTGAACTGCGCGGCGTCATGCAGGGCGTGACCGAAATGCATGCGATGCAAAGCTAGGGGGTTCAACATGACCTTTGCAGACGACACCGATCTTTTCGCCGCAATGCGGGCTAAGCTGTTCACCGCCGTGGTGGGCGATATCCTTGACACAATGGGCCTGATGCACCAGTTCCTGCCGCCGCATATCCGCGCGCTGCGGGATGATATGGTGGTCTTGGGCCGCGCCATGCCGGTGCTGGAGGCGGACTATTTCGGCGCTGCGGAACAGGGTCACTCCCCCCTCAGCGCCAAGCCGTTTGGCCTGATGTTCGAGGCGCTTGATAGCCTGCGCCCACATGAGGTCTATGTCGCCTCCGGCTCCTCGCCCCGCTACGCGCTGTGGGGCGAACTCATGTCGACCCGCGCCCTGCATCTGAAGGCGGCGGGCGCGGTGCTGGACGGCTTTGTCCGCGACAGCGCCGGCATTCTGGCGCTGAATTTCCCGACGTTTTCCTTCGGAACCTATGCCCAAGATCAAGGCCCGCGCGGCAAGGTCGTCGACTACGGCCTGCCAATCGAAGTTGGCGGCGTGCGCATCCGTCCCGGCGACATCGTCTTCGGCGACCGAGACGGCGTACTGGTGATCCCACGTGAGGCCGAGACGGAAGCCGTGGCCAAGGCGCTGGAAAAGGTCTCAACCGAAAATAAGGTCCGCCTTGCCATCCAGAACGGCATGAGCACGGTGCAAGCCTTCGCCAAGTTCGGCGTGATGTGATGACAAGGCGGCGGCAAAGCCTCGCATGGGCGCACGGGGTGGTGACGGTCGAGGCCTTGGGCGGCATGATCGGCCCGACGTCTTTTGTCCTGCCCGATGGCAGACAAGTCTGCCCCTTCCACATCGCCCCATGGTTTGACGAGCCGCTGCCGCCCGGCCTGCCCGGCATCCTGCACCGCCTGCGGGGCGAATGGCCCTGTGTGCCCTTTGGCGCGGATGCCACGCGTGACATGCCCTCGGGCTGGCCCGCTGACGGAGCGTCGTTTGATGGCGCAGAGGTGCCGCATGGTCATTCTTCCAACGTGGAGTGGCACTTCCTGCCCGCCTCAGGCAGTGGGGTAGATATGACCTGCGCCTATCCTGACAACCACCCGATCAGGGCGCTTCACCGCACCGTGCGCCCCGATCCTGCGGCTGCCGCTCTTGACTTCACCCTGACGGTCGAGTCGCGCCGCCCCTGCCGCCTGCCGTTCGGGCTGCACCCCACCCTGCGCCTGCCAAGCTTCGGCCAGGCCGCGCTGCAACCGCCGGCCTTCGGCGCGGGAAGGGTCTTTCCAATGGCAGTGGAGGCGAGCAGCCTGCTTGCCCCCGATGCCAGCTTTGACCGGCTTGACGCCGTCCCACGTGCTGCGGGCGGCGCGCTGTCCCTGACCCGCCTGCCGCTCGACAGCCGCAACGACGAGCTTGTACAACTGTGCGGGGTCAGCGGGGACTTTGTGCTGGGCTACCCGTGTGAGGGCTTTCAGGTGCGGCTGACATGGAACACGGACCATTTTCCCTCGGTTCTCCTTTGGGTCTCCAACCGGGGCCGCGACTACGCCCCTTGGAACAGCCGCCATCTGGCCCTGGGGATCGAGCCCGTATGCAGCGCCTTCGACCTTGGGCCTGCCGTCTCGACCGCAGCCAATCCCATCGCCACTTCGGGCGTGGCGACAGCGATGGACTTCAGCCCCGATGCCCCCTTCACCACCCGCTACCGTATCGCCGTCGAACCCTTGGGCGCGCCATGAAGCAGATCTACACCTTCGGCGGCCAGCGCGCCCAGCGCAACCTGACCCTGCCCGACATCCGCGCCGCCAAGGCTGCGGGGCGCAAGCTGTCCCAAGCCAACGCGTTGGAAGTGGCCGAGGCGATGGCGGTGGCGGCCTCCGGTGTCGACATGATGTCCGTCACCTCGTTGCGCTATGACGAGGCGCGGGCGGTGGCCCCCCATATCTACACCATCGCCACCATCGGCGCGCCGCAGTTTGTCACCGAGGACGACATGCTGCGCGAGGCCTTCCGCGTTGCCATCGCCGGGGCCGATGCCATCTACACGATCCGCAGCCTGAAGATCGTCGAGATGCTGGCGCGCGAAGGCCTGTCTGTTCAGGGCCATGTCGGCCTTGTGCCGCGCAAAAGCATCCAGACCGGCGGATTGCGGGCGATGGGCAAGACCGCCGAGGAGGCCTTGTCGATCCTGCAGGACATCCGCCGTCTGGAAGACGCAGGTGCCGTCGCTGTGGAAGTCGAATGCGTGGCCACCGAGGCGATGGCCGAGATCAACCGCCGCACCAGCCTTGTCACCCATACCATCGGGTCAGGCTCTGGCGGTGACGTCATCTTCCTTTTCACCGCCGACATCACCGGCGACACCCCCTCCCCGGCCCGCCATGCCCGCGCCTTCGGTAATGTCCTGTCTCTCCGCCAAGCCATGGCCGCCGAGCGGGAGCAGGCCCTGAACGCCTATGCCGAAGCCGTAAGAACGGGCTCTTTCCCCGATGCCGCAGTCAATGTCGCCATGTCCCCCGGCGAACACGGCCGCCTGTGCGAGGCGCTGGACCGTCTGCGCCCGATCCACGAATGAGGCCAAGATGACCGACACGCCCCCCCAAGCGAAACGTGAGATCTGGAACCACAACCCGGCCCTGCCGATCCCCAACTCGGCCCTGTTCGACTGGCCGCCGCGCCCAAGGCTGGCGCTGTGGTGGCTGACCAAGCGCTGGGTGCAAGTGACATCGGGCACGCTGTTTCTGGCCACCGCGCTGATCGTCTGGAATTTCCTGCAACCCGCGACCGAGACGATGCGGACCCTCGCCCCCGGCTGGGTTCTCGCGATCTGGGCGCGCAACCTGATCCTGCTGACAATCTATGCGGGGGCCCTGCATCTGTGGCTGTTCACCTTCTCCCTTCAGGGCGAGAAGCTGAAATACGACGCCCGACCGATGATGACCAACAACGGGACCTTCACCTTTCGCGATCAGGTGCGCGACAACATGTTCTGGAGCCTAACGAGCGGTGTCGCCTCGTGGACGTTCTTCGAGGTCCTGTATTGGTGGGGCGCTTCGAACGGTGTCATCCCGACCGTGACATTCCAAGGGCACGAGGCCTGGTTCTTCGTCTCATTGCTTCTGGTGCCGCTTTGGACCTCGGCACATTTCTACTGGGTCCATCGGCTGCTGCACTGGCCGCCGCTTTATAAGCGGGTGCATGCCCTGCACCATCGGTCAATCAACATCGGGCCGTGGTCGGGGCTTTCAATGCATCCGGTGGAAAGCTGGCTTTATGTCTCTGCGCTGCTGATCCATTTCGTGGTGCCAACGCATCCAGTGATCTTCCTTGTCCACATTTACATCAAATGCATGGGGCCGGCGTTTTCCCATGCCGGCTTCGAAAGCCTGCTGGCGCGCGATACAAAGGTGATCAACGCGGGCGATTTCCACCACCAGTTGCACCACCGCTTCTTCGAATGCAATTACGGCACGTCAGAGGTGCCATGGGACAAATGGTTCGGCTCATTCCACGACGGCACCGAGGCAGCCTCGGACCGCATCAAGGAACGCCGCCGCCGCATGTATCAGAAATAGCCACCGATACGGATTGCCATCGGCTGGCGTGGCGGCTTCATTCGCAGCATCTTTGTGCGCCCTGCTGAGACCATCTTAGGCCAGATTGCCCTGAAGCCTGTCGCCTTCGGTGTGATGCGCGTCTTAGGCCTGTTCCATCCGATCATCGACATCACGGTTTGACCTGCTCGCGCCGAGACCATCGCGGCCCTTTCCGCAGTCGCTTCGAATCTTCTTCCAATTGAAAGATTCATGATTGTTCGTGAAGCACTTTGGAATCATATGCCCGGACCGCGCTTCGCCAAGCGGATCAACTCCTTTGCATCCCATGCCAAAGACTATGCCAAGCGCGATGATGGCCTGATGACGGCCTCGGTCTAGGAACCGGCCACCTTGGAGGTGCTGCGTGAGGTGCATTGCGCAGGGATTGATGGCGTGATCCAATTCGACACCTTCCCCGATGCGTCGAGCCTTGATCCGGTGGCCGAATGTGCCGCCAACTTCCGCACCATCCGCCGCCTTCTGGCGGGCGTTCATGCCAAGGCGGGCGACAACCGCCTGACCCATGCGCAATCTGCAAGTTCGGCCCCTTGGCCGATCCGGCGGCGGCGCCAAGATCGGTGGTGTCTTCAAGACGCTGACCAACGCATAGTGGCGCTCGTTCGCTCAGGGCTGACAGAATGTCGCCGACACTCTGGGCATCACGCTGGTCTACCAAGCCGCCGCCAATGAAGGCGACCAACTGGACCAGCTTTCCATCGCCGATGACCTGGTCGGTCTGGGCTTCGCGGCCTTTCTCCCGTCTCCGCAAACCGAAACCAACCTGATCCAGGCAGTCGAGAAGGCCAAGGTGGCCGGCATTCCGGTCCTGAACGTCAATGACGCCGTGATCCCTTCGGCCGCGCACTATGTCGGCAACGCGCAAAAGGGCAATGGCGTGAACGTTGCCAATTGGTTCATCACCAACAGTCCCCAAGGCAGCAAAGTCGCCGTGATCGAGGGCCAGCCGGGGGTCTATGCCGCCGGTCAGCAAGGACAATGTCGAGACCCATGCTACGTCCGATAGGACCGCCCTGCGCGCAGCCCTGCCGAAGAAGCAGGCTGAATGACCTGCCCGGACGCTCCTCCGGGCCGACCTTTTCCCTTCGGATGGCCAAGTGACACCCGGTCTTGCCCTGACCAATGTGCAGAAATTCTTCAGCTCCACCCAAGCGCTGGATGGCGTGGCGCTGACCGTCCAGCCCGGAGAGGTCCACGCGCTCTGGGCGAGAATGGTACGGGCAAGTCCACGTTTCCGAACATTCTCTGCGGTGTTCTCTCCTCCGACACCGGCACGATCGAGATTGACGGCAGCGCGGTCCAGACTTCCTCGCCTCGCGATGCGACAACGGTGCGGATTGCGGCGATCCATCAGGAACTGCAACAGGTGCCTGACCTGACGGTCGCGCAGAACATCTTCCTTGGCCATGCCCTGCGCAAAGGCCCTTTCGTCGACCGCAAGGCCCAGAAGGCTGAGGCGAAGCGGCTGCTCGTCTCGCTGGGCCCTGCGATAAACGTCACGGCTCCGATCCGCACCCTGCGCGTGGCGCAGCGGCAGATCGTCGAGATAGCCAAGGCCCTTCGCGCCAAGTCCAGAATCATAGCGATGGACGAGCCGGCCTCGTCCCGCACCCTGCGGAATTCGAAGAGTTGGCGGCGGCTATTGGCCATTTATCTGCGCAATGTGTCAGCATCATCTATGTGAGCCACAAGATGGACGAGATTTTCTGCGTCTGCCAGACCGCCACGATCCTGCGCGATGGAAGGCCGATCTCACATGTGCTGATCCCGGCCATGCCGATGTCCCTTGTCATCGAATTGATGGTGGGCCGCGAACTCGCCAAATCCACGCAGCATTGCTTCGCAACGACCGAGACCATCCTCAAGGTCGCCGGCCTGTTGAGGGGCCGCGCCGTTCGGGATGTGGCCTTTGACCTGCATGCGGACGAGGTGCCGGGCTTAGCCGGGCTTGTGAACTCTGACCGCACCGAACTGATGCGCCTGATGGCCGGGGTGGACCGAGCCGATCGGGGCAGGGTCGAGGTGACGGGCGTCGCCCCCCCCCGACCCGCGCGCCTGCATCAAGGCTGGTCTGGGTCTGGTGCGCGCGCCGCGAAAGCACGATGGCATCGTCCGCCACCGCCCGATCATCTCCAACACGGCCCTGCCCGCGATGCACCTTTTCGCCCGCGCCGGTCTGATCCGCCGCAAGCTGCTGCGCAGTCGCACGGAAGCGTTGATGCGTTAGGTCAATCTGCCCCCAACGGATGTCTCCCGCCCGGCCGGCAGGCTCTCCGGAGGCAACCAGCAAAAGGCCATGACGGCCTCGGCGATCGGCCGGGTGAGCCTGCTGGGCGGGCGCAGCTTCATCCCCGGCACGCTCATCGTCTCCATCATTCTGGGCAAGCTGCGCAAAGGGCTGACACTTCTGAACGTACAGGCAATCTACCAGTTGATTGCCACCGGTATCATCACCATTGTCGCGATGCTGATCTACAAGTTCGCATCCGGCGCGGGCGATGGAAAACAGAGGAGACGATGGGCGAACCAAGGGCCAAAGGCGCGCAAAGCCGGATGAAGCTGCGAAGCCTTACGCCGTTGGAGGGCACGGCGACCCCGTTTGGCCCCGATGGCATGGCGATTGCCTTTTTGCATTCCGGCTCCACCGCCGCCATAATGGACGCCGCAGAGATGGCCCGGCGGAACCGGGCGCGGACGATTGCCGTGACGACCTATCCAGAAAGTCCGCTCGCCCCGATGGTCGACGTGGTTCTATGCTCCACCGCGCAGAACCCGCCCCTTCTGGGGGAAAACATCACCGAACCCATCGCACAACTGAACCAGCAGGATGCCCTCTTCGTCGCTATGGCGCAGCGCGACCGCAAACCGCCGATGCCAACCTAAGCCGCACCATGCGCTCGGTGCAACCCAAACGCAGATTGTGAGACACCTATGCCGTCTGAAAACCCTGTCGTCCTGACCGTCGGAAGCCTGCACTATGACATCATGGTCGAGGCCGACCACCTGCCGCGCAAGGACGAAACCGCCATAGGGTCCCGCTGGTTTCCCAAGTTTGGCGGCAAGGGGGGCAATCAGGCGGTGGCGGCCGCCAAGGCCGGGGCCACAAGCCGGATGGTTGGCGCGGTCGGCGATGACGACTTCGGCCGTTTTCTGCGGGAAAACCTGACCCGGGGCCGGGTTGACGACCGTTTCATCGCCATCATTCCCGGCGTGGGCTCTGGCATGAGCGTCGCCATTCAGGACGCGGAGGGCGACTATGCCGCCACCATAGTCTCGGGCGCCAACCTGCACCTTCCCGCCCTGGCCCTGAGCGATGACGCCGTGTGGGAAGGTGTCAAAGTCCTGATCCTGCAGAACGAAGTGCCCGAGGGGATCAACCTTGCCGCCGCAGCCGAGGCTCGCAAGCGCGGCATCCCTACCCTACTGAATGCCGCGCCCTTCCGAGAGCTTGGTGCGGAGTTCCGGCGTCTGGTCGATGTGCTGGTGGTGAACGCGGTTGAGGCCGAGATGATGGGAACCGCGCCGGTCTGTTGCCTGCGCGGCGCCGCCGATGCTGCGAAACTGCTGGCCGACCAGTTCGAAACCGTGATCGTGACCGCGGGCGCCAAGGGGCTTGCGGCTTGGGGCGCCGCGGAGGAACGCCTGCAATTACCCGCCGAGAAGGTCGAGGTCGTCAGCAGCCATGGTGCCGGCGATGCCTTCATCGGCACGCTCGCCGCCGGACTGGCGGCGGGAAAGGACCTTGAACAATCCTGCCGCGCCGCCTCGGTCGCTGCCGCCCGGCATGTGGGCGGGCTTTGAAGCCCGACCCTGCCACCAGTCCCATCTGGTGCAAAGGCAGGCAGCGCCCGTGCTTTCCCGCCTATCTCAAGAGTGACAGGTTGATCCCTTGCGGGGCCAAGGCTATCCTTTGTGCATTGCGACGACACAGATTGGAGGCACGTCAGATGCGTCAAGCAGAGCCAGAATTCGACACGCCAGAAGCCGCATCCGAGCCGAACGATGCCCCCGCAAGGTTGGCACAGCCAAAGGAATTGTCCCGGCTGGAGCGGCTGAAGCTGAAGATCAAGAAACTGGGCGGCAAGAACCCGGACATCTATCCGATGTTCTGACGGTCATTTCGTAACGCGGACTAGGGTGGGGATATGGCAGCAATATCCACGATATTCTGGCTGGCGGTCTACGTCGTGATCTTCACGCCTCTGGCCGTGCTCTACCGCCTGATCCGGCCGGACCCTCTGGCGATGAGACGGCAGCCCTCGGCCGCGTCCTACTGGCGAACCCGTCGTGGCCAACAGTACACACGCATGACCAGCAAGTACTGACAGAATCAGGTGAGTGCGGCCTCCAGCGAAGACCGACCTTCGCGGCCAGCGCCCTGCCGCAAATCCGTCCACACCGCCGACAGATGGGGCGTTTCGCCGCCAACTGGTCTGATCACGGACCCGTGATCCTTGCGTGATGGCCCGGACCGCTGTACCTTGTTCGCATTGCCCTAAGTGACTTGCCAAACTGCATAAATACAGGAGTGACTTTGCGAGGTTTTCTGTGAGGATTCTTGGCATTTCCGCCTTCTATCACGACAGCGCAGCCGCTTTGCTGGTCGATGGCCGTATTGTCGCTGCTGCTCAGGAGGAGCGGTTCACCCGCAAGAAGTTTGACGCCAGCTTTCCCGGCCAAGCCATCCGCTTTTGTCTGGACCAGGCCGGTTGCACCTTGGGCGACGTGGACCACATCGTCTTTCACGACAAACCGCTGCGCAAGTTCGAACGCCTGCTGCAGACCTATGCCGCCTATGCACCGCAAGGCTTCTGGTCCTTCCGGCAGGCCGTTCCGACCTGGATCACGGGCAAACTGTACCACAAGCGGATGCTGACGGCGGGATTTGCAGCCATTGACCCCAGCGCCCGCGTCTCGGACCTTATCCTGTTTGCCGAGCATCATCAAAGCCATGCCGCCTCGGCCTTCTACGCCTCGCCCTTCGACGAGGCGCTGGTGCTGACGATGGATGGCGTGGGCGAATGGGTGACGACCTCGGTCGCGGTGGGCCGTGGGTCCAAGCTGACGGTCGAGAAGGAAATCCGCTTCCCGCATTCGTTGGGGCTGCTTTACGCGGCGGTCACCCAGTATCTGGGGTTCAAGGTGCTGTCGGGGGAATACAAGGTCATGGGGCTGGCACCCTATGGCACGCCGAGGTTCCGCGAGTTGATCCTCGACCACCTGATTGACGTGAAGCCGGACGGCACCTTTCATCTGGACCAGAGCTATTTCGCCTACAGCACCGGGCAGGCGATGACCTCGGACAAGTTCAGCGCTCTGTTCGGGCGCCCGCCGCGCAGGCCGGAGGTCGATCTGCTGGAACCCTTCCACATGGACCTCGCCGCTTCGTTGCAAGCCGTGACCGAGGAGATCATTCTGGCGATGTGCCGCGACCTTGCCCGGCAATACGGGCTTGCCAACCTGTGCCTTGCGGGCGGCGTGGCGCTCAACTGCGTGGCCAATGGCAGGCTGCTGCGGTCGGGGCTGTTCCAGAACATCTGGATCCAGCCCGCAGCCGGGGACGCGGGCTGTGCGGTGGGGGCGGCGCTGGCCGTCTGGCATCAGCACCTTGGCCAGCCCAAACCGCTGGCAGAGAGCGATGCCATGCAGGGGGCCTTTCTGGGACCAAACTATACCCAGCCCGAGATCGAAAGCCGGCTCGCCAAGGCAGGAGCGGTTTTCGAGGTGGTCGATGACGCGACCCTGCTGGACCGCACGACCGATGCCCTGATCCGGCAGGATGCCGTCGGCTGGTTTCAGGGCCGTATGGAGTTCGGGCCTCGGGCGCTGGGGGCGCGCTCCATCCTTGCAGATGCCCGATCCCCCAAGGTGCGGCGGCAGTTGAACCTGAAGGTCAAGTACCGCGAAAGCTTCCGCCCCTTCGCCCCCGCCGTCCTGCGTGAAGATGTAGCAGAGTGGTTCGAGTTTGATCGCGACAGCCCCTACATGCTGTTCACCGCCGATGTCCGCCCGGAACATCGGCGCGATATGACCCAAGCCGAACGTGCCCTTTTCGGCATCGATAAGCTGAACATCGTCCGATCCACCGTGCCCGCCATCACCCATGTCGACTATTCGGCCCGGCTGCAAACCGTCTCGCCCGACACCAACCCGCGTTTTCACGCGCTGTTGTCGCGCTTCAAGGCGGCGACCGGCTGCCCCATCCTTGTCAACACCAGCTTCAACGTGCGCGGAGAGCCGATTGTCTGCACGCCCGAGGACGCCTTCCGCTGCTTCATGGGCACCGAAATCGACATGCTGGTGGCCGGAAACTGCATTCTGCACAAAAGCCGTCAGGACCAAAGCCTGCTGAAGGATTACAAGCATGACATCGAAGCCGACTGACGGCACATCCCGTGGGACCTTTCTGGCGCGGCTTCAGGGCGAACCCGGGGCTGCGGATCAGCCCGAAATCGGCCTGAAGCCCTGCGACGCGCGGCGGCGCGATCACCTGCCGGGGCGGGTGACCAGAGTCTACGGCCACGACACCAGCGAAACCGTCGAGTATCGCTTCGATTCCTGTGGATACCGCGGCGAGGAATACCGCAGCGATGCCAAGGTCAAGATTTGTGTCATCGGCGAAAGCCATGCCCTAGGGACTGGCGTTCATTTTGAAGAGACCTTCGGTTTCCGGCTGAAGGCGATGCTGGCAAAGGTGATGGGCCTGCAACTGCACGACGTGAACCTGCTCAACTTCTCTTTCGGTGGAGCGTCGGCGGATTATTGTGCGCGGACCCTGCATCGTCAACTGCAACGGGTTTCGGTGGATTTCGTGGTCTGTGTCGTGCCGCCGCAGGACCGGATCGAGTACAAGAACGGCAGTATCTACAACAGTCTGGTGGTGGGCTCGGTTGACGTGACCCAGTTGGAAAAGCTGCCGTCGCATCTGCTGGGCTATTGTGAATACTACAGCCATGAGGTGGGGCGGTTGAACCGCGTGAAGAACCTGCTTGTGATGCAGGGCCTGATGCACTCGCGCGATATTGAATATGTGTTTGCCGTCGAAAACATGCCCAAGGCGGGTGAAGGCTTTGGCGCGATCGACCCGTTTCTGTCTGCCTTGGACGAAGACCGGGTGATGCGCCACCGGTTCTTTCTGCCGAAGTTCGACCGCGCGGCAGATGGGGAACATTCCGGTCCGCGAACCCACGGGGCCTTTGCCATCCAACTGTTCCATCAGTTCGGCAGTTCGCTGAGACAGCGCGGCATGACCGGGCTGGCCGACCTTATCGAGGCTGATGCTTTGCGCTTGATGACTGAGGATGCTGACTACAGGTTTTGCAGCCAAGCCTCATGACCTCACGTTGAAAGAGAACCCGATGGACAAAGTTCCGCATTCCACCGCAGGCCCCCCGGAGACCGCCGCGCCGGACCAGAGCTTTGTCTGGCAGAACTGCTGGTATCCCGCAGCCTTCCTGCAGGATCTGCCGCGCGACAAGCCCACCAGCCTTTCCCTTTACGATCAGCCGCTTGTCCTGTTCTTCGACAGCGAAGGCCGGGTCAATTGCCTGCGGAACCGCTGCCCGCACCGCGCAGCACGTCTTTCGGATGGCCAGATGATCGAGGGGCGGCTGGAATGTCTTTATCACGGCTGGCAGTTCGGCGCGGGCGGCCAGTGCCTGCTGATCCCCCAGCTTTACCCTGACAAGGACATCCCCGACCGCGCCCATGTCCGGGCCTATCCCACCGCGATCCGGCATGAAATCGTCTGGGTCTGGGCGGGCGATCCTGCGGACGCCAACGAGGCGTTGATCCCCGCCGCCACCCATGACCCGGCGGCTTCGGTCTACAGCGTGACCTTCCAGATGGACCTGCCCTATGACCAGACTTACCTGATCGAGAATGTCATCGACGTGGCCCATATCCACATCGCCCACCACGGTGTGCGCGGCGGCGGTCAGCGCGAGGCCGCCAAACCGCTCGACTTCCACATCCAGCACAGCAACGCGAGCGGCATTCGCGCCAGCTTCCGCTCGGTCGGGTTGAGCCGCAGTGAGGAAGCCCCTGCCCTTGGCGGCGCAGTGGTGGAGTTTCAGGCGCCCAACCTGATCCGCTTTGTTTCGAAATATCAGGACCCAAGCCTGATCGCGGGGCTGGACCTGTATTCGATCCCCTTGGGCAAGAACAAGTGCCGCCTCTTGTACCGCAAATACAGCAACTTCACTCCGCTGACCGAACGGATCAAGCCGCGCTGGCTGGAGCATCTGACCCAGTGCAAGATACTGGAGCAGGACATGGCCGTGGTGGTGGGCCAGCATGAGCAGATCGAACGTGACGGGGCGCAGGTGCGCGACATCTGGCTCCCGCTGAAAACCTCTGACCGCTTGGTGGTCGAATATCGCAAATGGCTGGACGCGTTTGGGGCCGACCTGCCCTTTCATCGCGGCTTTGCCACAGCGCATAACTCTGGCCCCGATCCAGACCTGCCCAAGCTGCCCGTTGACCGGCATGTATTGCACACCAGCATCTGCGCGACCTGCGGCCGACTGCATTGCAGGCTGGGGCGGGCCATAGCAGTGCTTTGGGCGTTTGCTGCCATAACCGCCGTCGTGGCACTGGCGATCGAAAGCCAGACCGGGCGTGTGGTTCTGAGCTTTGGCGTCGCTGCAGGACTGCTAGCGATTGCCGCCGCCCGCAGGCTGCGGGCGCGGTTGTAGATGTTGAGCAATCTGAAAGGCGCGCACCATGTCTGACCTGACTGACAAGGCCATCACCGGGCAGGTCCGTGCCTTTTACGAGGAGATGCCGTTCAACTATTACGCCACCGCCGAGGATGCAGCCCAGCGGGTCGCGGCCAATCCAATCCTGTCCCATCCTGACCTTGATGCTCTCCTTGGCGATGATG
Source organism: Paracoccaceae bacterium (assembly GCA_947371955.1). Classification (GTDB taxonomy): domain Bacteria; phylum Pseudomonadota; class Alphaproteobacteria; order Rhodobacterales; family Rhodobacteraceae; genus Stagnihabitans. The sequence goes on along the minus strand of CANBRQ010000019.1, from coordinate 10,298 downwards.
CGATCGATCGGGTTCTGGAAATCGGCTGTGGTGCCGGTTGGGCCAGCAATGCGATTGCCCTGAACTACAAGAGCAAGGTGACCGCCGTCGACATGACGCAAAAGGCCCTCGACCGCGCGCGGGAGGTGTCGCGCCTGATTGGAACCGAGGACCGGACAACCTTCGTGCAGTCCGATCTTTTTGATTTCCAACCGGAAGGCCGCTTCGATCTGGTCCTCAGCATCGGGGTCCTGCATCACACCCATGACTGCCGCAAAGCCTTCGACCATGTCAGCCGCCTTGTCGACCAGGGTGGCTTTCTGTTCGTGGGGCTTTACCACCTCGCCGGACGGCGGGTGTTTCTGCAGATGTTTCAGGACATTCTCTCGCGCGAGGGCGAAGAGGCTGCCTTTCAGCGTTTCGCCGCCCTCAATGCTCCGATGCGCGATGAAACCCATCTGCGATCCTGGTTCCGCGATCAGGTTCTGCACCCGAACGAGACCCAGCATTCGCTGGAAGAGGTCATGTGCTGGCTGGACCAGAACGGTCTTGAGCTCATCTCGACCAGCATCAACGGCTATGAGGATGTGGCGGACCGTCAGGTGCTGATAGAAGACGAAGCCGCCTATGAAGCCCTGTCGCGAAGCCGCAATTACGAGGAAAATCGCTTCTTCCCCGGCTTCTTCACGGTCCTCGCCCGACGCCCAGACTGATGCAGCCCGGCGTCACTTACGTTTCGGCAGCAGCACGACCTCGCCCAGCATCATCTGTTCTGTCGGCTCAACCGGGCGTGTCCACACGATCGCTTCTTCGGTCTTGCTGCGGCTGAACACGCCACGGAACCGCCGCATCATGGCGTGAACCTTGCTGTCCTTCGACCGCGTGACGATCATCAGCATCGAGGGTGTCACGATCAGCGTCAGGATGGTCGAGAAGGCAAGGCCGAAAACGATGGCGCTCGACAGGGCGATCCACCACTGGGTGGAAGGTGCGCCGAAGGTCGTCTCGTGCGACAGAAGTTCCAGGTTGAAGCCGAAGGCGATGGGCAGCACGCCAAGGATGGCGGTCAAAGCGGTCAGCACCACCGGGCGCACGCGTTCGCGGCAGGTCTGCAGGATGGCGTCCAGCTTGTCGAGCCCCTCGCGACGCAGGTGGTCATAGGTGTCGATCAGCACGATGTTGTTGTTCACCACGATGCCCGCCAGGGCGATCACCCCGATGCCGGACATCACCATGCCGAAAGGCTGGCTCATGATCATCAGGCCCAGGAAGACGCCGATCGTCGACATGACGACCGCCATCAGCACCAGCCCGACCGAGAGGAACCGGTTGAACTGCGCCAGAAGCACCATGAAGATCAGGAACATCGCCGCCATGAAGGCCTTGGCGAGGAAAGCCCCGGCCGCCGCCTGTTCCTGATCCGCACCCGCCATCTTCCAGTGAATGCCCTTGTCTGTCAGGTTCATCACATCCATCTTGGCCGTCACCACTTGGCGCACGGCGTCGGCCTGCACGCCCTCGGTGATGCCAGCGGCCACGGTGACGGTGCGGGCCCCGTCGATCCGCGTCAGGGTTCCCACCGATTGCACAGGCTCTCGCGTGACGAGGTTGGAGATCGGGATGGACCCCTGCGACGTCTCGATCCGCAACTGGTCGAGCATCGACAGGGTGCGCATCTCCTCGGGCAGGCGCAGGCGGATGTCGACGGCATTGTCGCTGCCTGCCGGGCGATAATCGGTTAGTTTCACGCCGTTGGTGACCAGTTGAATCATGGTCCCAACCGCATAGGGGCCGATGCCATAGCGGGCGGCGTTGCCGCGATCGACCTTGATCTCCCAGTCGATACCGGGCGGCGGCAGACCGTCCGAAATGTCGATCACATCGGGGATCGCGTGCAGCATGGCCGCGACCTCACCGGCGGTGGCGTTCAACTGATCGGGATTGTCAGCCGACAGCAGGACCTGAATGGCCTTGCCCGTCGGCGGCCCGCCCTGCGGCACCGAAACCTCGATCCGCGCGCCGGGAATGCCCGCCATCACCTGACGCAGATCGGCGAGGATTTCATTGGCGCCCTTGCGGTTGCGCCAGTCGACAAATTCATACTGGATCGTGCCCACGACATCGGCATCGACCTCCTGACCGCCGCCGCCCCCGGCGGAGCCGACACGGGTGTAAACGCTCTTGATCCCCGGCCAGCCAAGAATCCGAGCCTCAGCCTGCCGCACCAGTGCGTCCTTTTCGGTGATCGACAGGTTGCCGCGCGCATGCACGTACAAAAGACCGTAGTCGGGTTCGACATTCGGGAAGAACTCGATCCCCTTGCCGTAGGTGCCATAGGCAACCGGCACCGCCACCAATGCGCCCAGCGACAGGAATAGCACGATGAACGGATGACGCACGGCCCGCTTGACGAACCACATGTAAAGCCCGTCGCGCGGCGGCGCTTCCGATACTGTGACTTTCCCGAACATCGCGCCCAAAGTGGGTGTGAAGACCAACGCGTACAGCATCGAGGCCGATAGCGTCGCGATCAGCGTGATCGGCAGGTATTTCATGAACTGGCCAACGATGCCCGGCCAGAACAGCAACGGAGAGAAGGCCGCGACCCGCGTCATGGTGGCGGCAATCACCGGACCGGACATACGTTCGGCGGCAAGACGGAAGGCCGCGACCTTGTCCATCCCCTCGTGCATCCGCCGCTCGGCGAATTCGGTGACGATGATGGCGTCGTCCACCAGCATCCCCACCGCCAAGATCAGGCTGAACAGCACGACAAGGTTCACCGTCATCCCCGCCAAGGACAGGAACAGGATGCCCATCAGGAACGAGGTCGGAATGGCCATGCCGATGAACATCGAGGCACGCCCCGACAGGGCAAACAAGATAACGATGAAGACCAGCACCACCGCCGTCAGAACCGAGTTCTGCAGATCGCTCAGCAATTGCCGGATCGTGATCGATTTGTCCTGACTGTAGGTGATCACCGCGCCCGGCGGCAAAAGCTTCTTGGCGGCCTCGGCCACGGCCTTCACGGCGTCGATGGTCTCGATCAGGTTGGAACCGGTCCGCTTAGAGACTTCAATGGCCACGGCAGGCTTGCCATCAAGCCGCGTGATCGAGTCGGCGTCCTTGAAGGTCATCCTGATATCGGCGATTTCTCGCGCCTTGACGGTGGCATTGGGGCCGACGACAATGGGCAGGTTCGCTGCATCCTCCAGCGTTTCAATCAGCGCCGGGACCTTGACCGAATAGCTGCCCTGCGCGCCCTCCAAGGACCCTGCGGCGACCAAAGAGTTGCCCGCGCCGATGGCTTGGCTCAACTGATCCAGCCTTATGCCGTAGCTCGTCAGCTTGCCCGGATCGATCACCGCCTCGACCAGATCATCGCGCACGCCCTGCAGGTTGGCGTCCAGCACGCCGGGCACATTCTCCTTGATGGCATCGCGCAATTCACGCGCCGCCTGACCCAGCGTCCGTTCCGGCAAATCCCCCGACAGCGTCAGCACCAGCACCGGAAAGGCCGAGATATTGACCTCATGCACCGAAGGCTCATCCGCGCCTTGCGGCAGATCGCGCTTGGCGTCATCCACGCCGGTCCGGACATCGTCAAGCGCCTTGGCCAGATTGGCCCCCGCCTGGAACTCCAGCAGCACACTGCCGCCGCCTTGGGTGGCGGTTGAGGTCATCTTCTTGACGCCGGCAATCGACTTCAGCTTGGATTCCATCGGCCGCAGCAGCAGCCGTTCGGAATCCTCGGGCGAGATGCCCTGATAGCCGAGTGAGACATAGATGATCGGAATCTGGACATCCGGTTCCGCCTCTTTCGGGATCGAGATATAGGCCAGCGCCCCCGCCACGATCAGGAACAAAAGGACCGAGACGGTCAGCCGGGCATTCTTTATGGCGATGCCGACAATATCCATCAGTTTGACCCCGCCGGGGCCAAGGTCGCCGCCACTTTCTGCCCGTCAGTAACCATGTTCTGCCCCGAGACGATGATCCGCGTGCGGTCCGGGATGCCCGACAGCACCATCCCGTCCGGCGTGTCATCGACGATCTCGACCTTTAGGAAGCCCACGGTATCGTCCGCGTTCAACACCCGCACGCCCAGCTTGCCGTTGGCATCCAGCGTCACGACCGAACGCGGTAGAACCACCGCAGGCGCCGTCTTGGCCGCCAGATCAACCTCGGCCGACATGCCGACCGAATAGATCGCATCAGGATTGGGAATGGCGACCTCGATCGGGAAAGTTCTGGTGACACCCGAGGCCTGATGCCCGACATAGCGCACCACGCCGTCTGCCGTTGTGCCAGAACCAAAGACCACCGAGGCCTTGCTGCCCTTGGTCACAGCCTGCAGGTCACGCTCGTTGATCTCGGCCACAACGACAATCGGATCCAGCGACAGCAGCGTCGCCACTTCCGTCCCCGGCTGGACCCATGCACCTTCCTCGACCGAGACCTTGTCGACAATGCCTGCGAAGGGCGCGTGCACCTCCAGCCGGTCCACCTCGGCCTGCGCGGCCTCCAAAGCCGACCGCGCCGCCTCGCGCGCAGAAACCGAGGTCTGACGCTGCAATTCCGGCAAGGAGCCGCGGGCGAAAAGCTGCTGGTTCATCTCGGCCTGATGCACCGCCGTGTCGAACTGCGATTTGGCCGAGAAGACGGCGGCTCGCTTGTCCGGCCCATCCAGCGCAATCACCAGCGCGCCGCTGGCCAGATTGTCCCCTTCTGCCACGGCAAGCTTGGTGATGGCGCCTGCGGTCCGGGCAACCAGCGTCACATGCTTGTCCGCCTCGGTCTGGCCGGACAGGCGGATATGCCGTTCATAAGGCGCGGGGGTTGCGACCATATAGGCCACGGTCTGCACGGCATCCGGCTGGGCCTTTGTCTCGGCTGTCACCGCAGGTGCCGCATCGGACGTGGTCTTGCCATCACTGACAACCTCGCTTCCGACAAACGAATACTTGCCCGTCGCCACCCAGGCGCCAGAAGCCAACAAGACAACAATCGCTGCGGTGGTATGAAATCTGATGTGCATTGTGCCTGTCGCAAGCTCCAAACCTGAACCCAAGTTATCTACCCTTTCCGGTGGTTTGCAAAGATGCTCTGCTCGCAAGGCGCGCGGTAACCCCCCGAAATCTCGAAGATTGCCAAGGCCGGTTGGTCCTTGGCCCACTGCCTCCCACCGAAAATCGTCCGTCATCGCCTCGTGGCGCAGCCCTATGGGATCAACACGGCAGTTCGCGCGGGCGCTTCGGCGATTGGGATGACTCTGGCCGCAGGTGACGCACGTTGCGATAGAACCCTGGGGCGAACGCCGTTCACTACGGGCTTTCATCGGTCATGGGCCGGCCATTTCAGCCACCGCGCGCAACGCTCGACTTAAAGCGTGCCCTACCCAATCTGCCGGTGCAAGCAAGCGCCCCTTGGATTGGCAGCAGAATGGAAAGACACGACCCAGCCCCATGACCTTTCATTGAAACTCTGAGTGCATCCCGATCCCAGCTCGGGATTCCGCATCTCCCGAGGTCCCACCGTCAACGCACCCATCGTATTGCCTGAAATGCGGTGCAGATGACTGCGTTCACCACCAGCTTCGGCATATTGCACGTCGGTGATGTTGGCGCATTTGGCCGCTTCGTCCTTCAGCCCAGCCAAGGTGATCTTGCGCCCTGTGTCGCCCCCATAGCCGTCGACCAGCGCAACTTAGGCGGACTTGCTGGCGCAGCGTGGCGATGTCGTCGCCCTTGTCTATCCGGATGTCTTCGGCCATCGCGGCACCGGCCAAGAGCATGACCAGACCGGTCGAGGCGGCAAGTGCAGCGCGCTTTCCCGTCTTCAATCCCATCGTATTTAGCTCCTTGGAAGAAACCAAGTTGTTCGGCGCTCCCAACCGGATGCGTCGTCTTTCGCCCCGTACGGACCCCGGACAGGCACGTTCCCTTGATCGGCGTGACGCCTCAGGCCGCCTTGCCCAAGATGAAATCCGCAGCCTTCTCGCCGATCATGATCGTCGGCGCATTCGTGTTGCCTGAAGTCAGCGTCGGCATGACAGAGGTATCAACCACCCGCAGGCGTTCTATCCTGTGAACCTGCATCCGATCATTCAAGCTGGACATTGCATCAAGGCCCATCTTGCAGGTGCCCACCGGATGATAGACCGGGGTGCAGTTGTTCTTGATGTATTCGTCCAGATCGGCATCCGACCGGGCTTTGCACCCGGCGCTTATGCCTCGTCGCGGATGTCGTCAAAGGCCGCCTGCGCCACGATATCGCGAGCTGCGAGGCCCGTCGCGCATCACACGCAAATCATCGGGGACCGCGAAGAAGATCGCGCCCGGCGCCGCCCGTTCCCGCACATTGGAGGTTTTCGCCAAGATTGACCCGCGGCTTTGCCGACGCGACAGCATGAAATGGGACATGAAGCCCTTTTCCCCGACGATGTCGCGCCCATGGTCGTTGGACATGCAGCCGTTCAGGTGCCACTGACGATCGGGGCGATCCCATTTGGGCGCGATTTCAGGAAGGACATGATCTCGTCGCCTTGCGCCGCAGCAGCAGCGGTGCCTTTCAGGAAATACTCGGCCACGCCAAGCACCGGACAGTGGAACTTCAGGTATTACGGTAAGAAAATCGGCTTGGTCAGCCGCACTTTCAGCCCCGCGCCGCGATGCTCCTGCAGGTTCTGGCCGACACCCTTCCGGTCATGGTCCACCCGGATGCCAATCTTGCGCAGGTGATCGGGGTCACCAATGCCTGACAGTTCTAGCTGCTGCCGCGAGTTGAAGGTCACGCTGCACAGGATAACCTATAGGTCAGCACAGTCAGGTTCTTGCGATCCTTCACCGGCGTGATGGAGCGGCGCCACACAAAGGAGCGGACACCGTCGGCAAGGGTGCCTTCGGAGTGGCCGGTCCCCTCTTGATCACCCGCGTTCAGATCGCCGCTATAGGGACAGCCGGCCTGCTGGCTGCAATCGATTCCGGCGCGCGAAATCGGGCTGATGATCGGCGCGCAAAAGGTCTTGAGCGGCCCTGAGGTGCCGTGGATCGACTTGTCGCCCGAATCCTAGGCCCGGACCTCGGCCTTCAAGAAATAGGGCAGGACGTCTTCATAGGGCCAACCCTGATTGCCCATCTGCGCCCAATGATCGTAATCGGTGCGGTGGCCGCGGACGTAAACCATCCCGTTCACCTCGGTATAGCCAGCGACACTTTTCGCGTGGGGCACCAGCATGATGCGGTTGTTGACGTGCTTTTGCTGAACCGTCCAGTGGCCCCAGTCCACCTGCAGGGTCTGCATCGGGCTAAAGTAGCCGGCGGGCATGTGGATGTCAGGCCGAAGTCCTACGGATAGCAGACTTGGAACGTCTTGCTGACCAACTCGGCCAACTGATGGAACTGATAGGGACGAAGGTGGTTACGATCGAAGGCCTTGTCCGCGATGTCGCGGTCCGTCACGTGCGTAACGATCGTGGGATCTTTCACGGGTTTGCCGACGGGATTAGTCACGCAAGTCAAAGATCATGCGCCATCGTCACAGATCGGCCTCGGCGAGCCCGGCTTTGGCCAGCAAGATCTCTGCGCTGTCATTCCAGACATCAGACTGAACAATCTTGCCGTCCCGGACGATGAACTTGTCCATGTAACGGTTGGTCTGGAAGGCGGTGCCGTCCTTCCATTGGCCATAAAGATAGCCGGTGTTGTAGACATGCACATCGCCCGTCTCGGCATCCAGCGCGGGATCGGTCCGCAGGAAGCGCTTCTTGACCCAGGCATAGCGCTTGGCGTTGAACGCCGCACTTTCGGCGGGCCCGGAAAACCGGCGCCCGCCGGTGAAGACCAGTTCGAAATCCGGGCTGACATAGGCCGATGCAGCGACCGGATCGGGGATCATCGAGAGTTCAAGATAGGTTTCCACAACGGCTTTCGCGGCGGCCAGAAGGTCTGGGTCTTGGGTCATGCGGTCCTCGGTGCAGTTTGTCTGGCTTGGTTGACTCGTTCTTGGGATTTAGTCGCACAGATCGTCTTGCGGTGGAACGCTCGCTTCTGCCGGACAGACGTCTTTCACGAGTTTTGGGACGAGGACGTCGGATGCTTTGAAGCCAGTCAGGAAGGTGACAGGCACCCGGACCGCCGCGACCGGGCGATCGAAGTCCGCCGCCATCAGGTGATGACCCGGCGACTTCACACACCGCACCTTCGTTTCGACCCGACGTCTTTGGTGGCGTCCACGCCGTCGTCGAAAAATCGCGGGGCCCAGGTATTTCGAGGACCGGAGTGCTGCTCTGCGGGCAACCGCCCCGCGCAATTAAGTCGTGGCACTTGCGCGAAGCCTGAGCCGTCTTTTGGTCGAGTGGGACTTGGTCCGGCGGTTAAGTCAGCTTCGGGGCATCACGTCCATTGGCGTTGCGCGAAGGTGCAGGTGACAGCTCCACCACCGGCCGAGCGGGCAAGACGGGCTTGTGGCCTGCCGTCTCAAAACCTTGGTGAAACTGATACTTGGCTGTCACATCGGCAGCGTAGGGCGATGCGGTGACTTGAAACAGCACGGGCCAGCGCTGCCGCCAGCGTCTCAACAGACCAAGCGGCGCGCACAGCCGGAAGAAACAGGAGTTCGATATGACCAAACATATGGGTCTTTTTGCGGGCGCAAGCCTGCTGGCCATGATGTCCGCCACCTTCGCCCATGCCGATGCAATGGCCGACCTGGAAGCTGCCGCCAAAAAAGAAGGCGCGCTGACCGTCATCGCCCTGCCGCATGACTGGTGCAACTATGCCGCCGTGATCGACGGCTTCAAGAAGAAGTACCCCGAGATCACCGTCAACGAACTGAACCCCAACGCCGGTTCGGGCGACGAGATCGAGGCAATCAAGGCCAACAAGGGCAACACCGGCCCGCAGGCGCCCGACGTTATCGACGTTGGCCTGTCGTTCGGCCCGGCTGCCAAAAAGGACGGCCTGATCCAAGCCTACAAAGTCTCCACCTGGGGTGACATTCCGGATTCCGTGAAGGACGCCGATGGCTTCTGGTACGGCGACTACTATGGTGTTCTGGCCATGGGCGTAAACAAGGACATCGTCAAAGAAGCACCGACCAGCTTCAAAGACCTGACCGACCCGAAGTTCGCCAACTCGGTCGCCATCCCGGGCGATCCGCGTACCGGCAACTCCACCATGATGACCGTCTACGCTGCGGGGTTGGCTTCCGACAGCAAGCTGGCTGGCGCTGACGCGATGAACGCCGGTATTGCCTACTTCAAGGCGCTGAAGGCTTCCTCGAACCTGGTTCCGGTCAACGGCTCGGCTCAGAACCTGGCTCAAGGCACCACCCCGATCTACTTCGACTGGGACTACAACCTGCTGGCAATGCGCGACAAGCTGGCCGGCAACCCGCCGGTTGACATCGTCATCCCGTCGGACTCGGTCATCGCCGGCGTCTATGTTCAGGCGATCTCGGCCTATGCGCCCCACGTCAATGCCGCCAAGCTTTGGATGGAATACATCTACTCCGACGAAGGCCAGATCGGCTGGCTGTCGGGCTATTGCCACCCGATCCGCTTCAACGCGCTGTCGGCTGCTGGCAAGCTGCCGGCTGACCTGATGGCCAAGCTGCCCCCGGCTGACGCCTATGCAAAGGCCGTCTTCCCGTCGCTGGACGAGCAGGGTGCTGCCAAGACCGCGACTGCCGACAACTGGGCCAAGGAAATGGGCGCCAACTAAGCCCCAATCCGCCCGGGCAGCGATGCCCGGGCACGCAGGTTCGAACCCGAGGAGAAGCGGCGCTCCCCCGCTTTCTCTCGGGTTTTCCAATTCGGCCCGCCAAGTTCCGGGCTCTCAAGTTCCGACACCGGCGAAAGTGTGCAAGCGTGACAGACCTCAGCACGGCAAAACCCGTCAGCCCGCCCCGGACCATCAACTGGTCATGGCTTGGGGCTTTGCCCTATCTTTCCTTCACCTTCATTTTCCTGATCGCCCCGGTCTCTTACCTTGTCATCGGCGCCTTCCAGTCGCCCGAGGGCGCGTTCACCTTCGACAACATGGTGGGGCTGGCCAACCCGCAGATCGCTGCCGCCTACTGGCTGTCGATCCGGCTCAGCTTTGCTTCAGCCGCAATTGGCACCTTGACGGGGTTGCTTCTGGCCCATGCGCTGATCCTGGGCGGCATGCCGGTCTGGATGCGGCGGGCGCTGACCACGTTTTCCGGCGTCGCCTCCAACTTCGCGGGCGTGCCGCTGGCCTTTGCCTTCATTGCCACCCTTGGCCGGCTTGGCCTTGTCACCGTGACGCTGCGGGATGTCTTCGGCGTCAACATCT
>CANBRQ010000018.1 GCA_947371955.1 Paracoccaceae bacterium | reverse complement strand
GCTTGGATCGACGCCCACCGGTTCGCACATCCGGGCGGCATAGGAATTGGGCAACGGCGGGTTCTTGCGCCACCACGGCTTGGTGCCGTTGGTGTAAAGGTGGACCGACAGGGTGTGGTCGGTGAAGTGGCCCTCGACCCTGCCATGGGGGTCATAAAAGACGTCGTTCAACTGGAAGGGCACGGGGTACAGGTAATCGGGGCTCAGCGCCTTTTCGTAGTCGCCGGTCTGCTGGGCGAAGTAGGTGAAGGCCTGCGGGCCGAAGGCCGTGCGCTCGGCGTTGTAGATGCGGACGGCTTGGGGCAGGGAGGCATCCTGCTTTTCGATCTTCTTGCGCTGCTGCTTGTTGAACCACGGCGGGGCGGCGGGCAGGTTGAAGTAATAGTCCAGCAGCTGGTGGATCAGTTCGCCATCCTTGGGGATGTAGACCACGCCGCAATTCAAGGCACCCCGGAAGCCGTGACCGGCATAGATATTCTGCATCTCGTCGGGGAAAGGGCGATGGCAAAACGCGTCGCAGTCGATCCAGACGGCATCGGTCGCTTCGATCATCTTGTAGCGGAACACGTTGGACAGGAAGCTTTCCGAGGTTTGCGCGACAATCTCGCGGTCGATCGTCATGATGCCAGAGGCGGGTTTGACGATGACGCCGTCAGGGACGTTCGACACGGTATCGGTGCAATACAGCGTTGTCGGATGGCCCTGCTGAACGTGGGACAGAAGGCACAGTTGGTTTAGGTAGTGCAACCTTTCGCCGATCCACAGCGAGGCAACCGGGCGGCGAACAGGAGTATTCATCTTCTACCTCAGCCAAAAGTTTCCAATGATACACTGGCGAAACTTTTGTCCAGTGTCGAGAGGATGGCGGCAAATGCCTGATCTTCCGCGCGAAATTCTTCCAAGGATAGCGCAAAAGTGCAAGACGCTTTCGTTCGGGCTTCAGTCGTCCTCTGACCCGGCCAGATCGGCGCGGGCGGCGGCAAGGCTTTCCGTAATCGGCCTCACCTCGGCCAGCGCTGACAGGAAGGCGCGTTGGCAGGCCTGATAGGCTGCGGCCACCTGCGGCACCGACAGGGCTTCGTCGATCAGGGCCTGCGTGGCCGCAATCCGGAGCTGGATGCTGCGGTCTTCCTGATCATTTCGGTTGAAGCGGCGCAGGTAGCTGAGGCCGAAGCGGCTGGACCCGCCGCCCGCGACCAGCCCGTTGCCGCGCCGCTGCTTGATCGCGACGCGGTCGAGCGCCTTGATGACGTAATGGTTGATCTGCGCCAGCTTATGCGACGTGCGCCCCTTGGGCACCAGTTCCTCGGGGCGGGCGTTGTCCTTGCGGGCGAAGATGAAATCGTCGGGCAGCTTGCGACCTGCGCCGTCCAGCACGGTGACAGGGCCGGGGCGCCAGATCGGCCGATGGATGAACAGGCTCTCGACCTTGTCACTGACGCGGAACAGCGTCTTCACGGTGCGCGACATCCGGTGATCGAGCAGGGCGGCTTGGGTGAAATGGGGCAGCACGAGGCCATCCGGGCTGTCGGTCAGGCCACTGTCGCCAAAGTTGCGCCAGTTGATCGCGATGGCATCGGCCTCGCCCGCCGCAGCGATCAGGTCTTGCACATGCCCGCCGGGGGCTTTGACGTTGAGAAATTCGTCAGCGTCCAGCCACATCGCCCAAGTCGCGGTCCGCAGCGTGGGGTTGCGCCACGCCAGAGCCGCCACCGCGTCCTGCGGGGCGATGCCCGAGGGGGGCTGGTGACGGTGATGTTCGACCCAGCCTATTTGGGCCAGAGCATCCAGCAACACATCCGACCCGTCGTCGCAGTCGTTGGAATAAACCACGATCGGATCAAATCCGATCGACCGATGGTAGGCCACCCATTCCAAGAGGTCGGGGCCCTCGTTCTTGACCGCCGTAAGCAGGGCTGCGCGGCCGGGTTCTGTCATTCTTCCATGGCCTTGGTTGGATCATTGCTTTCGCTTTGACACAGAAGCAAATCTGCGCCCGGCTGTCCAGATATCAGGCTGGAACTGGACGCGCGTCTATGCTCTTGTTGGCGGCATAGTCGGGAATATGCGGCGGAAAAGGGACATTATGTCGGTACGGGTGCCACGCAAACCGAACAGCACTTGGCAACGCTTTTGGGCTGATCGGCTGGTTACATTCGTCAAAAATCCCATGGTGCATCGCAACGATCACTTCTTCCTGATGGGCAGTTGCTTTGCCGAAGAAATCCGGGTGGCCCTCAATACCGAGTTGGGCGAAGGTCATGTCGGGCCGGATATGTCTTCGGTGATCTTTGATCCCGCAGTGTCGCGCGTTGATGAGTTGCCGGAACGCAACCACATGAACACCTATAACGCCTTTTCCATCCTGCAAGAAATTGAACGCATTCTTGGCCTCTGGGACCCGGGCCCGAATGATTACTGGCAATTGGACGGCCGGGTGCAATGCCCTTATCGGCGACTTGTGTTTTCCAAGACACCTGAAATCCTCGCCGAGGTCACTGCCAAATTGGACACGGCGTTTCGCGCGGGTTTTGCGGCGGCAGAACATTTTGTCTTCACCTACGGCATGACCGAGGTTTTCATCAACCGCGCGTCCGGCAAGGTGGCGAACCAAAGGCCGCGCTATGGCAAGGCGGGCGTTGAGCAGATCTTGTATCATGGCTCCAATTTTGCCGACAACTTCGCTGCCATCACGCGGACGGTTGATCTGATCACGGCGGCGAAGCCAGAGGCCAAGATATTCGTCACGGTGTCGCCCGTCCCACTGGCGCGGACCTTCTCGGACAGCGATATTGTGGCGGCCAACACGCGGTCCAAGTCCACGTTACGCGCCGTCTTGGCCGAGGTGGCCGAGGCGCGCCCGAATGTGATTTATTTCCCGTCCTATGAGGCGGTTCTGGCCGCTGGCGATCTGGCCTGGATGCCGGATGGCCGCCATGTGCGCCGCGAAGTGGTCGACAGGATCACCCGCGCCTTCGTGGCCAGCACCTTCTTCTCGGATGACATGACCGAACCAGAACGTGAAAGCGAAGGCGGCGCCGGGCAGGCCTGAAGCGTCAGCCCTCGTCCCGGGCCGGGCGGAATTCGCGCGCAAGGTTGCGGTCGAAACGATCGGTCGGTTCGTAGTCCATCTCGGTCAGAAGGTCGTCGAGTTCCGACAGCCGGGGATGCCATGTCTCCAGAAGGCGGCCATAGAGCACGATTTGGGCGGGGGGCGGGGACAGGCGGGGCAGAAGGTCGGCCAGCACGTCGGGGGACAGGCGCGGATCGGCCAGCAGCAGGACCTGCGGTTTCAGGCTGTGGACCAAGCCTGCCACGGCCCGCACCGGATCGTCCAGCACCGCGTCGGAGAGGTGGAAGGACGGGCCGAAGTGGCGGTTGTTCTGGGCCATGATTCGAGACATCAGGGTGCGCAGCGCGGGATTGTCTTCTTGCAGGGTCAGCCGCAGGTCGGGGCGTTTCTGCGCCAGGTGCAGGCCCAGAAAGCCCACGGCCGAGCCTATTTCCAGCACCGTGGCACCCTTGGGCAGCACCGAGGGCAGTTTCCGCGCCAGCCCGCGTTCGAACTTGCCCGCAGCGATCAGTGCCAGCGCGGCAGAGGGGAACATCCGGGGGTCGAGCGGCAGTTTCAGGCCGTGGTTTTCCACCCAATCCACCGCCACCTCGGCCGCGACATCCGGCGCGCCCGGCACATAGCCGCCCATCGGTACCTGTTCTACCGGGGTCTTGGGTTCCCCGGCGCGCTCCGCCTTGGCCTTGGCGTTGCGGCGCTTTTCCACGTCGGTCATCAGGGCAGCGATCTTTTCCCTGTCCCTCGGCTGCGGCGGCTTTGCGACGATCTGACTGATCGGCACCGCCGAGGCCTTCGCCAATCCCTCCACCAGGTCGTGGAACGTCTCGGTCTGGCGCAACTCGGCCAGCCGCGCCTCGGCCCGGGCGAGGGCAGCGAAGTGCAGGCGTCTCACCTCGGGGTCTGACAGCAGGGTAGCGATGATTTCATTTCGGCGGGTCGTGTAGCGCAGCATGGTGTCATCTGGCACCTCGTTGCGGTCTTGCAGGGACCAGTATTCGGAATTGTACTTGTCGGCCTTGTTGTTGACGTTACCGCGCAGCTTGCGCAGAGCGTAGCTTTCGACCGATTTCACCGCGTAATGGTTCAGTTGCACCCAGTCATAGCCCACCGTGCGGGTGATGGAGCGCCAGCCACGGAACTTGAAGTAATCCTCCATGACCTTGCCAGAACCGGTCAGCCACTTCACCCGGTCGGGAAAATCGGTCTGGATGTGGCGGGTCTTCATCTTGGGGCGGTGGATGCCCAGTTTCCAATAGTCGGGATCGAACTTGAACAGGGTCTTCACACCCCAGCCCTTGTTCCATGTGGTGGGGGCGGCCATCCGGTATTGCTCGGTCACCGGTTCGCGCGACCAGTCGACCACGCCGCCCGATCCGAAGATGCGCCATGTCACCACGATGCCATTGGCATCCTGTGCCACAGCGGCATCCAGCAGGCTGTCGACAGTGCCGTCGCCATGGCGGATCGACAGGAACTCGTCGGCGTCAAACACCATGACCCAGTCCGAAAGCCCCGCCACCGGTTCCACCTGCGCATAATTCAGGGCCGAGGGTTGCGGGCGAATGCCGGGCGGAATGTCGTTGCGGCGGTGATGAACCAGACCCAACGCCTCCAGCCGGATCAGGATGTCATCGGTGCCGTCCGAACAGTCATTGGTATAGACCAGCAGATCGGTGAAGCCGACGGCCAGATGATGCGCCACCCATTCGACGACATAGGGGCCCTCGTCCTTCATCATCGAAATGGCGGTGACCTGCCCATGCGGGCTGCGATGCGCTTTCAGCGGAAAGTCCACGCTGCCCCAAAGGTCGCGCGCCCCACGCGGCCTTCCGGTCAAAGGCTGCAACACGCGCTGGGGCTTGGCGGGACCGCCCGTGCCCTTCCCGCCATGTGTCTTTGCGCCACCCTTGCCCTTCGGCGCGGGTTTTGTGGGTTTGGCTGCCTCGTCCATCATGGTCATTCTGCCTGCGTTTCGTGTGGCAACCCTAGGCCCGCTTGCGAAGCTGCGGCAAGGTCTCTGTCAGGCAAAACCCGCAAGCTACGCGCCAATCTTGCGCAAGACAGCCGCCCGACGACCACGCGGGAAGCCGCTGATGCAAGGGCGGCTCTTGGTGGAATCCAGCCCATCGCGGGAATGTGGATTGATTTGAAGAATCGTCAGGCGCATCTGACCTTCAAGCCTGATGGCAAACCTGCAAGGGAGTCTGTCGTGGAAGCGCCCAGTCTTATTGAGGAAATCCGCTTTGGCTATGGCCCGCGCATGGGCAGCCCGCCTTCGCCCGGCGGGTTGGAGCCGGAACGTCTGTTGGCCCAGTTGACCGCAGCGGACCCAACCGCCGCCGCTTGGAACCGCCCGTCCATGGCGGATCGTCTGACGCTGCTGGTGCAGGTGCGGCAGGACAAGATGGCGGGCATCGATGTCTCGCCGAAGAGCAATCAATCCGTGGCGATGGACGATTTGAAGAGGATCGAGCAGGACGACGCCCCGACCTTCTTTGCCCGTCCCGCCGTGGCGTCCTTGGGTTTTGTCGAACGGCTGGTGAACCTTTGGGCGAACCGGATCACCGTTTCCAATGTCTCGCAAGGGGTGGGACACCATATCCAGACCTTCCGGGACGAGGCGATACGGCTGAACATCGCGGGCCGCTATGCCGACATGATCAAGGCGACGCTCTGGCATCCGGCGATGCAGATCTACCTGACGCAGACCGAATCGGTCGGGCCGAATTCCCCGGTCGGCAAGCGCAAGGGCAGGGGGCTGAACGAAAATCTGGCGCGGGAGTTTCTGGAACTCCATTCCATGGGCAAGGGCTATACCCAGACCGATGTGACCGAACTGGCGAAGTTGCTGGCCGGCATGGTCACTGACGAGACCGGCCCCCATGTCGCCAAAGCCCGGGCGGAACCGGGCAGGAAGCACATCCTCGGCGTCACCTATGGCGAGGGCAAGGATCAGATCGACAAGCTGGTCGAAGACGTGGCGCACCGGCCCGAGACGGCGCAAGCGGTGGCCTTCTTCCTCGCCCGTCACTTCATCGCCGATGTGCCGCCGCCCGATCTGGTGCAGGCATTGACCGCGACCTATCTGGCGCAGGATACCCAACTGGTGCCCCTGTACCGCACTCTGTTGCAGCACCCCGCCGCCGCCGACCCCAACCGCCAGAAGGTCCGCACCCCGCAGGAATTCGCCGTGGCCTCGCTGCGGCTGACCGGGCTGACGGGGATGGAGAAGGGCATGCTTGGCTTCAACAAGAAGTCGATGATGGTGCCCACATACCTGACCAACATGGGCCAGCAGCCGCTGAAGCCCTTGCGCCCGGATGGTTGGCCCGAAGTGGCTGCAGGCTGGATGACGCCGCCGATGATGGCCTCGCGCATCGACTGGGCGACCGATCTTGCGCGGGCGACCGGGGACCGGGCCGATCCGGTGGCGCTGGTCGACTTCGCCCTTGGGGATATGGCCACCCCCCTGCTGCGCCGCGCCGTGGCCGGAGCCGAGCAACGCTGGGAGGGATTGGCCGTGCTGATCGCCTCGCCCGATTTCAGCCGGAGGTAACAAGATGCCGCATGATCTGTTGATGTCCCGCCGCGCGTTCCTGATTGGCTGTTCGGTGGCGGCCTCGCCCCTGCTGACGCCCGTGACCTTTGCGGCGGCCCCCGGCGATAACCGGCTGGTGGTGATCATCCTGCGCGGGGCGATGGATGGGCTGGACGTGGTGCGCCCGACCGCAGACCCCGCCTATGCCGCGCTGCGCCCGACGCTGGGGGCGGCTATGGGGCCGGCGCTGAACGATTTCTTCACGCTGCACCCAGCCGCCGCCGGGCTGATGCCGCTGTGGCAGGCCAAGGAACTGGCCTTCGCCCACGCGGTGGCCACGCCCTATCGGTCCGGCCGCAGCCATTTCGTCGGGCAAGATGCGCTGGAGAACGGCACCGGCACCGAGGACGGCGGCCAGACGCCCAGCCACGACGGCTGGCTGAACCGCGCCCTGTTCCTGATGCCGGGCGCCGGGGCCAATACGGCCGTGTCGGTCGGCCAGCAGCGCCTGCTTGTCCTCGATGGCGCGCATGAGACGGACCATTGGTTCCCGGTCGCCGAAAGCCCCTTGTCCTCGCAAGGGCAAGACCTGCTCTCGGTGGTCAATGCCGCCGATCCGCTGTTTGCCGAACCCTTCTCCGAGGCGCTGCATCTGGCCCGCGCGATGGATGGCGAGAAGGCCCCGAAGGGCAAGCTGGCCTACGGCCAACTGGGCACCTATGTGGCCGAGCGGCTTATGGGTGCCGCGCGGATCGCCAGCTTCTCGTTCGGCGGTTGGGACACGCACCAGCAGCAGGTCAAGACGATGGAGGCGCAACTGACCAGCCTGTCGGATGCGCTTCTGGCGATGAAGGCGGGGCTCGGCCGGGTCTGGGGCACGACGCTGGTGGTGGCCATGACCGAATTCGGCCGCACGGCGCGCGAGAATGGCACCGGCGGCACCGATCATGGCACCGGCGGCCTTGCGGTTCTGGCCGGAGGGGCTTTGAAGGGCGGCCAGATCTTCGGCAAGTGGCCGGGTCTGTCCGATGGCCAGCTTCTCTCGGAGCGCGACCTGATGCCAACTGGTGACGTGCGGGCCTATCCGGCTTGGGCCCTGCGCGCCATGTTCGGGGTTGAAGCGGCGGGGCTGCAATCCACCGTCTTCCCCAACCTCGACCTCGGTCCGGACCCCGGTCTGCTGTTGTAACCAAAAGGAGCGCGTGCCGCGCATTGCTTTTATCTCGCCTCTGGCGTGCCGCCAACCGGCGAGGGACGCGCTCTGCGGGGAGTATTTGGGCAAGGAGCAAATACAAGACGCCTTTGTTCCCTTTCATTCAGGTCCAAATATCCCACGGGAGGTCCGGAGGGTGTGAAACCCTCCGGCTTTGTCATCCTGCGGGGCGTCAGCAGACTTGCTATTCGCCAAGCGGCGTTTACGCTTGGATCATGGCCCGCCCCAGAACGCTTTCAGATTCTGCCGTCTTTTCCGCCATCCTCGGGATGATCGCGGCGGAGGGGGAGAAGGCTGTTGCCTTTTCCTCGGTGGCGCGCGTCACCGGTCTGGCCGGAGCATCGCTGGTGCAGCGCTATGGCGCCTTGCCGGCGATGGTCGAGGCGGCGCTGGCCTGGGGTTGGGATGAACTGGAGGCGCAGGTCGTGGCGGTTGAGGCCGAGGTGACCGCTGCCGAGAAGGGACCACAGGCTCTGCTGAAGGCGCTGGGAGAGCGCGCGGGCAATTTGCCGATGGCGGCCTTGCTGGCGGCAAGCCTGCGGCATGCGCAGCTGCGGGTGAGGGCGGCCGACTGGCGCGCCCGGATCGAGGCTTTGCTGGCCGCGCGCACCCATGACAGCGAACGGGCCGCCATGCTGTTCGCGCTGTGGCAGGGGCAGGTCCTGTGGGACGGGCTTGGCGAGCGGGGCTTCCGGCTGAAAGATGCGTGGAAGCGTCTGGGCTGATTTTCGGACTAGCGCCGGGCGATGTAGGTTTTCCACAGCCAGATCAGCACCAGGGCCCCCAGCACGGCACCGACGAAGCCGGCCATCCAGCCGGTCAGCTCGATCAGCAAGCGGATCAGCAGGCCGCCCATCAAGGCCCCGCCTACGCCGATGGCGATGGTGGTGGGGATATCGGTCTGGATGCGCATCATCCTTGTTGCCAGAAAGCCTGCAGCAGCGCCCACGATCAAAAGCAGGACGAATTCCATAGGCACCTCCTTGTTCCGCCCCATCATATGGGTACCCCCGCGCGCGAAGGGAAGTGCCCTCTTGCCAGATCATCGCCCATCAGCCATGCCTTGCGCCATGAACAGCACCCCCACTCTTGAAACCTTTCTGGCCCCGCTTGCCCGCCTTGCCGCCCGCCACCCCGGGATCGAGGGACAGGTGCTTTGGGCGGCCGAGGTCGAGGAGGGTTGGCAGGTGCAGGACGACGCCGCCGAGATGCTGGATGCCGAGGAAATCCCCTTCTATGTCGAGGGTTTGGCCATGGAAGGCTTTGGCCTTGTCTGGCAGGCGATGGCCGAGACCGGGGACACCTCGCCCGACCATATCCTGCTGATGGTCTGGGAGCAGGGCGCCACGCCGCCGCCTGCGCCCGTGGCGGCGGACGGCTGGGCCATCCTGTCCAGCGGTCGTTGGGACGCTGCGGAAAAAGCATGAGGACGACGTGCTGCAATTTGCCAATGTGATCCGACAGGCCGCAACCCCTGCCTTGCCAAAACCCCACCCGCGCGAGGCGCTGCTGGGGGCGCTGGGCGTGCTGCTTGGGCTGGTGTTTGTCGATGGTGTCCTGTGGCTTGCAGGCCTGCTGGCAGGGTTGCCGGATGCCGGCATTCTGGCGCATCCCGTGCTGATTGCGCCTTTTGGTGCCTCAGCTGTGCTGATCTATGCCACACCCGCCAGCCCTTTGGCGCAGCCTTGGTCCGTCGTGATGGGCAATGGAATTGCGGCGGTCTGTGCGGTGGTGGTTTTGCAGGCCGGGCTGCCCCTGATGGTGGCCGTGGCGCTGGCGGCATTTCTGGCGGTGGGGGCGATGGCTTTTGCCCGCGCCCTGCATCCGCCGGGTGGCGCGGTGGCGGTGGCGACGGTTCTGGCCGCCTCGCCGGACCATATGCCGGGCGCTTACTACATCGCGGTGACGGTTCTTCTGGGCTCGGCGCTGCTGGTGTCGTTTGGGATGTTGTATCATTGGGCTACTGGGCGCAGCTATCCCTTCCGGCCCGCCGCCGCGCAGCCCCCCGCATCTGCCGTACCCGAGCGGCGGCTGGCGCCGACGCCGCTGGCACTGGCCGCAGCACTGGACCGCTTGCGTCTGGGCGAGATTCTGGGGGTGGAGGATCTTGCGCAACTGATTGAGACGGCTGAGGAAACCGCTGCGAGCCAATCGGTCGGCCTGACGGCGGCTGACGTTATGACGCCTGATCCTGTCACCGTTGGTCCCGAGGCGGACTGGCGTGTCCTGTCCGCGCTGTTCGTGCAGCACGGCTTTCGCAGCCTGCCGGTGGTGACTGCGCAGGGTCGTTTTGCCGGGATGATCTCGGTTCAGGCCATCCTGCGGCCCGGCGCGCAGGGGCTGGCGGCCCGGCATCTGCTGCAGGACAGCGCGAGCGTTGGCCCCGAGGCAAGCCTCGCCGATCTGCTGCCGCCCTTGGCGCAGGGCCATCAGCCCGCCTTGCCCGTGGTAGAGGAGGATGGCAGCCTGCGGGGCATCATCACCCGGTCCGACATCGTGGCGGCGCTTGTTCACGCCATGTCAAGGACTTAACCGGAGAGAGCCATGTCTGACACCTATGCCAAGCTTCATGCCGATTGCGCTGCCCTTGGCACGCGTCTGTTTACCGTGACCGTGCAGGACGAGGCGGCGGGCCTGGCGCGAAGGTCCTATACCTCGCATCCCGTAGAATATCCGGCGTCGGGCACCAAACCTTTGACGCGGGATGGCTGGTATGATCAATGCATCGGCGCACGGCAGGTCTTTGTTGCCAATACGGTGCCGGAGTTTGCCAAATACTTCTTTGACCATGCGCTGATCACCTCGCTGGGCCTTGGGTCGTGCATCAATATCCCGATATTTCAACAGGATGGCCCAGTTTACGGCACTGTAAACCTGCTGGCCGAGGAAGGGCATTTCACGCCCGAAAAGCTGGAAGCCTATGGCGCGCTGATTGGGCGGGATCATGCGGCGCTGGTATCAGCCATGGCGCATATCTGATCTGTCAGTAAAACTGGACAGATCAATTCCAGCGTGTAGTCTTTTGTGCAAAAGAGGCGCCCTGAATACGGGCAGCCTCCGCACGGATCACAACATCGCATGGGAGGTTATTGAATGGATCGGCGCAAGTTTCTGGGTAACGCCACGATTGGCGGGATAGGGGCGGCGGGGGCGGCATTGCTGGCCTCTCCGGTGGTGGCGCAAGCGGCGCCCAAGGTGACGTGGCGCATGACCTCGTCGTTTCCGAAGTCGCTGGATACCATATTTGGCGGTGCGGTGACTTTGGCCAATGCGGTGGCGGCGGCGACCGATGGGGCCTTTACCATTCAGGTTTTTCCGGCTGGCGAACTGGTGCCGGGCCTGCAGGCGGCGGATGCCACCATCGCGGGAACGGTAGAGGCGTGCCATACCGCGACCTATTACTATTGGGGCAAGGACCCGACCTGGGCCTTGGCCACGGCGGTGCCCTTCAGCCTCAACGCACGGCAGATGAACGCGTGGTATTACTATGGCGATGGCGTGGCGCTGACCAATGAATTCTTCAACGCCAATGGCTTGCACGGTTTCCCTGCCGGCAATACCGGCGTGCAGATGGGCGGGTGGTATCGCAAGGAAATCAACACGCTGGATGACCTCAAGGGTCTGAAGATGCGGATCGGCGGCTTCGGCGGCAAGGTTCTGACCCCCTTGGGCGTGGTGCCGCAGCAGATTGCGGGCGGGGATATCTATCCCTCGCTGGAAAAGGGCACGATCGACGCGGCGGAATGGGTCGGCCCCTATGACGACGAAAAGCTGGGCTTCGTCAAAGTGGCGCCCTACTACTATTATCCGGGGTTCTGGGAGGGTGGCCCGACGCTGTCGGCGCTGTTCAACAAAGCCGCTTTCGATGCTTTGCCAGAGGCTTACAAGTCGATCCTCGCGACCGCCAGCCAGGCGACCAACCTCGACATGCTGTCCAATTACGACTTCAAGAACCCGCCTGCGCTGAAGCGTCTGGTGGCCGCTGGCGCGCAGTTGCGTCCGTTCAGCGCCGAAATCCTGAGTGCCGCCTTCGATTCGGCGCAGTCGATCTATGCCGAGCTTTCGGCCTCGAACCCGGCTTTCAAGAAGATCCATGACAGCCAGCAGGCCTTCCTGAAGGACGCCTATCTGTGGGATCAGATCGCCGAGTACAACTATGACACCTTCATGATGATGCAGCAGCAGGCGGGCAAGCTGTAAGCTTTTCAGCCGCGAAAGGGGGCCGCTTCCGCGCTGCGGGGGCGGCCTTTTTGATGTGGTTAAGAAGGGGTTAACGCAAGGTGCGGCGCAAAGCGCGAATCGGGGGAAAATGCCAGTAAATGCTGGGGTTTTCGCTGAATCGCTGCGTATGGCAAACGTATGGCATTCGTCGGTTTTGCGTATGGCATCCGTACCGACACGCGCGGGCGCGGGCCACTGGTTAACGGGGCGTGCGGTGGTCCCTTACGGGGCCGGGATTTTTGGCGGGTTGAGGCCGAAAGAGGGTTTGCCCAAGCCCCCGGTCTGCAGTTTGGGCATGGTGATCGTCACGGTGGACGCATCGACCACCGGGCCCTTGTAGCGCATCACCATGGCGGGGAAGGCGATGACGAGGAAGATCATCGCGACCTGGATCACCACGAAGGGTACGGCACCGACGTAAATCTGCCCCGTGGTCACAGGCTCCATCATCCGGCCGGTGACGCGGTCGCGGTAGGGGACTTTGGGGGCGACCGAGCGCAGGTAGAAGAGGGAGAAGCCAAAGGGTGGATGCATGAAGCTGGTCTGCATGTTCACGCCAAGAATCACGCCGAACCAGATCAGGTCGATGCCGAGTTTCTCGGCCGCCGGGGCCAGAAGGGGGACGAGGATGAAGGCCAGCTCAAAAAAGTCGAGGAAGAAGGCCAGCACGAAGACAAGGGCCGAGACGGCGATCAGGAAGCCCAGTTGCCCGCCGGGCAGCGAGGTCAGCAGATGCTCGACCCAGAGGTGGCCGTTGACGCCGTAGAAGGTCAGCGAGAAGACCCTTGCGCCGATCAGGATGAACATGACGAAAGACGACAGGCGGGTGGTCGAGGCGAGCGCCTGCTGGATGACGCCCATGTTCAGGCGGCCCTTCAGGGCGGCGAGCAGCAGGGCGCCGACGGCCCCCATCGCCCCGCCCTCGGTGGGGGTGGCGATGCCGAGGAAGATGGTGCCGAGGACAAGGAAGATCAGCGCCAAGGGTGGGATCAGGACGATGATCACCTCGGACGCGAGGCGGCTCATCAGGTTGAGGTTGAGGGCGCGGTCGGCGAGGGCTGCGGCGTAGATGATCACGGTGGCCAGCGTGGCACCGAGGATGTCGGCGTTGTCGCCCTGCGAGGGTGCCAGATAGTGGGTCGCGGCGTAGCCGATGGCCCCGGTGATCGCCAGCGCCACGAGCAGCGAGGTGACGCCGTGGCCCAATGTGCGCGCCTCTTTCGGCAGGGCGGGGACCCAGTTGGGTTTGATCAGGCTGACGATCAGGATGTAGGCCGTGTAAAGCCCGGTCAGGACGAGGCCGGGGACGAGTGCGCCCTTGTACATGTCTCCGACTGACCGGCCCAACTGGTCGGCCAGCACGATCAGCACCAGTGAGGGCGGGATGATCTGCGCCAAGGTGCCCGATGCGGCGATGACGCCCGAGGCGAGGCGGCGGTCGTAGCCGTAGCGCAGCATGATCGGCAGCGAGATGAGGCCCATGGCGATGACGGACGCCGCGACGACTCCTGTGGTGGCGGCCAGCAGCGCACCGACGAAGATCACCGCATAGGCGAGGCCACCGCGGATCGGGCCGAAAAGCTGGCCTACGGTTTCGAGCAGGTCCTCGGCCATGCCGGAGCGTTCCAGCACGATGCCCATGAAGGTGAAGAAGGGGATGGCCAAGAGCGTGTCATTCTGCATGACGCCCCAGAACCGTTCGGGCAGCGCGTAAAGGAGGGGCCAGTCCAGGTGGATGGCACCGTCGGAGATGGGGGCGAGGAGGACGCCTATGACGAAGAACATCAGGCCATTGGCGGCAAGCGAGAAGGCCACCGGGTAGCCTGCCAGCAGGAAGACCACCAGCGAGGCGAACATGATGGGCGCCATGTTTTGGGCGATGAGGTCGATCATGGCCGCTCCAGCACCTCTGCCAGCTTTTCGCCTTCCAGTTCGGCGGCCTTGTGGGCCGAGATGAAGGGCGTGGGGTCGGGCATGTCACCGCGCATGATGGCGATTTTCTTGATGATCTCGGAAGCGCCTTGCAAGGTCAGCAAGGCGAAGCCGGCGAGGAGCAGGGCCTTGGCGGGCCACAGGATCAAGCCACCGGCGTTCGAGGAGACCTCGCCGGAGTGGTAGGAGAGGGCGACGTAGGGGATCAGGTAAATGTCCATCAGCACGACGAAGGGCATCAGGAAGAAGAGGTGGCCCAGAAGGTCGATCCAGTGCTGGGTCCGGCGCGAGAGGGCGCCGTAGACGATGTCGATGCGGATATGTTCGTTCTGTTTCAGGGTTTGCGCCGAGGCCAGCAGGAAGGCGGCACCGTAGAGATACCATTGCGCTTCAAGGAAGGCGTTGGAGGAGACGGAGAAGATCTTGCGGACAAGGGCGTTGGCCGCGCTGACGAGGACGGCCACAAGGATCAGCCAGCCGACGGATTTTCCGATCATCTCGGTCACGCGGTCGATGGCCCTTGCGAGGGCCAGTAATGCAGCCATGACATCCTCCCTCAAGGGCTTGGCCCCGCGCCGCTTGCTCGCGGCTTTGGGGCAGCATGGCGCAGGGGGAGGCTTTGCGTCAACGGGATTGGAAGGTCTGCGAATGGCGCGCGGCGGCCCGTTTGCGCGGGCGGAGCGGGTCAGGGCTTGTCGACGGGTTTGGAGCGCATGTGGGCGGCGGTTTCGCGTTCCGCCCGTTTGCAGCGCAGGGGGGGCAGGTTGCGGTCCATCAGGTCCATATCCTCCAGCACCATGTCGCCCATGCGTTTCATGGCGATGTCGAGGGCGCTTGCGCGGTGGGCGGAGCGCAGGAAGCCTTTCAGGGAGCGGACGGGGTGGTCGAGGGGGAGGGGTTCTTCTGGGTAGACGTCGGAGGCGGCGAAGATGAGGCCGGAGCGGACGGTTGCGATCAGGTCATCGAAGTTCACCACGCCCGCGCGGGAGAGGAGGATGAAGGCCGTGCCCGGTTTCATGCGGGCGAAATGGGGGGCTGACAGGAAACCCTCGTTCTCGCCGGTGACGGAGGCGACGCAGAAGACGACGTCTGAGGTGGACAGGACTTCGTCGAGGCTGGCGGAGGTGACGCGGTGATCACGGATCGTGGAGGGCGGCAGCCAGGGATCATAGGCTTTGACATGGGGGCGGAAGCCTTCGAGCACCCGGTTGACGGCGCGGCCAAGGTCGCCAAAGCCGATCAGGCCCACGTTGGCGCCGGTCAGGAGGCGCGCATGGTGGTTGCCTTCAAAGCCCCATGTCTCACGCCCCTGCTGGAAGGCAAGGTCCGCTTCGGCCACGTCGCGCAGCAGGGTCAGGGCGAAGGCGAGGCCGATTTCGGCGACGGGTTCGGCAAAGACGGCGCCGGTGGTCAGGGTGTGGATGCCGCGCTGGAAGAGCGTCTCGCAGGGCATGTTGGGCAGAAGGTTGCTTTCGACGTTCAGCACGGCGCGGAGCGACCTCAGCCGGGCCACAAGATCGGCGGGAATCGGTGGCTGGCCAAGGACATAGCGCACTTGCGACAGGATCGCGTCGGGCAGGGTGGCGAGACCGTCGGCTTCGACCTCGATCACTTGGTATCGGCTGAAAAGCTGCGCCCGGGCGGCATCGGTGAAGACCTGCGCGATGGAGCGCGGCGCGGGAGAGGACAGGATCAGGGGTATTTCGGTCAGGGCATCGGTCCTTCGGCGCGGGTCGGGCCCACCTTTGACGCAGTTGTCCTTCGGGTCATTGGCGGGGGCTTGCAGGGCAGGGTAGGAAAACCGGCCGTCAGTGATATAGGTCAATGCACGGCAGGCGGGTTCTGGTCAGGATGGCCAAAGGTTCAGCACTGCCCCTTCGTTCAGTGAATTCAAGGAATGCCATGACCGACCCCTATGCCGTGCTTGGCCTGACCAAGACCGCCACGGCTGCCGAGATCAAGGCCGCGCATCGCAAGCTGGTCAAGATCAGCCATCCTGACCTCAACCCCGATGACTCCGGGGCCGAGGCGAAGTTCAAGGCGATCTCGTCGGCCTATGACCTGCTGAAGGACCCGGCTACGCGGGCAAGGTTCGATGCGGGCGAGATTGACGCCTCGGGTCAGGAAAAGCCGCAGCGGCGGTATTACCGCGATTTCGCCGATCAGCCGGGCAACACCTATCAGCGCGGGCCGCAGGGCGGCTTTGGCGGCTCGGGTGATCCGGGCGATATCTTTGCCGAGATGCTGCGCCAGCGGGGCGGACGCGGTTTTTCCCCCTTTGGTGAAGAAAGCCAAGCCATGCAGGGGCATGATCTGAATTTCGCGCTGGAAGTGGGGTTTCTGGACTCGGTCCTTGGGGCGAAGAAGAAGATCAACCTGCCGGATGTGGGCCAGGTCGAGGTGACAATTCCGAAGGGGGCGACCGATGGCCTGACGCTGCGGCTGCGTGGCAAGGGCATGGCCGGAGCGCCGGGTGCGGGGCCGCCGGGGGATGCGCTGATCACGCTGACGGTTCTGACCCATCCGGTCTTCCGGCGCGAGGGCGATGATATTCACGTCACGCTGCCGATCACTTTGGATGAGGCTGTGCTGGGTGCCAAGGTCAGCGCGCCCACGATAGACGGGCCGGTGACGCTGACGGTGCCGGCGGGGACCAGTTCGGGTCGGGTGCTTCGTTTGCGGGGGCGCGGGGTGGCGCGAGCGAAGGCGACGGCGGGGGATCAGTTGGTGGAATTGCGGATCATGGCGCCAGCGGTGATTGACGAGGATTTGCGCGCCTTCATGGAAGGCTGGCGCAAAACCCATGGCTATGACCCGCGCAAGGGCATGATGGACGGGGATCAGACATGACCGGGATGAGCTTCACCGAATTCTACAGCGAGACCGAAGTTCTGGCGGCAGTGCCTCGGCTGACGCCCTTGCGGCTGTCGGGCTTCATCGAAGCGCGGATCGTGCTGCCCCTGACCAAGGACAACCGCGCTGCCTTCCGCCGCATCGACCTTGCCCGGATCGAGTTGCTGTGCGACCTGACCGAAGAGTTCGAACTGGATGATGACGGGTTGGGGCTGGTGCTTTCGCTGGTGGATCAGTTGCACGAGGCGCGGCGCGATCTGCGGGCGATCTGTGCGGCCCTTGCCATTGAGCCGCCAGAGGTTCGGGCGCGGATCGGCGGCAGGCTGGCAGCCGTTTAGGGGCGGGTCAGAACCACTGTCCCGGCTCCATCATGCCAAGGTCCATCAGTTGCTGGCTGTGCCATGCGAAGGCGACCGAGTTGTGCCACATGTAGGTCTTGATCTGGAATTTTGACCCTGCGTTGCTTTTCAGGGCCTTGGCGGTGCGGAAGCTGACGATGGCGGTGGTGATGTTGTGGTGCCACTCGCAAGCGTAGGTGTTGTACTCTTCATCCGAGAAGGTGAAATCGGGGCGCAGGGTCAGGCCGGGTTTGGACTTGAACAGCGCGATGCGGTCGATCTTGCGGCGGGTGTAGGGCACATGCTCTTCAAAGCGCCAGCGCAGGCCGCCGTAGAAATCGAACTGGCGGTCCTTGGGGGCGTAGTTCTTGGCGGCATCCTCGCGGGCCAGCGCGTAATAGCCGGTCCGGTCCAGATAGGCGCGTTCCAGCGAGACGGCGTCGGGGAATTGCGTCAGGTCGTCGGCGTAAAGGTCCACCACGTAAGACAGCACGGCATCGCGGCGTTCTTCGGTTTCAAACACCAGAAGCTCGCGGATGTTGCGCGTCTCGCAGAAGGGGTGGAACAGGTATTCGGCGTTGTAGCAGTAGTACATCCAGATGCCGGGTGCCGCCTCGATCAGGCGATTGACGGCGACCATCATGGCCTGCTCCATCACCGGGTTGAAGTCGATCCGGTGGATGCGGGGGTCCAGATCGGCGTCCAGTGGCACTTGCGGGTCGGTCAGGAGCAGCACCTGCAGGAAGCCTGCGGCAAGGTGGTGGCGGACGGTGGACGAGACTTCAACGGCATCCTCGGCCAGCACCAGTGCGATGGGGCCTTTGGCCAGAACGGCCTTGGCCGTCTGCAGGAAATCGTCAAGCGATGCGTAGTGCATTGGTCACCGTTGGGGCTTTGCGGCAGAGTCTTACATGGTTGGGGTTAACGCAAGGCTCCTTCTAAAAGTTGCCAAGGGCGGGCGGTTCGGCTAAGGGCAATGGCTTGCCAAAGGATGCGCGTTCATGGCCGACCCCAAGAAGCTTTTCATCAAGACCTATGGCTGTCAGATGAATGTCTATGACAGCGAGCGTATGGCGGAAGCCATGGCGCCCGAGGGTTATGAGACAACCGAGGTCATGGAAGACGCGGACCTTGTGCTGTTGAACACCTGTCATATCCGGGAGAAGGCGGGGGAGAAACTGTATTCCGACCTTGGCCGGATGCGCAGCCTGAAGGTGGCGCGGCCCGAGATGAAGATCGGGGTCGCGGGCTGCATTGCGCAGGCCGAGGGGGCCGAGGTGATGCGGCGGATGCCGATCGTTGATCTGGTGGTCGGCCCGCAGGCCTATCACCGGCTGCCGGAACTGGCCCGGGGCGCAGGCCGCAAGGTCGACACCGATTTCCCGACCGAGGCCAAGTTCGACCTGCTGCCCGAACGGCAGGGCCGCCGGGGGCCGACGGCATTTCTGACGGTACAGGAAGGCTGTGACAAGTTCTGCGCCTTCTGTGTGGTCCCCTATACGCGGGGTGCCGAGATGAGTCGCCCGGTTGAGGGCGTTCTGGCTGAGGCGCGCGGTCTGGTGGAACGCGGCGTGCGCGAGATATCTTTGCTCGGCCAGAATGTGAATGCCTATCATGGGCAGTCGGACGGCGCGGATGTGGGATTGGCGCAGTTGATAGGGGCATTGGCCAAGATCGACGGGCTGGAGCGGATTCGCTATATGACCAGCCATCCCAATGACATGGAAGACGCGCTTATTGCGGCGCATGGGGATCAGCCAAAGCTGATGCCGTATTTGCATCTGCCGGTGCAATCGGGATCGGACCGGATTCTGAAGGCGATGAACCGCAAGCATACGGCGGAAAGCTATCTGCGGCTGATTGAACGCTTCCGGGCGGCGCGGCCGGATATTCTGGTGTCCTCGGATTTCATCGTGGGCTTTCCGGGGGAAACGGATGCCGATTTCGAAGCGACCTTGGCGCTGATCCGCGAGGTTGGTTATGGGGCGGCCTATTCGTTCAAATACTCGCCCCGGCCGGGCACGCCTGCAGCGGAGAAGCCGGAACTGCCCGCCGAGGTGACGGACGCAAGGCTGCATGCCCTGCAAGCGCTGATCACCCAGCAGCAGCGCGCGGCGCAGGATGCGATGGTGGGGCGGCAGACGACGGTGCTGTATGAAAAGCCGGGACGCATGCCGGGGCAGATGGTGGGCAAGTCCGAACATCTGATGGCGGTGCATGTGGCGCATGAGGGGGCCTCGGTCGGCGATCTGGTGCAGGTGCGGATCACGGCGGCCTCGACCAATTCGCTGGCGGCGGTGCCGCTGGGCTGATTCTTGTTTTCTGAGGCGGTACTTGCTGTTGCAGGGCGACCTTCACCCGAATCCCGATCCCGCTAAAGTTGCAATTCCGCGGTAGCCTGTTTCCAGAGTTCGCCCAATCCTGTCGCGTCTTGCGTGGCTGGTTCCAAAGCGGCAACGGGATGCCTTTCGGAACAAATGGTTGGATTGATTTTTCTTTACTTAATTCCGTCGGGCTGGCAATTCTTGGTGACCGACCCGGCAAATGGCCCGGGCATTGTGTATTTAGGGGAGGCCTTGGCTTTGGAACGTATTTCCAGCGCTTTGAGGATGGCGATAGGGGCGGGCGCCCTGTTGGCTGGGCTATTGGGCGCAAATGTTGCATCGGCGCAATCGGTTGCACTGCAGCCGCCGCCGCAGGTTGTGGGCAAGATCAACTGGGGCATCTGGGTCGATGACGACGGCTGCATGCACTGGTGGGCGGATGGCGGGCTGGAAGGCTACATGCTGGACCGCGTCAATCCAGAGACCGGCAAGCCGGTTTGCCTGGCGAAGAACACCTGCTTCACGGAAAACACCGACACGCTGTTCGCCACCGATTCGGCGCAGCTGACGACAGATGGCCGGCGGCGCCTGACGGCATTCTTCCAGAATGCCGGTGCCTTCGGCTATGCCATCTATGGCCACACCGACAGCCGCGCCTCGGATGAATACAATATCGGCCTGTCGCAGCGCCGGGCCAAGTCGGTGGGCGATGTCGCCCGCTCGGTCGGCGCGGTGGTGGAACGTCAGATCGGCTTTGGCGAGCGTCAGCCGATTGCGACGAACGCGACGGCGGAAGGCATGCAAAAGAATCGGCGGGTCGAAGTGGTCTGCTACACGTGGGGGAATAACTGATGCGCATCGTTCACCTCACTGCGATTCTGGCCGTGACGGCCCTTTCGGCTTGCGAGGGCGCAGGTCTGGTCCCGGCAACGCCCGGCCCGAACAACATCATCGCCTCGGCGCATGACACCGGCATCGACAATTCGGTGCTGACCAATGGGCAGGCGGCCATCGCCTATGACCCGGACGGCTGTCAGGGCTGGGTCATGGACGACGGCGTCGAAGGCTATGCCGGGCGTCGCTATGACCCCAAGACCGGCCTGCCGGTCTGCAACAACCTGTATCCGCCGGGCACGGTGCTGGGCGACTACACCGCCCACAACAAGACCTTCCCGGATTGGCGCCCGACCTACTAAGCGCCGCTGGAATACCAGATATGGGGGCCGCAGCACGCTGCGGCCCTTTTTCTATTGTTGCCCTTGCAGCCGCTTTTGTCATCGGAGTGACACATCCTTCAGCAACTGTGATCTTGTGGACCAATATCGCACTGGACAGAGGGTGCCTTTCGGCTCCACAACTTGGGCAAGGCCCATTCGTTGCGTAACACCTGAGACCTTCGACTGAATCTGGCACCAGAAGGAGAGCCCATTGGGCATCAGCGCGCTGACCCCCCCGACCCGTCCCGAGGACATGGTGGAAACACTGATGGAATTCCCGGACAATCGTTTGTTGATCGAGCTCTGCGGCGAATTTGACCGCAACTTGGCACAAGTGGAACACCAGACCGGCGTTCATGTGCTGAGGCGAGGCAACAGGCTGGCGGTGATTGGCGACAGGTCCGCCAGAGAACAGGCTGCCGCCGTGTTGCGCGGACTTTATGCGCGGCTGGAGGCGGGCAAGCACATCAGCGCGGGTGACATTGACGGATCGATTCGCATGGGGCGTCCGGCGAGTGAGCCGAAGTCCTTGGGCGATCAGATCGAGATGTTCCAGACGGGGGCGATGGAACTGCGCACCCGCAAGAAGGGCGTCGAGGCGCGGACCGAGGCGCAGAAGGCTTACGTCCAGAACCTGTTCACCCATGAGATGGGCTTTGGCATCGGGCCTGCGGGCACCGGCAAGACCTATCTTGCGGTGGCGGTCGGGGTGACGATGTTCATCTCGGGTGCCGTGGAAAAGATCGTCCTGTCGCGGCCTGCGGTGGAAGCGGGTGAGCGGTTGGGTTTCCTGCCGGGCGACATGAAGGAAAAGATCGACCCCTACATGCAGCCGTTGTATGACGCGCTGAACGATTTCCTGCCGGCCAAGCAGATGGAAAAGATGCTGGTGGAAAAGCGGATCGAGATTGCTCCGCTGGCCTTCATGCGCGGGCGCACACTGTCCAATGCCTTCGTGGTGCTGGACGAGGCGCAGAACGCCACATCCATGCAGATGAAGATGTTCCTGACCCGTCTGGGCGAGGGCAGCCGCATGGTGATCACCGGCGACCGCACGCAGGTGGACTTGCCGCGTGGCACGTCATCGGGGTTGGCGGAGGCCGAGCGTATCCTGAAAGGGGTGAAGGGCGTGAGCTTCAACTACTTCACCTCGAAGGACGTCGTGCGCCACCCGCTGGTGGGCCGTATCATCGAGGCCTATGAGGCCGATGAGGCCAAGGGCGGCTGAGCCGCAGCGGTTTGCTTTGTCCGGTCAGGCTTGGCCTGATCGGGCACCGCGGCTTCGGTCTTGAACTGGCCTTCCCAGAAGCGCTGACTGGTCAGATCATCAAAGCCTGACCGCCATTTGGCCTTGATCGCCCGGTAAGTCAGCGTCAGCTTTGCCAGATTTTTCAGGCTCTTCACGCCAAGCCGCAGCATGGCGGCCTTGTCGTGCCGGACGGTCATGATCAGCTTGGCGTCCTTGTCGACATAGGTGATCTTGGACGAACCCCAAGCCAGCCGCATGTCGCCGCGCTGGTTGCGGCGCAGGACCTGATGGTTGCCCAAAAGGTTGAAGAAGGGCAGGAACAGACCGTTCAGCATCGCCTTCATGAAATAGCGGCTGGGGCGGGAGTGGGGGTCAAAGCGGATGACAGGCTGCGGCGGCTCTCCGACGAGCGGTTTCCAGATTTCATAGCGGCGCAGGCCGTTGATCTTGGTCCGACGCTCGGTCATGTCGGCGTTGGCGGCGAAGAATTCGGGGCCACGCATGACATCTTCCATCGCCATGTTCAGGGTCAGCATGGTGTCCCAATGGTTCTGGATCAGGGCGCGCACCAGAAAGAACACCGGAATCGTGGCGAACTTGCGCAGGCTCAGTTCCAGCTTGGGCAGGGCCAGATGTTGGATAAGGTGATTTCTGAGGTCCAGATAAAGCGTCAGCGAGGTTTCCTTGTCGGAAAAGTCTTGGTCCTGAAAGCTGACGACGCCGGGCAGGGTGACAAAGCTGAAGTCGTTGGCGAGCGAGAAGTTGATGTCATCGCCCCGTACGAAGAAGGGGAAGGGCCAGTGTTTGGCATGGTCCAGCGCGAAGGCGAAGAACCAGAAGCCACCGTAGTAATCCTGCGGCAGGGGATGGGCCGAGTGAAGCTCCAAATGCATGGCAGAGGGCAGGTGGGTCAGGTCCAGATCACGGAAGAAGGACCGGCAGGTCTGATGGAAGACGGCGCCACTTTCCCAGACCTTGGTGGGGGCGGCCGCTTGGGTCAAGCCCCCGATGACCGTGGTGGCGGTGTCGGTGGCATAGGCCAGCAGGGTCCAGACCCGCTCGATGGCATACATGTCGACCGAGGCGTCATCGTCCATGAACAGGGCATGCGTGGCGTCCATCCGGTGCGCCTCGCGCAGGCAGCGGGCAAAGCCGCCTGAGCCGCCGAGGTTGCGGTTGGGCACCAGCGTGACACTGTCCGAAGGGGGTAGTTTCACGGTCTGGCCATTGTCGACCACGACCAGATGCAGCCGGTCACCGTGCAGCCAATTGGCGGCGAAGGTCTTGAACTTGGCCACGGTCGACATGACCGCCGCTTCACGCTTGAAGGTGGTGATGCCCAGCACCAGCCTGGGGTCGCGCAGCGGTTTCTGCTGCGTCTGCCAGAAGGCGCCGGTCAGCTTCGACTCGCCCCGGGCGATCAGGCTGAAGACCAGCACGGCGTCCTTGACCTCGGCCAGACCTTTGCTGAGGTCGATCATGGCCACGCCGTCGTCATCGAACTCGACAATGCCCACCAGATAATCCCAAGCGCCGTGCAGGGTGACGCAAGCCACGGTCATCCTGAACACGCCGCTGCCTTCCAGCCGCAGCCACAGGTCTTTGAGCCCGCAACGGTCCTGCCATTTCGGCAAGGGGAACAGGTTGAAGGCCGTGTCAAAGCTGATCTCGCCGCCGTCGGCCAGTGCTATGGCCGCGCGTTCGGCATTCAGCGCCGCCTTGGTGTGCAGCCGGACGGCCACGCGGACATCGTCGCACAGATCGGGGTGGGGCCACATCAGCGTTTGTAACGTGGTGAAAGCGGGCGCGGAATTTTTTGCCAAGATTGCCACGTTTTCAAAGTCCCAAAAGTTACACCGAGGGTCAGTGTTGACCATATCTGTCTGCGTACCGTCTTTGCAAGGGAAGGGCCTGCCGTGCAAAGCTTCAATTGCCAGCGCGCGATCAAAGCGCCTTCTCTCAGTGCAGCACGGACGCCCAGTGCTGGGTTTTGCACCTGCGGTCTTCAGCCGATCCAGCCACCGCAGGTGGGGCGCCACACATCAGTCGGCGTGCGATTTCCGGGCCGCCAGACCCGCTTTGACGGCGGAAATCGCTTCTGCCACTGCCTGTTCGATCGTCATGGTCGAGGTATCAAGGCAAAGCGCATCCGCAGCAGGTTTCAGCGGTGCTTCGGCGCGGTTCATGTCGCGGGCATCCCGCTCGCGTACCTCGGCAAGAACCTGCTCAGCATCGCCGCCGACCTCCAGCCAGCGGCGGTGGGCGCGGACTTCGGCGCTGGCGGTGACGTAAAGCTTCACCTCGGCCTCAGGGCAGATCACGGTGCCGATGTCGCGGCCATCCAGCACAGCGCCACCCGTGCGGCGGGCAAAGCTGCGCTGAAACTCGGTCAGGGCGGCGCGCACGGCGGGAAGGACGGCAACCCGGCTGGCGGCCTGTCCGGCCTCGAGGCTGCGCAGATCGGGGCGGGCGAGGTCCTCGGGTGTCAGGGTTTGGGCAGCAGTTTCGGGGTCGCCGCCCTTGGCGCCAACGGCGCGGTACAAGAGGCCCGTGTCCAGATGGGCAAAGCCGAACTCTGCCGCCAGCGCCCGGCTGATCGTGCCCTTGCCTGCTGCCGCAGGTCCATCGATTGCCACAGTGAACTGCATGACCGCCCTTTCCGTTTGCGGCCTTCTCCCCTAGCCTTGCCCTCATGTCAAACAGGAGGTGGCCACGGGGCTTGGATCGCGGCCGAAATCATGGAACCCGCTGGTGGCCGAGATGATGGTGCAGGATTTTGCGGCATCCTATGCGTGGTGGACCGGGATGCTGGGCTTTGAGCCCGTGTTCCAGCGCCCGGCGCAGAAGCTGGCCATGCTGCAGAATGGTGACGGTGCGCAGGTGATGGTCTATCAGCGCGACGGCGACTGGGAGACCGGCGCGATGGAGCAGCCCTTCGGGCGCGGTGCCGTGCTGCAGGTCTTCGTGGCGGATGTGACGGCGGCCCATGCGGTCTTTGCGGCGGCGGGCCATCCGTTCTATGTGGCCCTGCGCGAGAAGTGGCGCGACTGGGGCGATTGCCTTGGCGGCCAGCGCGAGTTTCTGGTGCAGGACCCGGACGGCTATCTGGTCATGGTGGCCGAACACATCGGGGTCAGACCGCTTTAGCGCCGCCACCCGCGCCAAAGGCCATAAAGCGCCACCAGAATGGCAAGGAACGCCGCCGCAAACTTGGCTTGCGTGAAGCCCGAAGCCAGCGCCACCGCACCAGCCTGTACATCCGGCCCGGCACGCAGAAGGCGGGCAACGGCAACATTCTCGGCCAGATCGAAGATGCCGTAAGCCAGCGCAGGCAGGAACCAAAGCTCTTCCCGGCGGCGCAGCGGCAGGCAGAGTGTAGCGGTGAAGAGGATCGGGAAGACCGTATCGTTAAGCCGGATCGGGCCTAGGTAAAGCGCTGTGCCCTCGGGCGTCAGGGCGGCCAGATAGGCCTGTGCCTCGGCCAGCGAATAGCCGAGGGCGCGCAGGTCAAACGGCAGGCCGCCCGCACTTTGCGCTGACAATTGCGGTGCAAGATACAGCACCAAAAGCGCATAGCTTGCAGCAGAGGCCAAGGGCAGGGCCCAGTTCTGCGTCTTCATGGCACGCCCCCTTTGGTGGCCCGGCCCGCCGCAGCGCGGGCCTTGCGGCAATCTTGACTAGCCTTGCGTCAGCGTCCCGCCCAGACCCGTCATCAGTCCTTCGAAGATCGGGAAAGACGTGACGATGGGCGAGGCATCGTCGATCGAGATGGGCTTTTGCGCGGCCATTCCTGCGACAAGGAACGACATGGCGATGCGGTGATCGATATGGGTCTTGGCCGTGGCCCCGCCGGGCATGCCGCCCGGGCCCATGCCGTGAACGATGAGCGTGTCCTCGTCCTCCTCGACCTTGACTCCGCAGGCCTCAAGGCCCCGCGCCATGGCGTCGATCCGGTCGGATTCCTTGACGCGCAACTCCTTGACGCCGCGCATGACGGTCTTGCCGGTGGCGAAGGACGCGACCACTGACAGGATCGGGTATTCGTCGATCATCGAGGGCGCGCGTTCCGGCGGCACTTCGATGCCCTTCATGTTGTCACTGAACCTGACGCGCAGATCAGCCACAGGTTCGCCGCCTTCCGTGCGCGGGTTCTGGAATTCGATGTCCGCGCCCATCTCGACAAGGGTCAGATACAGCCCGTTGCGGGTCAGGTTCTGACTGACGCCGGGCACCATGATGTCCGAGCCTTCCACAATCAGCGCAGCACAAACCGGGAATGCCGCCGACGACGGGTCGCGTGGCACCGCCACGGTCTGCGGCCGCAGGGTCGGGCGGCCGGTCAGGGTGATGATATTGCCTTGGGCGGTCTTCTCCACTGTCAGGTCGGCGCCAAAGCCCAGCAGCATCCGCTCGGAATGGTCGCGAGTGGATTCCTTCTCGATGACGACGGTCTGGCCTTCCGCATTGAGCCCCGCCAGCAGGATCGCCGACTTGACCTGTGCCGAGGCCACTTTCAGCGTGTGCCTTATGCCCTTGGCATCGGCAGCCCCCACAACAGTCATCGGCAGTCGCCCGCCTTTGCGGCCATAGGCCTTTGTGCCAAACTCTGACAAGGGTTCCGTCACCCGCCCCATCGGCCGCTTGCGCAAGCTGGCGTCGCCCGTGAAGGTGGCAGTGATGGGCGAGGTCGCCATCGTCCCCATGATCAACCGCACCCCGGTGCCGGAATTGCCGCAGTCGATCACATCGGCAGGCTCCTGAAAGCCACCGACACCAACACCCTGCACCGACCACGCCCCCGGCCCATGCTGCAACACAGTCGCGCCAAAGGCCCGCATGGCAGAGGCGGTATCGAGCACATCCTGCCCTTCCAGCAGCCCGGTGATCTTCGTCTCCCCCAAGGCCATCGCCCCGAAGATCAGCGCCCGGTGCGAGATCGACTTGTCGCCCGGCACCTCGGCCACGCCCTTCAGCGGGCCAGACTTGTGGGCGGTCATCGGTTGGGCGCTGCCATGGGCGGACATAGGGCTTTCCTCCTGTTTGCGAAGCCTGATAGCGCAAGGCGGCCACAGGGTCCATCCTTCCCGCCACGGTCTGCTGCATCAACCGCCGGAGGGGTTTCGCACCCCTCCGGACCTCCCCGCGGAGTATTTCCAAAGGAGCAAATGCAAGATGCCTCCCGCACTTGCTCTTTTGGAAATACTCCCGCGCGGCGCGCCCTTGGCCCGAGCCGGTTGGCCGCAGGCCAGAGGCGAGATAAAAGCAATGCGCGTCAGCGCTCGATTGAATCCAGCGTCAGGTCCGGCGGAACGTCAGGTAATGCGGGACCCGGCCTTCCCGCAGGGCCTTTTGTTCATAGCGGGTGGAGAACCAGTCGTCCCACGGTGTCCCACCTTCTGCGATGAGGGCGAATCCGGCCTGCGGGACTTCTTCCAGCGTTTGGCGCACATAGTCTGGGATATCGGTCGAGACGCGGAATTCGGAGCCCGGGATCGTGATGCGGGCGAGGGCCGTCAAGTAGCCTTGGGTCACGAAGCGGCGGCGGTGGTGGCGGGCTTTGGGCCAGGGGTCGGGGTAGTTGAGGAAGACTTTCGACAGGCTCGCCTCCGGCAGCACCTCGAACAGGTCGCGCACGTCGCCGGGATGCAGGCGCAGGTTGGTCACCTTGGCCTCTCGCACCTTGCCCAGCAGCATGGCGATGCCGTTGACGAAGGGTTCGGCACCGATCAGCGCCACACCGGGGTTCCGGGCTGCCATATGCACCAGATGCTCGCCACCGCCGAAGCCGACTTCAAGCCACAGGGGCCTGCCTTCGCGCCAGGGTTCCATCGGCACCGGGCCGCGGGACGGGTTCTCCTCGCGCGTCACACCGCGCAGGGTCAGCGGGCCAAGATCCTCGGCCAGATAGTCCTTCTGGCTGGCGCGCAGGGTTTTGCCCCGGATGCGGCCATAGAAATTGCGGCGTTCTGGTGTAGGATCGGTCATGTCGGGCCCGGCGTTTGCGAGCGCGCAGATAGGACCAAGCCTTGGGCCGGGTCAAGCGAGGAACACCTATGGTCAGACAGATGTCCCTGACGCCTGCGCATGTTGCGCGCGTGCACCGAACGGTGGCCGATGCCGGTGCTGCCGCAGGCCCCATGCACGATGACGCGGGTTATGCCGAATGGGTGCGCAAGATCCTGTCCAGCCATCCCGCCCCCGATCAGCCCGTCCGGCTTTTTGCCTATGGCTCGCTGATCTGGAAGCCGGAAATTCCCCATGTGGCCGAGGCCGAGGCGATGGCGCGCGGTTGGCACCGGTCGTTCTGCCTGCGTCAGGTGCGTTTTCGCGGCTCGCCCGAGTTTCCCGGCCTGATGATGGCGCTGGACCGGGGCGGGTCGTGCCGGGGGATGCTTTATACTCTGCATGAGCAGGATCTGCCCGGCCAGTTGAACCGCCTGTTCCGCCGCGAGTTCACGGTCAAGCCGATCACCAACATGCCGCGCTGGATCACAGTCGAGGCGGGGGGTGTCCAGTTGCCCGCGCTGGCCTTCGTGATGAACCGTGCCTCGACCAATTATGCCGGGCGCTTGGCGCCCGAGGCGGTGGCCGATGTGCTGGCCCGCGCCTGCGGCCATGTCGGCAGCGGCGCGGAATATCTGTTCAACACGGTCAGCCATCTGGAGGCCAAGGGCATCCACGACAGCGGCCTGTGGCAGTTGCAGCGCCTTGTCGCCGAGCGGATCGACGCGCTTTAGCCACGACCCCGGTAGGGGGCTACGCCTTGGTCGGGGATCCAGACGCCCTCGGGCGGGGTGCCGGTCTGCCAGAAGACGTCAATCGGGATGCCGCCGCGCGGATACCAATAGGCGCCGATGCGCAGCCATTCCGGGTCCAACAGCGCCACCAGCTTCTTGCCGATGTCGAGCGTGCAATCCTCGTGGAAGGCGCCATGGTTGCGGAAGCTGGCGAGGTACAGCTTCAGCGATTTGCTTTCCACCAGCCAGGCCCGCGGCACATAGTCGATGACGATATGCGCGAAATCCGGCTGGCCGGTCATCGGGCAGAGCGAGGTGAACTCGGGTGCCACGAAGCGCACCATGTAAAGCGTGCCGGCATGGCCGGTCGGCACGCGTTCCAGCGCTGCCTGATCGGGGCTTTGCGGCTGGTCGGTGGCGGATCCAAGCTGGGTGAGACCAGAGACGTCGGTTTGGGTCATCGCGGGCTCCTATCAAAGCGAAACGGCGGCACCGGGTGCCGCCGCTGGATTTCAGGTAGGATGGGCCGTTGGCCCATCCTTGAACAGTCTCAGACGGCTTTCTTCAGCGCCTCGGTCAGGTCGGTCTTCTCCCACGAGAAGCCGCCGTCGTTGGTCGGCGCGCGGCCAAAGTGGCCATAGGCCGAGGTGCGGGCGTAGATCGGGAGGTTCAGGCCAAGGTGCGTCCGGATGCCGCGCGGGGTCAGGTCCATGACTTCGGCCACGGCGCGCTCGATCTGGCTTTCGTCGACCTTGCCGGTGCCGTGGGTGTCGACGTAGATCGACAGCGGTTTTGCAACGCCGATGGCATACGACACCTGCAGCGTGCAGCGGTCGGCAAGGCCGGAGGCTACGACATTCTTTGCGAGGTACCGCGCGGCATAAGCGGCCGAACGGTCCACCTTGGTCGGGTCCTTGCCCGAGAAGGCGCCGCCGCCGTGCGGGGCTGCCCCACCATAGGTGTCAACGATGATCTTGCGACCGGTGAGCCCTGCGTCGCCGTCCGGTCCGCCGATCACGAAGGTGCCGGTCGGGTTGACCCACCATTCGGTCTTCTCGGTGATCCAGCCCGAGGGCAGGACTTCGCGGATGTAAGGCTCGACAATTGCGCGGATCGCGGCGCTGTCCTGGTCAACGCTTTCGTGCTGGTGCGACAGCACGATCGACGTCACCTCGACCGGCACGCCGTCTTCGTAGCGCAGCGACAGTTGCGACTTGGCGTCCGGGCGCAGGGTCGGCTCGGCACCGGATTTGCGCGCTTCGGCCAGACGGCGCAGGATGGCATGGGCATATTGGATGGGGGCCGGCATCAGTTCCGGCGTCTCGCGGCAGGCATAACCGAACATGATGCCTTGGTCGCCAGCACCATCGCGGTCAACGCCTTGGGCGATATGGGCGGATTGCTTGTGCAGGTAGTTCTGCACGGCCAGGGTATTCCAGTGGAATTCCTGCTGTTCGTAGCCGATGTCCTTGACGCAGCCGCGAACGATCTCGTCGACACGCTCCATCATGGAGGCCAGCGCGTCGGGGTCCGACAGGCCGACTTCCCCACCAACCACGACACGCCCCGTGGTGGCGAAGGTCTCA
Source organism: Paracoccaceae bacterium (assembly GCA_947371955.1). Classification (GTDB taxonomy): domain Bacteria; phylum Pseudomonadota; class Alphaproteobacteria; order Rhodobacterales; family Rhodobacteraceae; genus Stagnihabitans. Next base: position 8,575 of record CANBRQ010000018.1, on the reverse strand, counting down.
CACGCCACGCGGGCATTCGGCTCGACCGTCAGGAAGGCGTCCAGAACCGCGTCCGACACGCGATCACACAATTTATCAGGATGCCCCTCCGACACGGACTCGGAGGTGAAGATATAAGAATTACGTGCCATGGAAAGTGCTCCGTTGGATGTTCCCTGCCACGCCAGGAAGCCGTTGTGGCAGTATGGCCGGCAGCGATAGACACATTGCCAAAGGGCGTCAAGCGGAAGGCTTGGATTGTCGGCGAATTGCGAACAAGCCGCATCCTGCCAGCAACAAAAGTGCGGGAATCTCACCCAATCGAGCGTAGAGCGGTGCCGAAAGCGATCCGGGCAGCACGGCATCCAGAAAGCCTTCCGCGCCGAAGGGCAAGGCTGTCGTGATACGACCACGGGCGTCGATCACCTCGGTCACGCCGGTGTTGCCGACGCGGACCAGCGGCAGTCCCTGTTCGATGGCGCGCAACCGGGCTTGGTCGGCATGCTGGAACGGGCCGGACAAGGTGCCGAACCATGCATCATTGGTGATCTGCAAGATCCAGTCCGCCCGTTCGGCCACGCGCAGGTCTTGCGGAAACACCGCTTCGTAGCAGATCAGCGGCAGCACCTTGCCGAGCCTCTCCCCAAGGTCCAGCAATTTGGCCCCCGGTCCGGGGCTGTAGGCATGGCCGGTGCGGGCGGCAAAGGCCTCGATCCCGAACCAGTCATAGGCGAGGTCGCCAAAGGGCATGTACTCGCCGAACGGCACCAGATGGTGCTTGTCGTAGGCCGCGAGCAGCGCACCGCCTGGGCCAAAGACATGCAGGCTGTTGAAGCCCAGCACATCGCTGCCGGTCCGTTCGACCCGCTGCAGGCCCACGGCAACCGGTGCGCCATGCGCGGCGCTGGCGATGATCTCGGGCAGTTGGGCGTCATCCTCGACCAGATAGGGCAGGGCGGTTTCGGGCCAGATCACCAGATCGATCTTGCCCAAGGGGCCGGGCGGCGCTGCGGTGGCCTTCATCAGCCGCGTGAAGAACAGTTGCGCGTGGTCGGGGTCCCATTTGGCATCCTGTGCGGCATCTGGCTGCACCAGCCGCAGGGTCAGGCCGGGGGCTTCCGGATCGGGTTGTGCCAGCGCCCAAAAGCCATATCCCCAGCCTGCCACCAGCAGCACCAGCCCGGCGACAAATCCGCGCTGGGTCAGGCTGGCCGCGAGGCTGGCGACCAGCAATGTTAGCAGTGTCAGTCCGAAGGGCCCGACAATGGCATCGACCTGCGCCACAGGCGTGCCGATCCAGATATGTGCAGGCAGGGCCCAGGGAAATCCGGTCAGGGCATAGCCGCGCAGAAACTCCGTCGCGGTCATGCCGGTGACCAGGCCCAAGCCGCGATGCGGAAAGCGGGCCCCGAGGCCAAAGCCCGCGGCCCAGAACAGCGCCAGACCGCCCGCCATCAGGATCAGCGCGAAGGGTGCCATCCAGCCGTAGGTCGCGGCATCGACCATGAAAGGCTCGACGATCCAGTTCAGTCCGTTGCCGAAATAGCCAACCCCTAGCAGCCAGCCCAGCCATGCCGTCTGACCCGGAGTTGTCTGCCGCACCAGCCACAGCGCACCGCCCAAGGCGGGCAGCGCCAGCCACCACAGGCCCAGTGGCGCCAGTCCGGTTGCCATGACCACACCCATCAGCACAGCCGCCAGGCCGCGCCTCCAGCCGGGAAAGCTGCGCCGCATCAGATGGCCTTGGCGGGAGTCTTGGCGGTCTTGGCTTTCTCGGCGGCGTCATTGGCTTCTGCCGCAGCCTCGGCGGTGATCGCCCCCGGCAGACGGACGCGGATGCGCTTGATGCGTCGGGCATCGGCATCTACCACCTCGAACTCCACCCCGCTTTCATGCGCCACGATCTCGCCTCGTGCGGGCATGCGGCCCGTGCGGATCATCACCAGACCGCCCAGCGTGTCGATTTCCTGATCTTCCTCGGTGTTGCGCAGGGTCACGCCCAAAGCGGGTTCGAACTCCTCCAGCGGAGCGGTGGCCTGAGCGAGGAAGACGCCGGGCTTTTCCTGCTTCCACAGGGTGTCTTCTGCCTCGTCATGTTCATCCTCGATCTCGCCGATGACGGTTTCGATCAGGTCTTCGATGGTCACAAGGCCGTCAACCCCACCGTATTCGTCAATGACCAGCGCCATATGCACCCGTTCACGCTGCATCTTCTGCAGCAACACGCCCACAGGCATCGACGGGGGCGCATAAAGGATCGGTCGCAGCAGCTTGCGCATGGAAAACCGACCGCCCGGGCCGAAACCGTGCTGCAGGGCGAGGTCCTTCAGCAGGACCAGCCCCTGCGGGCTGTCCATCGTTCCCTTGTAAACTGGCAGCCGGGAAAACCCGTGTTCGCGGAACACCTCGACCAGCGCATCCTTGCCGATGTCCAAAGGCACGGCGATGATATCGACCTTGGGGATCGCCACGTCATCCACCCGCAACCGGCGCAGGTTAGACATGCCGTGCATGGCAACCACCTGCACCACAGGGGCCGGAGTATCCTGCGAGGGCGCCTCAGGCGGGTTGCGTTTGAACAGACGGCCCAGCAATCCGCGCGGCGGAGGCTTGTCCGTCTGGGATGTGTCGGCATCAGATTTCGATGTGTCGGTCATGGTCGGCGATAAAGGGGCCGATCCGTCGGTGCTACTGCCCATTGGTCCTGTGTCCAGAGTGGCCCTTTACGAGGGCTGGCGTTCAATATGGGTCAGGAAGGCCCAAAGATGCAAGTATCTGCACCTCCAACCCCTCCATCCGGGCGGCATCACCGTCCCGGAGGTGATCATAGCCCAAGCAATGTAACAAACCATGGATGACCAGATGCGTCACATGGTCCGCCATGGGCTTTTCCGTCTCCAGCGATTCGCGCTCGCAGGTCTCATAAGCCAGCGCTATGTCGCCGAGCGAGAGGGGGTCTGCCGGGTCACCCTCGCCGGGAATATAGGGCTCGTCGCCGTCATCCTCGGGGGCGAGGTCTTCGGCGGGCCAGCTTAGGACATTGGTGGGCGTGGGCTTGCCGCGGAATTCGGCGTTGAGGGTCGCGATGCGGGTGTCGTCACAGCCCATGACGCAGATCGTGTACTGATCAAGCGGCAGGTCCAGTGCCGTAAGGGTCGCGCTGGCCGCACGGCTGGCTATGACCTCCAGCCCGAAGGCCTGCCACCGGTCATCTTCCAGAACGCAATCAACAAGGTTTTCCATGCCCCGGCTGATAGCCGGTCAGCGCACCAAGGGGAAGACGGCGCGGATGCGCGGGTCACGCAGGATCAGCCCGCCCCACATGATGATGCCCAAGTAGACCGAAAAGAGCGTATGGCTGTAAAGCGGCGCATTGCCGTGCAGGTTGGTGGCAATCGCCCCGCCGAAGATGGCCATCATCAGGGCTGCCCCCAGCACGCCCGTCGCGGGCAGCAGGTACAGCATCGTCCCCAGCAGCTCCAGCACGCCGATCAGCAGAAGGGGAGCGCCTTGCCAGCCCAAGGCCACCAACGCTTCGTTCGCAGCCGCCATGGCCGTAAGCTTGGGCGTGACGGATGCCCCCAGCATGAACAGGCCGAACAGCCCCGAAAGTCCCCAGCCCAGTTTTTCAGTCAATGCCATCTCTTCCTCCTTGGTTAGCTGAAATGCTAACTGTCCTGCTGCCGCTTCGTCAAGTCGCTTGCCGAATCCGATGATTCAGACTAAGGCAGCGCGGATCGGACGGGTCGGGCAGCAGCCTCGGCCCTTTCGCTATTGAGCAAGACCGGCGGAGCCAACCGCGTGGCCAGTGACATAGACGTGAAAAGGATACGACTGCATGTGCGCTAAAAACACTATGGAAGACTTCGAAGCCCTGTTGAAGGAAAGCTTTGAAATCGACACGCCCGAAGAGGGCACGGTTGTCAAAGGCAAGGTCATCGCGATCGAAGCCGGACAAGCCATAATCGACGTCGGCTACAAGATGGAAGGCCGCATCGATCTGAAAGAATTCGCAAACCCCGGCGAACAACCCAACATCAAGGTTGGTGATGAAGTCGAGGTCTATCTCGACCGCGTCGAGAATGCCCGAGGCGAAGCCCAGATCTCGCGTGAGAAGGCTCGTCGCGAAGAAGCCTGGGACCGTCTGGAAAAAGCTTACGCTACCGAGACCCGCGTCGACGGCGCGATCTTCGGCCGCGTCAAGGGTGGCTTCACGGTCGATCTGGGCGGCGCTGTTGCGTTCCTGCCGGGCTCGCAGGTTGACGTCCGTCCGGTGCGTGATGCCGGCCCGCTGATGGGCATGAAGCAGCCGTTCCAGATCCTGAAGATGGACCGTCGTCGTGGCAACATCGTTGTCTCGCGTCGTGCGATCCTTGAAGAATCGCGTGCTGAACAGCGTGCGGAAGTCATCGGCAACCTGCACGAAGGCCAAACGGTTGACGGCGTCGTCAAGAACATCACCGAATACGGTGCGTTCGTTGACCTCGGCGGCGTTGACGGTCTGCTGCACGTCACCGACATGGCGTGGCGCCGGGTCAACCACCCGTCGGAAATCCTTGCGATCGGTGAGACTGTCAAAGTGCAGGTCATCAAGATCAACAAGGAAACCCACCGTATCTCGCTGGGCATGAAGCAACTGCAATCCGATCCGTGGGATGCCGTCGAGAAAGCCTACCCGCTGGGTTCGGTCCACAAGGGCCGTGTCACCAACATCACCGATTACGGCGCATTTGTTGAGCTGGAAGCCGGTGTTGAAGGCCTCGTTCACGTCTCGGAAATGTCCTGGACCAAGAAGAACGTGCACCCCGGCAAGATCGTCTCGACCAGCCAGGAAGTCGAAGTCATGGTTCTGGAAATCGACAGCGCCAAGCGCCGCGTTTCCCTGGGCCTCAAGCAGACCCAGCGCAATCCGTGGGAAGTCTTCGTTGAGACGCACCCGGTTGGGTCGACCATCGAAGGCGAAGTCAAGAACATCACCGAATTCGGTCTGTTCGTTGGCCTGGACGGCGACATCGACGGCATGGTTCACCTGTCCGACCTGTCGTGGGATCAGCGCGGCGAAGACGCCATCGCGAACTATCGCAAGGGCGACACCGTCAAAGCCTCGGTCACCGAAGTTGACGTCGAGAAAGAGCGTATCTCTCTCTCGGTCAAGGCTTTGGGCGATGACACCTTCACCGATGCGGTGGACGGCGTGAAGCGTGGCTCGATCATCTCGGTTGTGGTTTCGGCCATCGAAGAGGGCGGCATCGAAGTGGATTACAACGGCGCCAAGTCGTTCATCCGTCGTTCGGACCTGTCGCGTGATCGTGGCGACCAACGCCCGGAACGCTTCTCGGTCGGTGACAAGATCGACGTGCGCGTCACCAACATTGATCCCAAGACCCGTCGCTTGGGCCTGTCGATCAAGGCGCGTGAGATCGCCGAAGAGAAAGAAGCCGTCGAACAGTATGGCTCGTCCGACTCGGGCGCCAGCTTGGGCGATATCTTGGGCGCAGCGCTGAAAGGCGACCGCACCTAAGATTGGCTGATATTCTGGAAGGGGCCCGCCTTGCAAAAGGCGGGCTCTTTTCATTTGCATCAGATGGCGTCGTTGCAAACACAGGGCTCACTCTTTAGCGTCGTTGGATAATAAGAGTGAAAGGTGTTCGGGATGGCCACGGCATTTGATGATCTTCTGATTGGTGGCGAGGGCGCGGATTTTCTGCAGGGCCTTAGCGGCAACGACACGCTGGAGGGCCTCACCGGCAACGACCTGATTTACGGCGGCGCCGACGATGACTCGCTTCTGGGCGCCGATGGGCTGGACCAACTGTACGGCGGCAGCGGCAGGGATACGCTTTACGCGGGGGCGGGAAATGACCGCGTGGACGGCGGGTCAGGTGACGATCTTCTATACGGTGACAATGGGGACGATACCCTCAGTGGCGGAATTGGCAGTGATGTCATCGACGGAGGGGATGGAAATGACAGCATGATTGGCGGCGATGGCAATGATACGATTGATGGATCAGTCGGCGCCGATACCGTGCATGGCGGCCTGGGCGACGATACGATATATGACTCTGATCCTTTGGCCCACAATGCCGATCCCACATCCGCAATCGCGATCTTTGGAGAAGCAGGAAACGATAGAATAATTGTCGCTGCCAATGCCGGAGGCGTGCTCGATGGAGGCGCTGGCGATGATTTGCTGGTGAGCTATGTTAAGTCAGTTTACAATTTCTTTGCTCTGGGCAGCAGTTTGGCGATCAATTACGGCGGAGACGGCAACGACACAATTCACGCAGACTACTTTTCTGGAATTTACGGCGGCGCTGGTGACGATGTCGTGGTCGTTGACGTGTCCTGGGACGGGCAATACTCCGGCGTTGACTGGCAAGGTGCACTAGACGGTGGCGACGGCCACGACACCTTCTACCTCGATTCGACAGAGTATGCCCAGCCAACTGATTTTCAGTGGTCTGGTCTTCACGGTTTTGAAGAAATTGTCTTGCGCGGTCTGGGCACAGATAACCAGGGAGAGCGTGTGATTTTGACCGACGCCAATATTGGCGAAACCGGAAGCTTGACTGTCAGAACGGCTGGAAAAGAACTTGCCAGCGATGGCTATTTTCCAACGTCAGGATATGATAAAATATATTTCAGAACAGCTTACATAGATGGCTCTGCCGTTACCGTGGGCCATCTTACATTGAAAGAGAATGGTACGCTGATTGGCGGCGCTCAGTCCGACACGATCATTGGCGAAGTCGATTTGCAGCACGTTTACTTGCATTCGGGTAGCGCCCTCTATGGCAACGCCGGCGACGATTCAATGTACAGCATTGGTCGATCAAGCCTTTTTGGCGGTGACGGAAACGACAGCCTATTTGGAGGTGGTGACGGGACTTTTGGCGATAGTTGCTTTGGCGGTGGTGGCGATGATTCAATCGTCGCATCCCGTGGCAATGACTCCATCAGCGGCGGTGACGGCAACGATTCCATTGACGCCGGCGAGGGTACCAACGCAATCTCTGGCGGTCTTGGCGATGACACCATCACCGGCGGCAATGGCACTGATACCGTCCAATATTCCGGCAACATGGCCGATTACACCATCACTCAAGATATCGACCACCTGATCGTCACGGGCACGGAAGGCACTGACCTTCTTTACCTGATCAACCTCATCACCTTCTCCGATCAGACCTACGAGGTGCCGATCCCCGGTATCATTCGCATCGGCACGGGTGATCCCGACTATATCGACGGCTCGGATGGGCCGGACAGTCTTTCGGGTGGGGCGGGGAATGACACTTTGCTGGGTGGTCTTGGCAATGACACTCTGGTCGGCGGCGCGGGGCGTGACAGTCTGGATGGCGGCGCCGGGATTGATACGGCGAGTTATGTGGATGCGGCATCCGGCATCAACGCAAACCTTGCGACAGGGCGGGCGACGGGTGGTGAGCCGGTTGCGGCGTTGGGCATCATGGCCTATCGGGCGATTGCGGCGCAGGGCGACCGGCTGACCTTGATCGACAACCTTCTGGGGTCGGCTTTTGACGACACCCTGACGGGCAGCCGGGACGCCAACGCGCTGGAGGGCGGTGCTGGCAATGACACCTTTTTGGGCGGTCTGGGCAAAGACACGCTTCTGGGCGGTGCCGGTATCGACGCGCTGTTCGGCGGGACGGGTGCGGACAGCCTGGACGGTGGCGATGGCAAGGACTGGCTTTTTGGCGGGGCCGGGAACGACATCTACGTTGTCAGCGCGCCGGGCGATTTGCTGTTTGAAACCACCACCGCAAGCAGCGGGATCGACGCCGGTGGCAATGACCTTGTGCAAAGTGCCATCACCTTCAGCCTCGATGCCTCGGAGGGGCGTCGGTATATCGAGGATCTTCTCCTGACCGGAACGGCGAACACCAAAGCCATCGGCAATGCGCTGGACAATCATCTGACCGGCAATGGCGGCAACAACACTTTGGACGGCGGCTTGGGCGACGACATTCTCAGTGGCGGTCTTGGCCGGGACAGGTTCGTGTTCAGCACCATGCTTGGCAGCGATAATGTCGACCAGATTCAGGATTTCAACGCGGCGGCGGACCGGATGCTGCTGGACAGTGCGATCTTCCGTGGCCTTGTCGCGGGGCGGCTGCCGGGGGGGAGCCTTGCAAAGAACCTGGACGGTGATGCGAAGGACACGACCGACCGCATCCTGTACGAGACCGATACCGGGTGGCTTTACTTTGACAGCGACGGAACCGGAGCGGCGGAGAAAGTGCACTTCGCCACGGTGTCGAGCGGCCTTGCCCTTTCGGCCTTTGACTTCATCGTGTTCTGAGGCATCAAAGGTGTGTCGGGGTCCTGCGACCGGTCTTTGTCCGCACCCGGCATGCCGCAGCCTTCGCTTCGAAGATGGGAATGAAGGCATCTTGCGGGTTCCCCTCTCCGATTCGGGGTGCGGTCGGGCGCATGGCTGGCGCGACGCTGAAAGGCGGCCGCAACCCGGGCAAGTGCTTGCGCTAACGAAACAGCTTGCCCAAAACGCTGGGACCTTTTGCTTGTCGGCTGTTTTTGCAAATCAATTTCGTTTGTGCGGGCCGGAATATTC
>CANBRQ010000017.1 GCA_947371955.1 Paracoccaceae bacterium | reverse complement strand
ATCGTCGACTGGGAAACCGGCGGCAAAAGCTATTATGAAACCGTGATCAAATCGCGCCCGGTCTGGCCAGACTTCGCCTCTGGCATCACGATCGGCTGCGGCTATGATCTTGGCTACCACACCGCCGCGACTTTTGCCGCCGACTGGGGCGGGCGCATCCCCGACGCCGCCATCGAGCGTTTGCGCGGCGCCATCGGTTTCAAGACGGATGAACCGGGCCGGGCCGCGAAGGTTAGCAAGGCCAAGGCGCTGGTGAAGTCGTTCAGCGACATCACAGTGCCATGGGACGTGGCGCTGAAACAGTTTGATGCGGTCAAGCTGCCAATGCTGCTGGCCGACCTGTACCGCGCGCTGAACAACCTTGACCGCCTGCACCCGCATTCGCGGGGCGCGCTGCTCAGCCTGACCTTCAACCGTGGCACGGGCGGGTTCACCTCGGACAAGGACCGCTTCCGCGAAATGCGCGAGATCCGGCGGCTGATGACCTCGGGCACAGCGGCGGATTTCGCCAAGATCCCGGCACAGTTGCGCGCGATGACACGGATCTGGGGCGATACCTCCAGTCTGGCGAAACGGCGGCGGCAAGAGGCCGATCTGTTCGAGGCCGGACTGGCCGAAGCGCGTCTGGCTGCAAGTCTGGCACCGCATGAAAGTGTCGAAGGTCTGGAAAGCCCCGAGGTGCTGGCTGAAACCCATGCCGATGTTGCTGATCAGGTCGACCTTGGCGATGACAGCAATGACGCTGGCCTGCTGTCGGATCTTGAAAGCGCGGGCCCAAGCCTTGGGGACGTAAGGTGGAACCCGAACGACGACGATCAGCCGGATTATCACCATCTGCCGAAGCTTTCGGGAACTGGGGAATTCGACCTGACCGCCGAGGACCTTGAAACCCTTGTGGCCTGCAATTCCTTCCAACCCTTGCCGGGTCTGCTGGTATTCGCACTGCGTGGCACGCGGATCGTCGGCGCGGACAAGCGCGAGGGGGTCACCTCGGTAACTCTTGCCGATCAGCGGCCCGATCACCGCGACTATCGCTGTGTCATTGGCCTGCTGGACCGGGCAACCGGGACAATCTCGGCCTATCGCGCCTCGACCGTGCCGGCGGCGACCGAGGTGCTGGGCGGCTATCAGAAGGCCAAGTCCGGCAAGCTGGAAGGCAATATCCTGCCGACCGGTTGCTATACCTACACAGTCGGCACGCATCGCCCGGGCACCAGCCATGAGATTCGCGGGGTGCTCCGGCTTTCGACGCAATCCGTCGGCGCGTCGCAGGTGGTCGTGCTGCGGACGGTGACGGACGTGGCCTATGACCGGCGCGATCTTTGGGACCCATGCGCCCCGGCGGACAACATCCACCCTGGACGGCGCAACACCGGGTTTTCCTCGCAAGGCTGCCTGACGCTGCCGGGCAACTATGACCTGAACACCAAGGCGCACAGCGGTCTTTGGGCCGATTTCCGTGTTGCCTTGGGGATGGGCAAGGTATCTGCGTCAACCGACGACGGCAGGCAGTTCAGTGTGATGCTGCTCACCGGGCTGGATGCCGCACTTGCCGCCTCTGTGCGCGGGCAGGGAGCGGAAACACTGCGGCGGCTGCGGTTTGGCTCCAAGGGGGCTGCAGTTGGCACGCTGCAGGCGGAACTGGGTCTGACGGTGGAGATTGATCCTTCGATTGGCCCGGTGACAAGGATGGCACTGATCAGGCGTCAGCAGGCCAAGCTGGGTTGGGCTGATGGGATTCTCTCGCCTGACATGGCGAGGGACATCGGACTGACCGCGCCTTAGAGCCCTGTCAGATAACGCCACCGCTTGACCGCAGCACGGGTGCGGCTACGTCAGCGGTGGCATCTGGCCCTGCCCTTGCGCTATGACAAGGGTTCAGATGACAGGGGCTGGCATGACAGTGGTTCTGATCTTTTTGGCGGCGCTTTGGATTCTTGGGCGCGTTTTGCGTGCCCCGGTCCGGCAGCGTGTGGTGGCCATGGCGGCAGTGTGGCTCGCCTCTGGTCTGGCTTTGGCGATCTTGCCGGTAGACACTGGGTTGCGTCAGGCCTTGGGCGGCGACCTTCGGGTCTGGGCAGCTGTGAGCGTTCTGGGGCTTTTGGGTGCGGGGTATTTCGTCGCTTTGCAACGGCTTAGGGGCAAGGCACCCACGGCATCGCCCCCTGTCACCTCAGGCAAGTTCTCTCCTGAGGAACTGGACCGCTACGCCCGCCACATCATGCTGCGCGAGATCGGCGGGCCGGGGCAGAAGGCGTTGAAGGCGGCCAAGGTGCTGGTGATCGGGGCGGGGGGGCTTGGCTCTCCGGCGCTGCTGTATCTGGCGGCGGCGGGGGTTGGGGTGATCGGCGTCATGGATGCCGATACGGTCGATGCCAGCAACCTGCAACGCCAGATCATCCACAAGGATCAGGGCATCGGCCTGCCCAAGGTGCAATCCGCGCAAGAAGCCATGAAGGCGCTGAACCCGCATGTCGAGGTCCGTCCCTATCAGCGCCGCTTCGATGCCGAGACGGCCCCGGTGCTGGAGGAATATGACCTGATCCTCGACGGGTCTGACAATTTCGACACCCGCTATCTGGTGAACCGCGAGGCCGCGAGGGCCGGCAAACCCCTGATTTCAGCAGCCATCACGCAATGGGAAGGGCAGATCAGCCTTTACGACTCCGCGCATGGCACGCCCTGCTATGAATGCATCTTCCCTGAACGCCCCGCCCCTGGCCTTGTGCCGACCTGCGCCGAGGCCGGGGTGGCCGCCCCCCTGCCCGGCGTCATCGGCGCTATGATGGCGATGGAGGCTGTCAAGCACCTGACCGGAGCCGGCCTGACCCTGCGCGGACGGCTTCTGATCCATGACGCGCTTTATGCTGAAACCCGGGTGATCGCGCTGACAAAGCGCGAGGATTGCGCTGTCTGCGGCGTGAAGCATTAAGGCCGCTTACAGGCCCAGCGCTGCCTTGACCGCCGGCAGGCCAGGCTGACCGTCCAGCGTGGTCACGTCCTTCAGCCAGGCATCCAGCAACTGCGGCTGCTTGGCCAGCATGGCCTTGACGGCGGCGGGGAATTCCATCCCGTCGCCCATCACCATCTGCATCCCGGCGTTTTCGAAGTCGATGTTGTAAACCAACTGACTGAACAGCTTGGCGACATTCGGGCAGGCCTCGGTATAGCCCTTGCGGGCCAAGGTGTGCACAGTCGCGCCGCCGAAGTTGGGGCCAAACTCCACATCGCCGCCCGACAGATAGGTCATCGCATGGTTGACGTTCATCGGATGTGGCTGCCAGCCAAGGAAGGCGATCCAGTCCTTCTTCGCCTCGGCCCGGTCGACCTGAGCCAGCATCCCGGCTTCACTGCTTTCGACAATCGTCCAGTCGCCCAGACCATGCCGATTGGCCGCGACCATATCCAGCAGGGGTTGGTTGGAGCCGGGCTCGATCGCGTAGATCTTCTTGCCGAACTGGTCGGCATGGGCCGCCAGATCATCAAAGCTGTTCACCCCGGCGTCGGACACATACTTCGGCACCGCCAGCGTGTACTTCGCACCCTCAAGGTTCTGGTCCAAGGCTACAACCGATCCGTCATCGAAGAACTGCTTGTACTGCACGTCCTGAAACGGCCGCCAGTTGCCTTGGAAGATGTCGATATCCCCGCGCTGCATGGAAACGAAGGTGACATCCAGCGCCAGCAGGTTCTGGGTCGCTTCGTAGCCCAGCGCGGACAGGAGCGTCATCGCGGTGGCATTCGTCGGGCCGATATCCGTCCAGCCAAGATCCGACAACCGCACCGACTTGCAGGCCTCGGTGTCTGCCAGCGCAGCACTGCCGGTCAGCAAAGCGCCCGCGATGATCCATCCTGCAGTCGCTTTACGCATGATCCAGCCTCCCTTAGGTGTTTTGCGAAGCGTGCCTCTGCGCATTTTATACGTCAATATGAATTTTTGTATGTGCGTACAGTTTTTTGACCTGATAAACGAAACCATGGCCCAAGCACGCATCCGCACCCGCATTGAAGACCTGCGCCGCAAAGAGTTGATCGAGGCGGCACACCGGGTTTTCATGCAGCACGGCCTGTCCGGCATGACCACCAAGCGCATCTGCGAGGCAGCGGGGATGAGCCCCGGCATCCTTTCCTATTACTTCAAGGGCAAGGAGGATGTGCTGTTCGCGATGGTGCGCCTCAACAACCGTCTGCTGATGGAGGGCGTGGTCGCGCGTCTGAAGCAGGCCACGACCCGGTGGGACCGGCTGGAGGCCATCATCATCGGCAACTTCCCCGCCAATCTGTTTGAACCCAACGTCGCCAATGCCTGGCTTTCGGTGTGTACCGCAAGCTCGACCAACCCGGGCTATGCCAGACTGCAGCGTGTGCTTTACAGCCGCCTGCAGTCCAACCTTGCCTCGGCCTTTGCCGGTGTCCTGCCGCCGGAGCGCTTCGCGCAAGTGGCTCTGGCGCTTGGCGGGCTGATCGACGGCCTTTGGCTGCGCCGCGCCACGGGCGAGCACCTGCACCCGGATGCAGCGATTGCCCTTGTACTGACGGTAGCCTCTGCGCTGCTGACCAGCACCGAACAGGTGCTGCTGCGGCAGGGCTGACGGACGCGGTCGCTCATGTTCTCGTCTATAGGTTGCTGCGGCCCGAGATAGCCGGGCTGTCGGGCAAAAACTCTTCGCGACGAGATCGCGGGGAAATGGCATGCGGCAGGACCGGTTCGACATGCGAAAGGTGATCCACGCAACTGCCATGTCGCCCCAAAGACCGGCGCCTGCTTGTAACGTCCTTTTGGGCCACCCACGAAAGCCCGTCCGGCGCGTTCCGCCAGAGGGTGCCCGGTGGCGAACTCGTCTGCCTGTCGACCTGTGCTGACGGCCCGATGTGGTGACCGTATCGAACGGACAAGGCCAACGGTCGATTCGCACATCTTTGTGATAGGCGAAAACCCGCGATTGCCATGCGGGTGCCCAAAATATCTGCGGTGCTGTTCGGTCACCACATCAGGCCGCACAAAATTGCCGTTCAGTTCCCGGGGGCTAGGCCAAGGGCCACGACCTTTCCTCATCAATGGCTTTCAGAACCTCTTGCCAGACACCCTTTCAGGGCTAAGATACGTTCATCTTGGCATACAGAGACAGAAGTTCTCTGAGTCCAAAGTCGCCGTCACCTTTGGGGAGAGGTCGAAATGTCGGGTCACATTGTCCTGGACAGGCAACAGCTAGCGATCGCTTTCTCTGAAGTTGATGTCATCCGAAAGACATTGCCGCAGTCGGCTCTTTCGGCGCTCGCTCAGGAAGTCGTGAAGCGGGTTGCCGATAACCTGAACGTAACGCTGCCTTTGGCAGTCATGCCCAGTTCCGAGGACATCGACTTGTTGTGCATGGCGCTTTCGTCGCCGGATGACGGGGCTGCCATTGCCCTCATCGAAGAGGCGCAGCGGAAGGGTGCGGGGTATGAAGCGCTATACCGCTATTATTTGGCAGAGTCCTCGCGCCGGCTTGGCACTTGGTGGGACGAGGACAAGATTTCGTTCTACCGTGTGACGATTGCTGCGGGACGGATTTATGCGATCCTGCGTATCCTTCGGTTGCAAAAACATGTGCAGTCGAGCGACCTGCGCCGCACCGCCATGTTCGCCGCTGTCCCCGGAGAGAACCACACCCTTGGCATTGCGATCGCCGCTGACCTGGCGCGGGATCAAGGCTGGGATGTCGAGCTGTTCCAGGGTCATTCGCATGACGAACTGGTCGATGTGATGACCAAGCGTGACACACAGGTGATTGGTCTGTCGGCCAGCACCAAACGGTCCTTGCCCGCCTTGATGAAGCTGATCGTGGGGCTTCGGATCAGCAAACCGAAGGCCAAGATCCTTGTGTGCGGGCCGATCGTCACCACAGATTTCGAGTTTGAAGGGGTCACCCGCGCCGATGCTACGGCCGGTGATTTCGATACGGCCCTGAAAATGATGGAGACTCTGGCAACCTCGGGCTAAGCCGCAAGCCGTGGATGACCCCGGCCCTTAACCCGTCAAAATGCTCGGTCGATGCCTGCGCAATCGCTTTGGTGCTCTGTTCGAGTTGATCGACGTGGATGGGCGCCCGTAGATCGTATAGACCTTCATGGCCTTGTCGCCGGTGTTGATCAGGTTGTGCACAGCCGCGGCAGGCACAACGATGCCAGTGCCAGATTTGACGGCCTGCGTGACGCCGTCGATGACGATTTCGCCCTTCCCCTTTTCGACGCGGAAGAACTGGTCATGCGTGGCATGCGTCTCGGCCCCGATATCTTGCCCGGGTTTGAGAGACATCAGCACCAGCTGCAGATTTTTTCCCGTGTACAGCACATGACGGAAATCCTTGTTCAGGTCGGTCAGACCTTCGATATCGTCGCAATATCCCTTCAAGACGGCCTCCATACGAATCTCGCCCGGGCCGCTTTAGGCGGTCATGCGGATCGGTCTGGACCCTGAGCCGGATCGGCGCACCGATGCGCGTTGGTCCGAAGAACCTGCGGGCAACCGCAAACGGGCGGTTGCCCAAGGCCTCAGGCGGCTTTGCGATGGGCCAGAACGCGGGCCATCGTCTCGCCCATGGCCGAGGGGTTGGGCGCCACGGTGATCCCGGCAGCAGCCAATATCTCGACCTTCTCTTGTGCGCTTTCCCCGAAGGCCGAGACGATCGCCCCGGCATGGCCCATCTTGCGGCCCTTGGGCGCCGAAAGGCCGGCGATATAGGCCACAACCGGCTTGCGCATCTGGTCGCGGGCATAGGCGGCGGCCTCGGCTTCCTGCGGGCCGCCTATTTCACCGATCATCATGACGGCATCGGTCTCCGGGTCAGCCTCGAACAGTTCCAGAATGTCGCGGAAGCTGGAGCCGTTGATCGGGTCGCCACCAATGCCGACCGAGGTGGAAACCCCGATGCCCAGCGCCTTCATCTGCGCCGCAGCCTCATATCCCAGCGTGCCGGAACGGCCCACGATGCCGATCCGCCCCGGCATGTAGATATGCGGCGGCATGATGCCCATGAAGCCCTTTCCAGGCGAGATGATCCCCGCGCAGTTCGGCCCGATCAAGCGCATCTTGCGCGTCTCGGGATAGCGGCGGAGGAACCGCTTGACCCGCATCATGTCTTGGCTGGGGATGCCGTCGGTGACGCAAACGGCGGTCTTGATGCCGGCATCAGCGGCCTCCATGATCGCGTCAGCCGCGAAGGGCGGCGGTACGAAAATCAGCGAGGCTTCCGCGCCGACCTGTTCCACCGCTTCGCGCACCGTGTTGAACAGCGGGCGATCGAGGACGGTCTCCCCCCCTTTGCCGGGGGTAACGCCGCCGACGACATTGGTGCCGTGCTTGATCATGTCGGCGGCGTGGAAGCTGCCGATCCGGCCGGACATGCCCTGAACGATGACGCGGGTGCTTTCGGTGATGAGAATGGCCATGTTGTCCTCCTTCAGGCGGCTTGACGCGGGCGGGCGGCGACGGCGGCAGCGGCAGCTTCCGCAAGACTGTCCGCAGAGATCAGCGGCAGACCAGAATTGTCGATGATGGCCTTGCCCTCTTCGACATTGGTGCCGGCAAGACGGACCACTACCGGAATGGTCAGACCCACTTCCTTGTAGGCCTGCACCACGCCTTGGGCGACCCAATCGCAGCGGTTGATGCCGGCGAAGATGTTCACAAGGATGACCGATACATTGCCATCGGCCAGCACAGTGCGGAACGCCCGCACGACACGCTCCGGGGAAGCGCCGCCACCGATGTCGAGGAAGTTGGCAGGCTCGCCCCCGGCCAGCTTGATCATGTCCATGGTGGCCATAGCGAGACCGGCGCCGTTGATGATGCAGCCGATGTCGCCTTCAAGACCCACATAGGATAGCCCGTGATCGCCCGCCGTGCTTTCGCGCGGGTCCTCCTGGCTGCGGTCGCGCAGTTCGGCGATTTGCGGCTGGCGGAACAGGGCGTTGGTGTCGAAGGACATCTTGGCATCCAGCGCCACAAGGTCGCCAGAGCGGGTGATGACCAACGGATTGATCTCTACCATCACGGCATCCAGATCACGATAGGCGCGGTAGCAAGCGCGCAGAGTCGTAACCATCTGGGCGATCTGCCCGCCTTTCAGGCCAAGCTGGAAAGCCAGTTCACGCGCCTGAAACTCAGACAAGCCCACGGCCGGGTCAATCGTCATGCGGCGCAACGAGGTTGGGTCGTTGTCGGCCAGATCCTCGATCTCCATCCCGCCGTGGGCGGAGGCCACGATCATGATCCGCTCCGATTTCCGGTCCAGCACGAAGCCGAGGTACAGTTCCTGCGCAATGTCGGATGCGCCTTCCACCCAGACGCGGTATACGCCCTTGCCATTGGCATCGGTCTGTTTGGTGACAAGCTGCTTGCCGAACAGAGTGGCCGCAAAGGCATGCACCTCATCCGGCGTCTTGCACAGCTTCACGCCACCAGCAGCTCCACGCCCACCGGAGTGGATTTGCGCCTTGACGACCCAGGCATTGCCGCCCAGTTCCCGCGCCCTGTAGCCTGCCTGTTCCGGGCTGTAGGCAAGCCCGCCACGCGGCACCGGCACGCCAAAACGGGCGAGGATTTCCTTGGCCTGATATTCGTGAATGTCCATCTGTCCCTCCCCCTATTTCGCGGCGATTGCGTCGGCCAGAACCAGCACGTTCATCGCCATCCGTTCAGACGCCGCATCGATCATGCGGCCATCCAGTTGTGCTGCCCCTTTGCCCTGCGCTTCCGCCTTGCGCAGTTCCTCGATGATGCGGCGAGCGCGGGTCACCTCGGCTTCCGGCGGCGAGAAGACCTCATTGGCCAGTGCGATCTGCGAGGGATGGATCGCCCATTTCCCCTCACAGCCCAAAGCAGCAGCCCGGCGGGCGCCATCCTTGTAGCCCTCCGGATCGCTGAAATCGCCGAACGGGCCGTCGATCGCCCGAAGGCCATAAGCCCGGCAGGCCACCACCATCCGGCTGATCGAGGCGTGCCACTGATCGCCCGGATAATGCGGGTTCAGCCCGCCTATGTTCGTCGTGCGCGCCCGCATGGAAGCGGCAAAATCCGCCACTCCAAAGTGCAAAGCCTCCAGCCGCCCGCCGAACTGGGCGATGGCTTCGACATTCGCCATGCCAAGCGCGGTTTCAATCAAAGCCTCAAGGCCCACACGGGTGGTGAAGCCCTTCGCTTGTTCGATCTGGTTGACCATGGCTTCCACCATGTACAGGTCTCCCGTGACGGCGACCTTGGGCACCAGAAGGGTGTCGACTTTGTCGCCGGCCTGCTCCATCACATCCACCACGTCGCGGTACATGTAGTGGGTGTCCAGCCCGTTGATCCGCACCGAAACCGTCTTGCCCTTGGCGCGCCAGTCGATGTCGTTCAGCGCTTGAATGGCGTTCTTGCGGGCCTGCACTTTTTCCGAGGGTGCAATGGCATCCTCCAGATCCAGAAAGACATAATCCGCCGGACCATCCGCCGCCTTGTCGATCATCGCAGGGTTGGACGCCGGAACCGCCAGTTCCGAACGCTGCAGGCGCGCCTTGCGCATGGGGTGAAGCGTGTGGCTCATCTTGAAGTCCTTTTATTCAGCGGCAATCTGGGCGGCCTGGATAGCGGGTTGGGCATAGACGGCCTGCGCCGCAGCAACGCCAGAGCCGAATTGAATCGTGGCGCCCGCCGCAGCGAGGCACAGTTCGGCAAGGGCGATAGCTGTCAGGCACATGCCCTCGTTGCTGTCACCGATATGGCCGATGCGGAATACCTTGCCGGCCAGCGGCCCGAGGCCCGAGCCGAACGAGGCGTTGTAACGGTCGTATCCGATGCGGATCACATCGCGGGCATCAACGCCATCGGGCGTGCGGATCGCGGTGACGGTGTCGGAGTAGAGCGACGGGCTTTCCGCACAAACCTCCAGCCCCCAGGCCTTCACAGCCGCGCGGACACCGGCGGCCAAGCGGCGGTGACGAGCGATGACGTTTTCCGGACCTTCTTCGGCAATCCGGGCCAGGGCCGCACGCAAACCGTGCAGCAGTTGGACGGGCGGTGTGTACGGGTAGTAGCCGGTCTCGTTGTTCTTCACCTGATCGGAGAATTCGAAGTACGCCCGACGCATCGTCGCCGTCTCTGACGCTTTCAGCGCCTTAGGGCTGACGCCCAAGATTCCCAGACCGGGGGGAAGCATCAGCCCCTTCTGGCTTCCCGTCACGGCCAAATCGACGCCCCATGCGTCCATCTCGAACGGCAGGCAACCGATGGAGGAGACGCCATCGACGAACAGCAGCGCCTCGTGGAAGGCCTCATCCATCACCCGACGGACGGCGGCGATATCCGATGTGACGCCGGTCGCAGTTTCATTGTGCGTGACGAACACCGCCTTGATCTCGCCTTTGCGGTCGGCTCCCAGCAGCCTTGCAAACTCGCTGATCGGCGCACCTGCGCCCCACGGAAGGTCGATCAGGTCAACGTTCAGTCCCAACCGCTGCGCCATCTGCGCCCAGAGGACCGAGAACTGGCCATGCCGCGCCATCAAAACGCGGTCGCCCGGGTTCAGCGTGTTGGTGATCGCGGCCTCCCACGCGCCGGTGCCTGAGCCGGGGAACAAGAGCACATGGCCATCCTTGGTGCGGAACAGCGATTTCAGGTCGCGGAACATGCCCACATTCGGCGCACCGAAGTCATGGGCGCGGTGATCCTGCATTGGCACGTTCATCGCCTGACGGACGCTTTCGGGAACGTTGGTCGGGCCGGGAATGAACAGGTGATTGATGCCAGTACGCATGGGGTCCTCCGCTTTGCTTGGGCCCCCTTTCGCACCGTCGAAGATTTATGCAAAATGAAAACAGGTTGCGCTGTGAATGCGAAAGTTTACAGAATTTCAGAAATGTGATATTGTAAACACGACAAATCACTCAATGTGTGCGACGGTATGCAAAAGACCTTCATCGGCCCCCATCTGCGGCGTCTGCGACTGGAGCGGGGCGAGACCCAAGGCGCGATGGCCAAGGTGCTTGGGATCAGCCCGTCTTACGTCAACCTGCTGGAAAACAACGAAAGATCGGTGTCGGTTCAGGTTCTGTTGCGCGTGTTCGAGGCCTATGGCGTTGACTGGCGCGACATTGCCGAGGAAGACGGCACGGCCCAACTCGCCGACTTGCGGGCGGTGATTCAGGGGCCGCTGTTCACCCAGACCCGCCCCGACCTGCCTCAGTTGCGGGCGGCCTTGGTGCATGCTCCGGGTCTGGTGCAAAGCTTCATGACACTTTATCGCAGCTATCAAGTGGTGTCGGACCAGCTTTTGTCCCTGACGGAAAGCGGCGGGCCGCAGTTGACGGCTTCTCCGGAAGCCGCCGTGCATGACATCTTCCGCCGCAACCGGAATCATTTCCGGGAACTGGAGGAAGCGGCAGGGTTGTTCTGGCCCGAACCCATTGACCGAGATGAACTGTATGTCGCCCTGAAACGCCGCCTGCGCGATACGCTCGGCGTCAACGTTCGTCTTTGTCGGGTCGAGGACCTGCCCGGCGCGCTGCGCCAATATGACGAAAACCGGCGAGAGATCTTACTTTCAGAGGCGCTGGATCACCCGAACCGGACCTTCCAACTGGTCCATATGGCCGGTCTGTTGGAGCAGCGCGCCCTCTTGGACACCCTGATCCAGCGCAGCGGCATCACGGACCCGCGTGGCGTGGCACGGTTGCGGGTGGAACTGGCGAACTACTTCGCTGCAGCCGTGCTGATGCCCTACGCGGCATTTCTGGCCGAGGCGAAGGCGTCGAAATACGACTTCGACCATATCGCCACGCGCTTCGGTGTCAGCTTTGAACAGGCCTGCCACCGCGCCACCACCTTGCAGCGCGAGGGCGCTCAGGGTGTCCCTTTCTTCTTCCTGCGCATCGACAAGGGCGGCAATGTAACCAAGCGCTTCAACGCGTCAGACTTCCACCTTGCCGAATACGGCGGCGCCTGTCCCCGGCTGGACGTGCACACCAGCTTCCGCACCCCCGGCCGCATCATGCCGCAGTTCGTGGAGATGCCCGACCGCAGCCAGTTCTTCGTCTTCTCGCGCACCGTCGACCGCCCGACATGGGAGCGGCACGCGCAGGACAACCGGTTGGCGGTGGCGATGGGCTGTGCCATCCAGTACGCAACGGAAATCGGATATGCCGAGAGCTTCTCGATGCCCGACGCAAGGATGACCCAAATCGGCATCAACTGCCGCATCTGCCCGCGCGCAAGTTGCGACCAACGCGCGCATCAGGCGGCGATCCTGACCCAGCCGGTGGATGAACTCCGCCGGGGCGTCACGCGCTATGATGTTTAGCTGAAGAACCCGGGACCTGCACGACCCAGAAGGTCGGCGGCTAAAGTGCGGCCAATCTCGGCGGCATCGGCAATCGGGCCTCTCAGATTGCCCGCGATCACCTTGGAGCCATCAGGGCGCAGGATTTCCCCGCGCAGCCAAAGGCCATCGCCCTCCAGCACCGCAAGCCCGGCAATCGGCGTCTCGCAGGAGCCGTCGAGATGGGCGAGGAACGACCGCTCGGCCGTCAACTGCTGACCGGTGGGCGTGTGGTGGATCGCTGCCAGCAGCGCCTCGGCCCGAGGGTCAGCGCTGCGCCGCTCGATCCCAATTGCGCCTTGGGCCACGGCGGGCAGCATTTCATCCACGGCTATCGCAGACCGTGCCGCGTGGGCCATGCCCAGACGGTTCAGCCCCGCCATCGCAAGGAACGTCGCCAGCGCCACGCCGTCTTCGAGCTTCTTCATGCGGGTCTGCACATTGCCGCGAAATTCCACCAGCTTCAAATCCGGCCGCCGATGCGCCAGTTGCGCCCGGCGCCGCAGGCTGGAGGAGCCGACGACCGCTCCCTCCGGCAATTCCATAAGGGCAGGAACCGTGGGCGAGACGAAGCCATCGCGCACATCTTCCCGAGGCAGGTAGCAATCCAGCAGCAGACCGTCGGGCTGGATCGTCGGCATGTCCTTCATGGAATGGACCGCAATGTCGATGCCGCCGGCCAGCAATGCCTCTTCGATTTCGCGGGTGAACAGCCCCTTGCCGCCGATTTCCTTCAGCGCCTTGTCGAGGATCTGGTCTCCGGTGACCTTGATCACCACCACCTCGAACGCCTCAATCGGCAGGGCAAACGCCTCCATCAGACTGCGGCGGACCTCATGCGCCTGCCAAAGGGCAAGCGGAGATCCACGGGTGCCGATCTTGAAGGGTTGGGCGGGGCTGGGAAGCGCGTGTGTCATGGCTTAGGCATAACGCTGTCAATCTGCCCTGACAACTGGCACAAGACGGTGAAATCATCCTATGCTGTCAAAGACGCAATTCGATACGGAGCCTGCCATGACCCAGAAAACCCTACTGCGCGCTTTGGCGGGCGAGACCCTTCCCACCCCGCCGATCTGGATGATGCGGCAAGCCGGGCGCTATCTGCCGGAATACCGCGCCACGCGGGCGCAGGCGGGCGATTTCTTGTCGCTGTGCTACAACTCGCACCTTGCCGCCGAGGTGACGCTGCAACCGATCCGCCGCTATAGATTTGATGCTGCGATCCTGTTTGCCGACATCCTTCTGTTGCCTCAGGCCTTGGGGGCCGACCTGTGGTTTGAAACCGGCGAGGGGCCGCGTCTGTCGACCATCACAACGATGGGTGGCGTGCAGGCGCTGAAGTCAAAAGACGACATTCACGAAAAGCTGGGGCCGATCTATGAAACCGTGCGGATTCTGGCGCGAGAACTGCCGAAAGAGACGGCGCTGATCGGTTTTGCCGGAGCGCCTTGGACCGTGGCGACCTATATGATCGCCGGGCGGGGCAGCAAGGACCAAGGGGCTGCGCATGCGCTGAAGGCGGCGGATCGTGCGACCTTCTCGGCGTTGATCGATGTCATAACTGAAGCCACCATCGAATATCTGTCGATGCAGGTTTTGGCAGGGGCCGAAGTGGTAAAGCTGTTTGACAGCTGGGCGGGCAGCCTTAAGGGGCAGGATTTCACCGATTTTGCCGTGCAGCCCGCCGCCCGGATCATCCAAGCCCTCAAGGCCCGCCATCCCGGTCTGCCCGTCATCGCCTTCCCACGTGAAGCCGGTGAGGGTTACATCGGCTTTGCCGCCGCAACCGGAGCGGATTGCGTGGCGATTGACAACTCGGTCAGTCCGGAATGGGCGGCAGAGAAGGTGCAGGTTTCGGGCTGCGTTCAGGGCAACCTTGCGCCCGAACATATGGTGACAGGCGGCGAGGCTTTGGTGCGTGAAACCAAGCGTGTCGTGCAGGCCTTCAAGAACGGGCCGCATATCTTCAACCTCGGCCATGGCATCACGCCTGATGCAAACCCCGACAATGTGACGCTGATGATCGAGACGGTGCGCGCGGGCTAACCCAGCGCAAGGCCGCTGAATTTCAAGCAGGGTAATCGTGCAGCGGCGCACAGTCGACAGGCTGATTGCGCCGTTGCTCTTGCGGGCAAACTGATGATGTTGCGCGCAGCGAATCTCCTCAAAGGAAATGACATGGCTCATCTCTCCGTCTTCGATCCCTACACCATGGGCTCGCACCACCTGGCCAACCGGTTCGTCATGAATCCGATGACCCGCTGCCGCGCCGATGCGGATGCGGTGCCGACAGCGATCATGGCGGACTACTACGGCCAGCGCGCCACGGCAGGGCTGATCGTGACGGAAGGCACGGCACCTTCAGCCAACGGTCGCGGCTATACTCGCCAGCCGGGGCTGTGGAACGATGCGCAGGTCGCGGCGTGGACACCCGTTGCGGCTGCCGTTCATGCCAAGGGCGGCGTGATCTTCGCGCAGTTGATGCACACCGGTCGCGTCAGCCATAAGGCCAACATGGAAGCCTCGGCCCGGATCGTGGCGCCCTCGCCCGTCGCCTTGGCTGGCCAGATGTACACCGATGCTGCCGGCATGCAGGATTACCCGGTGCCGGAAGAAATGACAGCCGCCGATATCGTGGCAGCCCGGGACGAGTTCGTGAACGCCTCCAAGAACGCCGTCGCGGCGGGCTTTGATGGTGTGGAACTCCACTCCGCCAACGGCTACCTGCTGGAACAGTTCCTGTCGCCGCACACCAACCAGCGCACCGATTCCTATGGCGGCTCGGTCGAGAACCGCATTCGCTTCGTGGTTGAGGTTGCACAGGCCGTTGTCGCCGCGATCGGTGGCGACAAGGTCGGCATCCGGATTTCGCCCTACGGCATGGCTTCGGGCATGACGCCCTATCCGGAAGTGGACGAGACCTATCTGGCGCTGGCCAAGGCTTTGGCGGACGCGGGTCTGGTCTATCTGCACGTGGCAAACCACGCCGCCATGGGCAACCCGGCGATCCCGGCTGAATTCCTGAAAGCCCTGCACGCCGCATGGCCGCGCACCTTCTTCCTCGGCGGCAGCTTTGATCTGGCCTCGGGTCAGGCCGCTTTGGATGCCGGTGAGACCGATCTGGTCGGCATCGGCCGCGCCTTCATAGCGAACCCCGATCTGGTGGCGCGCCTGAAGAACGGCACCGCTCTGGCTGCGCCGAACTTCGACCTGTTCTACACGCCGGGCGCCACGGGCTATTCGGACTACGCCGCCGCGTAATCGTAGAGCGCTTGATTTCCAAGGGGCCGCCGGGAAACCTGCGGCCCTTTCTACATATTGCCAACCGCCGCGCGCAGGTTCGCCTCGGCACTGTCAAGAATGGCAATCATCGCCTCGACGGCAGGCTTCTCCTCACGCGCTGTGATGTGCTGGAAGATCAGCGCATGGGTCTGGCACAGATTCTCCATCGTCTGCCCCGCCAGCCGCTGCCCGCGATGCGAGGTGGTAAAAGCCTCCAACAGCGAGGATTCCATGGCCTCGAACAGATAGGTCAGGACACGGTTGCCACCGGACAGCGCCAAAGCCTCGTGAAAGCGCACATCGGCAAGGTGGAAGGCCAGTTCGGCCTCCGGCCCCTCGCCGCCAGCGTCGATCACAGCTGCCGCCGTCCGCATGGCGGTGAGCGCCCCTTCTACCGCCGCAAGTCCGGCACGGCTTGCATGTCGGATGGCAAGCACGACGGACTGGATTTCCAACGACCGCCGAACCTGCAGCAGATCGAAAAGGCTCTTGGGGTCAGACTTGATGAGCGAGGTCAGAAAGGCCCCGAACATCGCCCCATCAGGCTGGGTCACCACGGCCTTCCGTCCGCGTGCCATGCTGACAAGTCCGCGACCGGACAGGATCTTCAACGCCTCGCGGATCGTGATGCGGCTAACGCTGAAATCGGCTGCCATCTCGGCTTCTGACGGCAGTTGCGCGCCCGGGTGATGCAGGGAAACGATGCGCTGCCCCAACTGATCGGCCACGGAAGCGGCGGCTGAGGCAAGGGGAAGAATGCGGGCGGAAGGGGTTGTGAGTCGGGTCATATCGGAAAAGGTATATGATAAGTTGGCCTGCGTAAACATTTGGGTTGGCTGTGCAAGCGCAGCATTTCGCCCGGAACTAGCTGCGATGCGGCAATAATCCTTGAGTTACTGGCATATGCCACGGGTTTCGGCGGCACTTCGGGAATCTCGCTTTACAAACTTATATGCTTCCCCTAGCCTTTCGCTCACACGCAAAATGCGCTGAACAGCATAAGCGGGTAGATCCAATTGGGAGGATGCAATGAAACTCAACGTGTCGCTGAGCCGTGCTGTTGCCGGTTCCGCTCTTGTCCTGTCGTTGATGGCCACGACGGCCATGGCAGGCGATCCGACGCCCAAGTGGTGCTCGGGTGTCACCATCGCCGCCTTCCCGGGTGGCCCGCAGGGCGGCGTGTTCGCCAACAACGTCTATAACGGCTTCAAGCAGGCCGAGTTGGACCTTGGGCCGACCGTGACCTACTACTTCTCGGATTGGGATCCGAACAAGATGCTGCAGCAGATCCAGCAAGCTGTAGCAACCAAGGTTGACGGCATCGCGACCTATGGTTTCGCGGGCGAGCCTGCCACTGGGCCGATCGTTGACCAAGCCTATGCACAGGGCACGATCTTCACCTCGCTGAACACCTCGCTGCCGGACAGCCAGAAGAAGTACGCTCCGAACGGCTTTGGCTATGTCGGCGCACCGAACTACTCGGCCGGTCATGCCCTGGGCGCAGAGGCCGCGAAGCGTGCCAATCTGCAAAAGGGTGACTCGGTGTTCGTCTGGGGCCTGAAGGGCCAGGGCGGCGACCGTGGCCAGCGCACCGTGGGCGTGCTTGATGCCTTCACCGAGGCTGGCGCCAACATCATCTATCAGGAAATCGACGCTGCGACCAACGCTGACCCGAATGCCGGCACCGCGACCTTCGTCGGTGTCATGGGTGCAAACCCGGGCATCAAGATCGTCGTCACCGACCACGGCGGCCTGACCTCCAACGTCGGCGTCTATGCCAAGGCCGCTGGTCTGACCCCGGGCCAAGTCTACTTTGCGGGCTTCGACATGTCGCCCAACACCGCCCAAGCGGTGAAGGACGGCTACCAGAACCTCGTGATCGACCAGCAGCCCTTCCTGCAAGGCTATCTGCCGATCCTGAACATCTGCCTGACCAAGAAGTACGGCTTCTCTGGTCTGGACATCAACACCGCCGGGGCCTTCGTGGACTCGACCAACGTGGATGCCGTGGCGCCTTTGGCTGCCGTCGAAATCCGCTAACCTTCAAGGGGGGCTTCACGGCCCCCCTTTCCCATTCAAAGGTGCCATGATGGCTGAAGCTTCACCCCGTCCGGGGGCGACGCCGGTTATAGAACTGCGCAACGTCTCCAAGACTTTTGGCGAGGTCCGCTCGCTGTCGGACATCAACTTTGCCGTCTATCCCGGCGAGATCGTGGGCCTTCTGGGCGACAACGGGGCCGGAAAATCGACGCTGGTCAAGACCGTGATGGGCTTTCACAAGCCCGATCCGGGTGGCGATGTGTTCTTCAAGGGCCAGAAGATCGACGACTGGTCGGTGGCCCGCGCCCGTGGTTTGGGCATCGAGACGGTCTATCAGGAACGCGCGCTCTGCGAGAAGCAGCCGATCTGGCGCAACATGTTCATGGGGCGCGAGCCTCGGACCAAATGGGGCCTGCTGGACGTGAAGAAGATGCGCGAGGAATCCGCGCGGCTGATGTCCGAACACATGGGCTTCACCTCTGCTGCCGTGCATCCTGACAACGTGGTGACCACCATGTCGGGCGGTGAAAAGCAGGGCGTGGCAATCACGCGGGCGTTGTACTTCGATGCGCAATTGGTCATTCTGGATGAGCCTACGATGGGGCTTTCGCTGACCGAGACCAAGAAGACCCTAGATTTCGTTAGCAATATCAAGAAGGCTGGCAAATCGGCCATCTTCATCGACCACAACATCTTCCACGTCTATCCGGTGGTGGACCGCCTTTACGTGCTCGACCGTGGCAAGGTGGCTGGCGTCTATGACAAGAGCCAGATCTCCATGGAAGAGCTGATTGACCGCCTGTACCGGGTCGCCCGGACCGGAACGCTGGAGTAAGCCATGTCGGAAAAACCCAAGAACAACCGCGTGGCGCCACCTTCGTTCCTGCGCCGCTATGGCAGCCAACTGGGCATTATCGGCGTCGGTCTGGTGATGTGGCTCGGC
Organism: Paracoccaceae bacterium; assembly: GCA_947371955.1. Lineage (GTDB taxonomy): Bacteria > Pseudomonadota > Alphaproteobacteria > Rhodobacterales > Rhodobacteraceae > Stagnihabitans. The sequence goes on along the minus strand of CANBRQ010000017.1, from coordinate 21,956 downwards.
TTCGTGATCGCCGCGCCGACGGTGTTCATGAACACCTTCATCTACGTGGCCTTTGCGCAAACCACTCCGCAATTCGGCATCATCGCCCTTGCCCTGACCTTCGTCGTCATCACGGGCGAGATTGACCTGTCGTTCCCCTCGATCATGGCTTTGGGCACCGCGATCTTCTGCCTGGCGGTGACGCATGGCGTGCCGTGGCCGATTGCGCTTCTGCTTGGTCTGGCGACCGGAGCGGCCTGTGGCTGGATCAACGGCTTTCTGGTGTCGTGGCTGAACATCCCCTCACTGGTGATCACCATCGGCACATCCTTCCTGTTCCGCGGGATCGAACTGGTCATCATGAACGGCACTGGCGTGCCCCTGACCGCCGAAATGTATCCTGGCCTGCACGCCCTGCTGCGCGAGAGCTATTTCGGCATTCCCGTGCAGACGATCTGGATGATTGTGCTTTTGGGCGCCACGTGGTTGCTCCTGAACCGTACCCGCTTTGGCGCGCATGTGTTTCTGGTGGGGGACAACCCGACCTCGGCCCGGCTGATGGGGATCAACGCGGTTTCGGTGAAGACCCGCGCCTTCATGCTGACCGGAGTCGTGGGCGTGTTTGCCGGCCTGATGACCTCGATCTACGGCTATTACTTCTGGCCGACGACTGGGGACGGGTTCCTCTTGAACACCATCGCCTCGGTCTTCCTCGGCGGCACCTCGGTGTTCGGCGGCACGGGGTCGGTGATCGGATCGTTCGTCGCCAGCTACATCATCGGGGCGATCAACGCCGGGATCGTCTCGGCCGGGATCAACGCCTTCTACACCCAGCTTTGCTTCGGTCTGGTGATCGTGATCTCGGTCGTCCTGCAGACCATCATCGACCGCAAGATCCGCCGTCAGTCGATCACGGGGCGGTAAGATGAAGATTACCCGCATCACCACCTCGGTCGTCAACGCCAAGATGCGCAACTGGGTCTTCGTGCGGGTGGAGACCGATCAGCCGGGGCTTTACGGCCTCGGCGAGGCGACGCTGGAATTCCAGACACGTGGCGTTGTCGGCGCGGTGGAGGACCTGGCGCTGCTGGTGATCGGCCAGGATCCGAGGAATATCGAGCATCTCTGGCAGATCATGTTCCGCCATCCTTTCTTCAAGGGCGGAATTGTCACCATGTCGGCGCTGTCGGGCATAGATCAGGCGCTGCATGACTTGAAGTCGAAGGACTTGGGCATCCCGCTGTGGCAGCTTCTGGGCGGCCAATGCAAGACGCGGCTCAGGATGTATGACCACCTCGGCGGCGGCGACAGCAACTCGGTCTATGACTCCGCGCAGGTCGGCTCCTTCGCCGAGAAGGCAGCGCAGTCCAAGGCCGATGGCTTCTCAGCGGTGAAGATCCTCGCGGTGGGCAAAACTGCCCCCCTGGACGGCCTGTCAGCGCTGAAACAGGCCGAGGCTCTGATGGCCGCCGCCCGCGAGGGCGCAGGCGACGATATGGACATCATGGTCGATCTGCACGGCCGCACCTCTGCCGCGATGGCGATCCAGTATTGCGAGGTTCTGGCACCGTTCCGTCCGTGGTTCATTGAGGAGCCCTGCCAGCCAGAGGACCACGAGGGCACCGCCCGCGTCGCCCGCTCTACGCGCATCCCGATCGCGGCAGGCGAGCGCCTCTGCCACCGCCGCGACTTCTTGCCCCTGCTGCTGTCTGGAGCAATCGCCGTCGCCCAACCCGATGTCTGTCACGCAGGAGGCCTGACCGAAGTCAGGCGCATCGCCGCCTTGTGCGACACCTTCGGCGTATCTATGGCCCCGCACAATCCTCTTGGCCCGATTGCCACGATGGTCAACATTCACCTCGGCTTCGCCACACCGAACTTCCTGATCCAGGAGGTGATGCGGTCAGATGTGCCCTGGCGCGATGACATCGTGTCCGGCGTCACGCCCATTCAAGGCGGCTATGTGGAACCCTCGCAAAAACCCGGCATCGGCATCGAGATCAACTTCAAGGAGGCCGCCAAGCACCCCTACCAAGACGTCAATCCCGTCCAGTGGTACCACCACGACGGCGCGGTGGCGGATTGGTGATGCGGCTTTCCGGGCACCACATTCTGGTGACAGGCGGCAGCCGGGGCATCGGCGCTGCCACCGTGAAAAAGGCGCTGGAGGAGGGGGCCAAAGTCACCTCGCTGGACATCATTGCCGGGCCTGACCTTGGGGCGAACGGGCTTTCGTTGGCGGCGGATGTGACCAATGCTGTCGACATTAACCGGGCGGTTGAGGCGGCTGTTGCGAAGTTCGGCCCGGTGACGGGGCTTGTGAACAACGCCGGTAAGAACTCCTACGCCGATCCGGTCAAGATGACGGAAGCCGAGTGGGACGATGTCTTCTCGGTCGACCTCAAGGCCGCGTGGCTGATGGCGCGGGCGGTTCTTCCGGGGATGATTGCGGCCCAAAGGGGGAGCATCGTCAACATTGCTTCGGTTCACGCCGACATGACCTATCCGGGCATGTTCCCTTATGCCGCAGCGAAATCCGGGCTGGTCGGGCTGACCCGTTCGCTGGCGCTGGAAGTCGGGCCGCATCAAATCCGCGTCAATGCGCTTTCGCCGGGCTATACCGAGACCTTCCTCGTGCAAGAGTTCTTCGAGAAGAACGACCCAGCCCTGCGCGAGCAGGTCCTGAAGGCTCATGCCATGGGTCGCATGGCCCAGCCGCGCGAGATTGCCAATTGCATCGCCTTTCTTCTGTCGGATGAGGCATCGTTCGTCACAGGCGCCAATTGGCGCGTTGATGGCGGCCTCACGGCGAGGTTCGCCGGATGAAGAAGCTTCGCTCTCAGGCATGGTTCGGCGGGCAGGACAAGGATGGCTTCATCCACCGGTCGTGGATGAAGAACAACGGCCTGCCGGATGACGCCTTCGATGGCCGTCCGATCATCGGCATCTGCAACACCTTCAGCGAGTTCACGCCCTGCAACGCCCATTTCCGCGAGTTGATCACTCACATCAAGGCGGGCGTCCTTGAAGCGGGCGGGTTGCCCTTGGAATTTCCGGTCTTCTCCTGCGGCGAAAGCAACCTGCGGCCCACAGCAATGCTGTTCCGCAATCTCGCCTCGATGGATGTCGAGGAAGCGATCCGCGCCAATCCGATGGACGGCGTTGTGCTGATGGTGGGGTGTGACAAGACCACGCCATCCTTGGTCATGGGCGCGGCCACCTGTGACCTGCCGACCATCGCCGTCTCTGGCGGGCCGATGCTGAACGGGCGCTATCGGGGCAAGGCCATCGGGTCTGGCACTGATGTCTGGAAATTCTCGGAAGAGGTGCGGGCTGGCAAGATGTCACCTGCCGAATTCGCCAATGCCGAAAGTGCCATGTCACGCTCACCGGGCCATTGCATGACGATGGGAACGGCCTCAACCATGGCCTCGATGGTAGAGGCTTTGGGGATTACCCTGCCCGGCAATGCCGCCTGGCCTGCGGTTGATGCGCGGCGGGCACGGTTGGCCCGCGCCTCGGGCCGCAGGATTGTCGAGATGGTGCGGCAGGATCAGACCCTGTCACAGATCCTGACCAAACAAGCGTTCGAAAACGCCATCAAGGTGATTGGTGCCATAGGCGGCTCGACCAATGCTGTGGTTCATCTTCTGGCCATCGCCGGGCGGATCGGCGTAGACCTGACGCTGGACGACTGGGACCGCGTCGGCCGCGACGTGCCGACCGTGGCAGACCTGATGCCCTCGGGCCGCTTCCTGATGGAAGAATTGGCCTACGCAGGAGGCATACCTGCAGTCATGAAGCGGATCGAGCATCTGCTGCATCTGGATGCCATGACGGCAACCGGGACGACCGTGCGCGACCGGCTGGACGGCGTGGAAATCTTCGATGACGAAGTGATCCGCCCGCTGTCGAACCCGCTTGTCGAGGATGGCGGGCTGGCCGTACTGCGCGGCAATCTGGCGCCGAATGGGGCAATCCTGAAGCCTTCGGCGGCAACACCCGAGTTGATGCAACATCGGGGCAAGGCGGTCGTTTTCGACGATATCGACGACTACAAGGCGCGGGTTGACGATCCGGACCTTGAGATTGACGCAACCTCGATCATGGTTTTGCGCAATTGCGGACCCAAGGGCTACCCGGGTATGGCCGAGGTCGGCAACATGGCACTGCCGAAGAAGCTGCTGGCGCAGGGTATCCGCGATATGGTGCGGATTTCGGATGCCCGCATGTCCGGGACGGCCTATGGCACCGTTGTGCTGCATGTGGCACCCGAGGCGACGGCGGGTGGGCCTTTGGCCCTGGTACAGACGGGCGACGAGATCAGCCTTGATGTTGCCGCCCGGCGTCTGGACCTGCTGGTCCCGGCAGAGGAACTGGCCGCCCGCGCGGCGGCCTGGAAGCCCAAGCCCCGCACCTATCGCGGTGGCTACGAGACCCTGTATGTCACACATGTTCAGGGGGCTGATGTGGGCGCGGACCTTGATTTCCTTGTCGGGCGGCGCGGCGCGGATGTGCCGCGCGAAAGCCACTGATGCACGGCGTTCACGCCATACTTTACGCTCTGTTTGATGCCGATGAACGGCTGGACCGTGACGCCATGCGCCTGCAGGTGGAGCTTTGCCTTGCCGCCGAGGTGGTAGGCATCGCCGCCCTTGGCCTTGCGACCGAGGTGGCAAAACTGTCCTTCGAAGAACGCCAGACCGTGATGGAGTGGGTGGCCGAGGATGTCGCGGGCCGAGCGCCCCTGGCCTTCACCATCACCGGCGCTTCTGTGGCGGAACAAATCGCCATGGTCCGCCATGCCGAAAAGGTAGGCGCCACTTGGTTGATCCTGCAGCCGCCCGCCGTTGGGTCTTATCCGGCCGAGGAATATCTGGATTTCTTCGGTCGCGTCATGCGGTCAACATCCCTGCCGGTGGCCATCCAGAACGCCCCGCAATACCTTGGACGCGGCCTGTCGGATGACGACATCACCCGCCTGCGCGCCGATCACGCCAACTTCACCCTGATCAAGTCGGAATCCTCGGCCGAGGGGGCTTCGAAGCTGATCGCGCTGGCCGGTCCCGCGTTCAAGGTCTTCAACGGCCGTGGCGGGCTGGAGATGATCGAGTGTCTGGATGCGGGCTGCGAGGGGTTCCTTCTCGCCCCCGATATGGTGGACTATGGCGTGCGAGTGATGCAGGCATATGATGCGGGTGACCGGGTCAAGGCCCTGGCGTTGCATCAGGAAACCCTTCCCGCCATCAATTTCATCATGCAGTCGATTGAGCATCTGATCTGCTACGGCAAGCGCCTTTTCACCGCCCGGGCAGGCCTGCCCACCCATGACCGCGCTCCGGCGCAAAGGCCGGATGCCGAGGGTCTGGCGCAGGTCGCGGAGTTCGCTCGCCGTTTCGGCCCCTTAAGCTGATCAGGCGCGCACAAAGTTTGCCCGCGTTCGGCCAACTGGCATATCCACGGTCTTGACCTAAAGAAACTCATCCAACCCGAAAGACCCGATCTCACGCCCCGAGCCGCTTTGGTTCATGCGGCCGACGGTCAGTTCCGGGAAACCGCCCATCCAGGTGTTGATCCCACTGGTGTCAACCAATACCCCGCGTCAAAGGTCACGCGCGCCGCAGGAATGGCGGCTTCGGTCTCTGCAACGCAGGCTTTGGTAGAGGCTCACCATCAGTCCGGGCGAGAGGGAAACCCAGTCGGCGGGCGCTGTCCTGCCAAATCCAGCCGATCAGATGCCGGTTTATCAGAACATCATCCCACGGGGCACATCCGGGTCGGCAATCAGAGCCATGTGGTTCATTTACTCGCCGCGGAACACCGGCTTTCGCTTGGCGCGGAAGGCAGCCACGCCTTCAGCCTTGTCGGCAGTGGCGACCGTCATGCCCGACCCCAAAGCCTCGATCATGGCCGAGGAATCCTCGCCCACCGCCGCGTGGATCATGTACTTGGCAACTTCGGTCGCACGTGGAGACGATGACAAGGCGCGCTCGACAATCTCCATCGCGGCAGCGGCCGCGTCATCGGCGACCTCGGCGGCAAAGCCCAAAGCGAATGCCCGTTCGGCTGTGATCCGGCGCCCGAACAGGACCATCTCTTTCAGCACGGCCTCAGGCAACAAACGGGCAAGCCTTTGCGTGCCAGACCAGCCCGGCACGATGCCGACACTGGCCTCTGGCATCCCAATGGTGGCCTTGGGCGACATCACCCTGATGTCGCAGGCCGAGGCGAGTTCAAGCCCGCCGCCCACGGCAAAAGCCTCCAGGACCGCAATCGTTGGCTTTGACAGACGTGCCAGCTTGTCGAAGATCCGATGGCCCTGGCGCACCCAGACCCGAGCGAATTCCGCAGGCGACAAGTCGCCCCATGCAGTGATATCCGCCCCCGCACAGAAAGCCTTCGAGGCAGAGGCCGACACGAGCACGAAGCGGATGTCGGGGTCGCGGTCGATCATATCCAGATGCGCGTCCAATGCCTGCAGCATGGGCACCGTCAGCGCGTTCAGCTTGGCAGGGTTGTCGAGACGCAGTTCGGCAATCTCGCCGTGGCGCAGCAGCAGCACATCGCTCATGGCTGCCACCCCATCGCGCCCTGCTTCAGCAACGACAGCGGCATGACCTTTGTGTCGGGGGCCAGCTTCACCCGGCCGAGGCTTGACGCCACAATATCCCGCTCGGGGTCAATGCCCGGCATGATCTCGGTTGCCACCAGCCCCTCGGCGGTCAGGCGGATCACGCAACGCTCGGTCACGTAAAGCACCTTCTGCCCCTGCGCCACGGCCCGCTTGCCCGCGAAGGTGACATGCTCCACCTTCTCGACCATCTTGGTGAACTTGCCGGGCTTGGTGACTGTCACCCCTTGCTCGGTCAGCGCAATCTCTGCCCCGGCCTCGAACCAGCCGGAGAACACAATCTCTTTGGCATGCGAGGTGATGTCGACAAAGCCACCGCAGCCCGCCGTCAGGTAGGGCTTCTTGCCCAGTTTGGAGACGTTGACGTTTCCCTCCACATCAACTTCCATGAAGGACAGGAAGCACATGTCAAAGCCGCCACCTTGGAAGTAGGAAAACTGGTTGGGGGAGGGCATGAAGGCATCGGCATTGCTGGCGCAGCCGAAGGCGAAGCCGGTCAGCGGCATGCCCCCCACGGCGCCCTGTTCAATGGCCCAAGTCACCGCCTGCGGCGCGCCTTCCTCCAGCAGGACATAGGGCACCATGGCCGAGATGCCGAAGCCGAGGTTGGCGGTCATGCCTGCGCGAAGCTCCATCGCGGCGCGGCGGGCGATGACCTTTTCGACGCCATGCGCAGCACGGGCGAAGGTGTCCCACGGACGCATGATCTCGCCGGAAATCGCCGGGTCATAGGGCGTCTCGCAGGTTTGTTTCTGGTCCGGGTCTAGCACGATCAGGTCAATCAGATGCCCCGGCACCCGCACGTCATGTGGGCGGAGCGAGCCGCGGGCCGTCACCCGCTTGACCTGCGCAATCACCAGTCCGCCGTGGTTGCGGGTGGCAATCGCTTGGTCGAGACCGCCAAGGTAAGCGCCTTCGTGTTCGTACGTCAGGTTGCCGTGTTCGTCCGCTGTGGTAGCGCGCAGGATGCAGACATTGGGGACGATGTTGGGGAAATGCAGCCATATTTGGCCGCCAAACTCCACACGGTGGACGATGGGTTTGGCCGCCCCCTTGGCGTTCATCGCACAGCCCTCACGGATGGGGTCGGCGAAGGTTTCAAGGCCAACCCGCGTCAGCACACCCGGCTTCAGCGCCGCCACGTCGCGGTGCATGTCGAACATGATGCCAGAGGGGACGTTGTAGGCAGGGATGCGATCCTCGGTCACCATCTTCCAGATTTCCGGCATCGGCAGGTTCGACGAGCCCGAGGGATAGGACCCCGCCAATATCCGCGTCAGCAGCCCGTCCTGCGCCAGATGGTCAATGCCCTTGACCCCGTACATATCCCCCGCCGCAATCGGGCTGAGCGCCGTGATGCCCCTAGGATGGCCTTCGGCCCGGAACCGCTCTCCAATCGCCCACAGCATTTTGTCCGGACAGCCGAGTGCGGAGGATGAGGAAATCGTGATCACCGCGCCATCCGGGATACGGGCTGCGGCGTGTTCCAATGAGACCAGTTTTCCCATGATTCCTCCCGTCAGGATCGTTCCAAAGGCATATTGGAACGTTCTATATTCTGTCAATCAGAATGCGACCCTCAGACCTCAAAGGGGGGCAGAGCGGTGATGGCCGCTTTGGGCGCGCGCGCACCGGGGTGTTTCAAGACCTCGCCCGCAAGCATCTGACCCGAAGCGATGGCGCGCTGCGAGTCCAGCCCCATTAGCCTTGCCGCCAGATAGCCCGCGTTGAAGGCATCCCCCGCACCGGTCGTGTCACGGATGTCGCGCACCGGCGGTGTCGGAACCGCGCCGGACTGGCCGTCAAAGTGGAACTGCACCGGGCCGGCGCCATCCTTGACCACAACCTCGCGCACGCCGGCGGCCCGCATCCTGCGGATCGTGTCCGCGGGTGTCTTGTCCTGAAGATGGGCGACTTCATCGTCGAAGCTCGGCAGGGCTATATCTGTGATCTGCAGCATAGCTGCGACGGTCACGCGGATTTCCTCGACCGAGGACCACAGCCTTGGCCTGATATTCGGATCAAACGACACCACCGCCCCGCCTTGCCGCACCTTTGCCAGCACGGCAAACAGGGACTGGCGGGCTGCGGGCGACAGAATGGCAAGGGTGATTCCCGACAGATGAATCAGACCCGCCCCCTCCAGAGCTTTGCTGAGTTCTGCCGGATCATCCGCCAGCAACTTTGCGGCCGAACTGTCGCGCCAGTAATGAAAACTTCGCTCCACGCCGTCAAGCTGGATGACATACAGCCCCATATGCCGCCTAGGGTCGCGGCTGATGCCGCTGATATCAAGTCCATCTGCCGCCAGTTCTGCCGCGAAGGCATTGGAAAGCTGGTCCTGCCCGATGCGCGTCACAAACCCGACCCGTGCCAGCGTGCCAAGCCTCTGTGCCAGATGCCACGCGGTGTTGAACGTATCCCCAGCGAAGGCGCGGCGGTACAGGTCGTCGCCGACCGGGGCCATTTCCACCATCGCCTCGCCGATGGACAGCATCTTGCGGGAGGGGAAAGTCAGCACGATGCCTCCAGATCGTAAATGCCACCGGTCAACCATGCCGGCCAGTCACGCTCGAAGAAGGACCGGGCGTTTTCGTCAAAGCTGCGGTTAGGGCGGGTCTGCACTTCGAACTGGCCAGCGCGCAGGCGCACGATGATCTGCTCCTCCCGATGGTCGGCGCGGTCCTTGCGGAAGCGGTAGGCCTCCAGCGGGCCGCCCCCGGTCGTCGGCAGGGCCTCACCCGTCGCATCGCAGATCGCCCGGGCACCGCGACTGCCACCACCACTTTGGATGTAGTGATCCAGCGCCGTCAGCACCGCTTCCGAGGCCAAAGCCATCTGCTGCCATTGCACCGCCCGCGCCGCCTCCGAGGCGCGACCCGGCGCGATACCCTGCGCCCTGATCTTGGCATTCAGCGCCCGCGCCTCGTCCAGCGCTTGCGTGACGGCGTCAATGTGGCAGATGATCCCGGCCTTGTCGCTCATCCGGGCCTGCACATCGGCACGGACGGATTTGACAGTCCAACCGCTGTCGGGTTGCAGGACAGCGGCCATGTGCGCCACGGCCTTGGCAACCGCGGACGCGACATCGGTCCCCACCGGTGCCTCCGCTCTGCCGCTGGCGGCGATGTGCTCGGCGACCCTCGTCCCGAAGACCTGCCCGGCGTTCAGGGCCGCCCCGCCGGGCCGCGTGACGCCATGTGTGCCTGCCGCTTCGCCCACCGAATAACAGCCGGGCAGGCTGCTGCGGCCCCAGACATCCACCGCGATGCCGCCGTTCATGTGCTGGTTGTTCACGGCAAACTCCAGAGGTTCTGCCGCGATATCAACCTTGTAGCGGCGGTAAAGCTCGATCGCCAAAGGGTTCATGTGGCGCAGACGGTCGATCGGCAGGCTTTGGGTTGCGCCAGCCGTACCAAGATAGGTCCGTACATCCTCGTCCAGTCGGTCAAGGCTGAAGGGCGTATCTCCGGGTATGGGCAAGGGGTTACGGTTAAAATCCATGAACACTCGCCGCCCGGCCTCGCCCTCACGGTAGATCGCAAGGTCGACAAGGCTGGACCCGAAATCCAGCATCCGAGTGGAGTGGAACGGCCACTGGTAACCCTTGCGGAAGATGTTGGAGGCCATCTCCTGCGTCGTCCGGTAGTATTGCGCCAGAAAGGGATGTTCCACCCCCTTGGCATCGACCGAGTAGATATGCGGCATCGCCTGCACATAGGTGCCCGAAAGGTTCCACGGGAAGCCTTCACGCCTTGTACCGATGCCGAATTGGCTTTCGGTCAGGTTCACCAAGTCGATGCCGGCCTCCAGCGCCAGACCAAGCGAGCCGAAGCAGCCATTCGGATAGACACTGTCACGGTACAACTCCCCCGGACCGCCCGCAGCCAGCACGACGACCGGGGCCTGATAGACGGCCAGCCCCAAAGGATTGCCAGCGTTGCGTTCCTTGGCGCGGAAGGCCAGCACGCCGCAGACTTTCCCCGCCTGTGTCAGGATGCGGGCAACGGTTGTCTGGTTGTGCAGCGGAATGCCCAGACGCAAAGCCTCTTCCGCCAGCACCTTCACCATCAGCCGAGAGGTGCGCGGGCCGCAACTGGTGGCGCGGCCCACCTCGTCATGATCGGTCTGATAGCGCAGCGTGCCGCCCAGCGGGTCTTGCGGCAAGGGCAGACCCATGAATTGCAGGGAGGCCATGGCGCGGGACGACCCCACCGCCTCGACATAGGCGGTGTCTTCGTCCATCGCCCCGCCCGCCCGGATCGCCCGCGCCATCGCCTTGTAGTTGTCGCCGCGATCCGCCGTGTTGGCCGTGTGCAGCGTCTGCTTGTCTGACCCCGAGCAGGCCGAGGTGCCTCCAAAGGCGCTTTGGCTCAGCACCAGCACGTCACCACCGCGCCTGCGCAACTCCACCGCCGCCCGCAGGCCGGCCGCGCCGCTTCCGACGATCACACAGCCGGTGCGGTACAAAGGCAGCCTGCGGCCTTCGACATCGATCCCCTCAAGGGCGGATTTCTCGGGAGGCAGGCGCGGCATTTCGACATCGGTCAGGGCATCGAGGATAGACTGAGGCACATCAATGGTCATGGCAGGGATCCCTTCCGGCGTGAACCTTCCAACATGCGGACGCGGTCACGCAAGCGCAACGGACGACCAAGCCCCATGCACCATCGAATCCGGGAGCGTGGAACCTTCCAAAGCATTACTGTAACGTTCCAAATGGATCAATGTCTTTGCCACAAGATGATGTGCAGAGCGTGCAACCGTACCTGCCGACTTTGGCTTGGCGGGCTTCAGAAGTCGAAACTGATGTCGGTCTCGACCAAGAAGTCGCTTGCCAGCAGAGTGCGGGCAACGTTGGCGGAACTGACGCCCAGGTTGGCCACAACGAATGCCGAGGCCGCCCCCTTGCCGTCGGCGTCGAAAAACAGATCGCCGGTCGTCGAGGAATAGATGAAGCGGTCATCCAGGTCTTTGGCCTGCCCGTTTGTGGTGATGCGGAACCAGTTGGCGACGGAAACACTTCCGCCGAAGTCGAAATTGCCGAAATCGGTTCGGTCAATCAAAATACGGTCGGTGCCCGACAGGAAATCCGCGATGGTGTCCGGCCCCGCCGGCGCGGTGTTCTGCAGCCAGAAGCTGTCTGCGCCGGCGCCTCCGGTCAGTTGATCCGCGTCGTCACCGCCGCCCAGCGTATCGTTGCCCTGCTGGCCGAACAGCGAGTCGACGCCAGCCCCGCCCAGCAGCACGTCATTGCCCGCGCCCGCATTGATCCGATCGCGGCCAGCGCCGCCGTCGATGCTGTCATCGCGCGTGCCGGTCGTCAGCGCTTCGTTGTCCTGCGTCCCGATCAGCGCCACGGCTCGGCGCCCGCCAGCCAACAGCTGATCCGACAGATCCAGAACCGAGGGTCTGCCCTGCCCCACAAGGTCCAGATGGACGCTGTTGATCGCAGCCAATCCCCCGCCAAAACGTATGACGGCGAACTTCTGCAACTGGCTGGCCGTCGCCTGCAGGCCTGTCCCTACATTCAGAACCTCCAGCCCGCTGAGGGTCAGAAGCGAGAGATTGACCCCCTCAGCCGACAGCGCATCGCTGCCGTCGTTGCCCGCAATGCTGCCCGAGGTGAAGACCGCGTGGTTGATGATGATCGCGTCATTGCCAAGGCCCGCGTCGATGGTCAGCGTGGCGCCCTCGGTGTCGGTGATGGTGTCGTTGCCGCCCGCCGTGTTGGCCGTATCGGCACCACCGCCGAGGATCAGCGTGTCATTGCCATCCGCTGTCGTGATCGTCTCATCTGCGGCCGTCGCGGTCAGGTTGATGCCGCGCACCCCGCCCGAGGTCAGTTCCCCGGCCAGATCCAGCACCGCGCTCGCCCCGTTGGACACAAGCGAAACCACAGCAGTGCCTGTCGGTTGCAGTGATGCAGCCTGGATTGTGTTGAACTTTTCCAACTGTCCGGCTGTGGCAAAGACGCCTGAACTGCCGGTGGTCAAGGTCTCGATCAGCGAGAATTGCAGGCCGGTGATAGACCGGCCATCACCCTCCAGCGTGTCGATTCCATCGCCGCCGTTCAGAACGCCGGTGGCACCAATGAAGACCCCGGTGCCGACAATGACGAAGCGGTCATTGTCGCCGCCGCCATTTGCCCTGATGAAGTTGCCGATCTTCAGAAACAGCGTATCATCGCCAAAGCCTGCAAAGATCGTGTCGTTGCCGCCTTGGCCGTTGATCAGATCAGCCCCTCCGCCTGTAGTTATCCGCTCGGCATCCGCGCTGCCGTTCAGAACCACACCACGGGGGCCGCCACCAGAGTTCAACTCTGACGCAAGGTCCACCACGGTCGAGGCGCCCGAAGCGGCAAGGATCAAATTCACCGTCGTCAGCCGCTCGGCAACTGAACCATCGCCGGACCGGATCGTGTCAAACGCCTCGAACTGGGCGGCACGGGCGGTCACCGTGCCACCTTCTTGGGTTTGCAACACCTCCAACCCAAGCAAGCTGGCCTGCGTCAGCGATTTCGTGGCCGTGATAAGTGTATCCACCCCGTCCCCGCCGTTCAGCGACCCGGCGGGCGAGTTGCCAAAGACCACATTGATCGTGTCGTTCCCGGTGCCCGCGTCAACGGAATCCTGCCCGGTGGCGGTAATGCTGTCGTCGCCGCCAGCGCTGATCATCAAATTGACCCCGCCGCCTCCTGTGACGATGTCAGCCCCTTCACCCGTGATCAGGGTCTCATTGTCAGCGGAGCCTGTCAGAATGACCCCCTGCGGCCCGTCGGTTCCGTTCAACTCGTCTGTCAGGTCCAGAACCATGGGACCGCCGGTCGCCACCAGTGTCAATGCGACACGGGCGGTCGGTAAGCCAGCAGCCACCCGGATGGTGTCAAACGCCTCCAGTTGCCCGGCGAAGGCCAGAACGCTTCCAGGCGCCTCAAGAATTTCGACATTGGCGATGGTCAGCTTTGACACATCGCCGATAACGCGCAGCAGGTCCGTCCCATCGCCACCCTCGACCTTGCCCGACGCGAAGGGGGTCGTGCCCAGAAGCAGGATGTCGTCCCCTAGTCCGCCATCCATCGATACCGTCGTGCCGACGCTATCGGAAATCGCGTCATTGCCATCGCCGCCACGCAGCACGTCGTTGCCGCCGTTGCCGTTCAGCGTGTCATCGCCAACCCCGGTCGTCAGGGTCTCGTTGTCGGAACTGCCGGTCAGGACAACACCGCGCGGCCCGCCACCGGCAGCCAGCGCAGCTGCGAGGTTAAGCGTCTGGTTCACCCCCGTCGACTTCAGGTCAAGTGTGACAAACGCAGTCGGAACGACCCCATCCTGCCGGATGATCGAGAATCCGGCGAACTGGTTGGCCTTTGCCGTCACCTTTCCGGTGCCCGTCTCCAGCACTTCCAGTAGCGAGAGGGTCAGGCCGCTCAGGTCATTGGCAGATCCGGTGTTCAGCGTGTCATTCCCAGACCCACCGCCGATGATACCCGAGGCAAAGACGTTGCCACCCAACCGGATCACGTCATCGCCGTTGTCGCCACTGATTTGCGTTGTTGTACCGGCAAAGTCGACAATCAGGTCGTCGTTGTCGCCGCCGCTGAAGGAATCGTTCCCGAGGCCGCCGACCAAGGTGTCATTACCCGTCAGGCCGACCAGGAAGTCATTCCCGGATTCTCCCAGAAGCTGATCCTGTCCCGCGCCGCCGAACAGCGAGTCATTGCCGTCGTTGCCGCTGGCCGTATCGTTGCCCGCGCCCAGAGTCAGGACCTCGTCGTCACCGGAGCCGAACAGATCGACCGCGCGTCCGACACTGCCGCCATTCAACTCTGCCGCCAGATCCAGCGTGGTCGGGCTGCCAGAGGCGAGCAAACTCAGCCGAACACGCCCGGCCTCTGCAATATCGTTGACGCGGATAAGGTCGAAGGCCTCGAACTGGGCGGCGGAGGCAGCAACAAGGCCTGCGCCCGCGTCCAGCACCTCGATCTGGCTGATCGTGAAGCCGTTCAGCGAGGTTGATGTTTCACCGGTGCTAGGCCCCACGCTCAAGGAATCCGTACCATCGCCGCCATCGATCGTACCGGTGGATGCGCCGCGAATGATGATCCGGTCATTGTCCGCCCCCGCGTCAATCGACACGATCCCGGTGGAATCGCTCAAAGCATCCGCTCCGGCACCACCCTTCAACGTGTCATCGCCCGCGCCCCCGAACAGAGTGTCACGCCCTGCGCCACCCTCCAGCCGGTTGTTGGCGGCATCTCCAGAGATCAGGTCATCGAAATCGGTTCCGATCACGTTGGCGAAGCCTTGCAGAGTGTCGTTAGACCCGGCCCCGCTGGCCACGATCACGGCAAGCGACAGGTTGACACGGACCGCCGCCCCCTGCGTCGCGTAGCTGACGGTGTTGATGCCCTCGCCCCCGAACAGCAGATCGCTGCCCACGCCGCCTATGATCGTGTCATCGCCCGCGCCGCCGTTCAGCGTGTCGGGGCCGTTGCCGCCCTCTACCGTGTCATTGCCTGCACCGGCCAGAATGGAATCCGCGCCGCCGTTGCCGAAGAAATGATCGCCGAACCCATCCTGAAGATCGGCAATGGTGCCGCCGACAAACCCGGTCAGAACGCCGGCCCCGGCATCCGCCGTATTGCCCTGCGCATTGCCAATGAAGTTGCGCGGCCCCGGTCCCTGAAAGTTGAAGTCGCTGGCAATCAGACCGGAGGTATTGGACAGAACGATCTGATCGCCAGCGTGGCCCGTAAAGGTGATCGTCGTCGTGCCGGATAGAACTGACAGCGTCAGATCGGCAAAGGTCAGGTTCAGACCGCCAAGGTCGATGACATCATGCGCCCCAGCGGCCTGCGCCGTCCGGGTGAAATCGGTGATCAGGTCGCTGCCGAAGCCGAAGGCATTGAAGCGGAAGGTATCCACGCCCAAACCACCGCTGAGCGTATCATTGCCCGCACCTGCGCCCAGTGTATCGTCGCCTAGGCCGCCTGACACGCTGTCATTGCCGGTGCCGGTGAAGATCGCCTCTGAATCGCCAGTCCCGGTAATCCTTGCCGAACTGGCGGCGCCCGCGGTCAAAGCGGCTGCCAGATCAACCACGGTTGTCTCGCCGCTGGCCAGAAGGGTCAGCTTGATCGGGTTGAGCGGGAACACATCGTTGAAGGCGATCCGCTTGAAGGCCGCGAAATCAACGGCGGTGCCGAAAACCTCGGTGCTGCCGGCGAACAGGCTTTCGAAGCCGGTGACGTTCAGCGCGTTCAGGTTGTTGCTGGCGGCGCTTAGGATCAGGATGTCGTCATCCAGCCCATTCGCATCCTCGCCCCCGTCGACGACGCCAGAGGTTGGCGAGATCAAGACATTGTCCTGGGCAAGTGAAATGCGGTCGCTGCCGGTGCCGCCGAAGATCTGGGCGACGCTGCCGTACTTGTCGATGATCACATCATCGCCCGCGCCGCCAAACAGGCTGTCGTTGCCGCCAGCCTGATCGTTCTGCCGGTCACCATCGATCAGGTCATTGCCCTCACCACCCTCCAGCCGGTTGGCGATGATCGTGCCGTTGATCACATCGTTCCCCGACCCGCCGATGGCATTCTGGAAATTGCTGAGGATGTCCGAGCCATTGGCCCCGGCATGGGCAAATCCGGACAGGTCGATCGATATGTCCCAGGTGGCGGTGACGAAAGAGATCGTATTCACCCCACCGTCGCCGCCGATCGTGTCATTGCCCCGACCAGCGTCCACCGTGTCGTCTCCATCACCGGCAAAGATGGAATCCGCACCCTCGCCCGTCGTGATGTTTTCGGCATCCGAGGACCCGTTCAGATTGACCCCGCGCGGCCCATCGGAGTTTAGCTCGTCCGCAAGGTCAATACTGGCGACGGCGCCGGTGGCGAACAGGTTGATCGTTGGCCGGTCCGTGAGATGGGCCCCATCAAAGCGGATGGTATCGAAGACCTCCAGTTGTGCTGCGGTGGCGATGATGGCGCCAAAGCCCGTCTGCAACACTTCGAGACCAGTTAGAGTCAGAGCATGGAAATCGCCCTCGGCAAACAGGGTGTCTGTGCCATCGCCCCCGTTGATCGTGCCGTCGGCGAACTTGGCGGCACCGATGATGATGGCATCATTGCGCAGCCCTCCCTCGATGAACGAGGTGCCACCGAAGCCTTGCGCATCACCCGCGTTGTCAATGATCACGTCGCTGCCGTCGCCGCCGTCAAGGCTGTCACTTCCCGCCCCTCCGTCCAGACGGTCGGCATCGGCACCGCCGCGCAGGGTGTCATTGCCCCCCAGGCCCTCGATCGTGTCGGCTCCATCCCCGCCCGACACGCTGTCATCGCCGGCACCCGCCGAGATTGAATCCGTACCTGACCCGGTGGTGATATTCTCTGCATCGTCCGATCCGGTCAGGTTGACGGCGCGCAGGCCCAATGCGCCGGCCAGATCCAGCGCCGTCGCCGCCCCGCTTGCGGCCACGACCAGAGTAACCGCCTCGACCGTATGGGCCTGATCCATGCGGATGGTGTCGAACTCTTCGAACTGCGCGGCCGTCGCCATGGTGGCCCCGAAATTCGTGTGCAACACTTCGAGCCCGGTCAGCGTCAAGAGCGAAAGGTTGCTTTGCCCCGCCACCAGCGTATCGGCACCGCCGGCACCCCCCGCGATGGTACCGCTGGTGAAGAGGCCGCCGATGATGATCAGGTCGTTGCCGTTGCCGCCGTCGATCTGCGTCGCGGTGCCCACCGTATCGAAGATCACGTCGTCGCCGTCGCGCGCCTTCAGGATGTCATTGCCCGCGCCGCCGGTCAGGGTATCATTGCCGGACAGGACCGCCAGCGAAGGGTCACCCGTCATGATAGCCGCAAGCGCACCAGCGGCGCCATCCAGCAGGCCTATGACCGTCAGCCCGGTGTTCAAGAGTTCAATCGTTGTGTAGGTGCCACCGGTCGGCACGGCGGGAGAGCCGGAATAGGTGAAGCCGGTTCCGACGTAATGCAGCGAAAATCCGTTTGACAGCAGAACCTGATAGCTGGTCGTCGTCTGCTGGCTGACGCTGGCGATGGTGGCACCGCTGGTAACAGGCCAAAACGCAGCGGTCTTGATGCTTGATGCGGTCAAAGCAGTGATCGTCGTCATAATGGCACCCAAATTTTCAAATCTGCTAGGATTTGACCATAGGGGGCCATCTGTCGGTCTGACAACTGCGATTATCCGGCCCGGTTCCGTGCGGGTCTTCCCGCACAACGCAGGCGTTGCAAAGACGGTCGGACGCGCTGGGGGAGCAGGGACGTAACAAGAAACGGCGGATCCCGGGCCTGCAAAGCAGCTAACGGAGGTCTCATTTCAGTGACGCAGGCCTTTCTGTCCTTCTTCGCTTTGATGCGCACGATCACGAAGATACGGCGTTCCAGTCGGGCTTCCTCCTGAGCAGGTCGGTTCGCGGACCTGCCTGCGATCGGGGTCTTGTCACGACTTTTCAAGGCCCTGCACCCGTTTTTGAGAATTGACTAACTAACATGCTAGTGTGAAGGTGCCTGCGCCACCCGGTCTGCCAGAGAAGCGGAATCATGTCGGTGGAAAATAGGGAGGAAATCACCAATGAAAACCAAGCTCGCACTTGCGGCACTGCTCTTGTCCGCCGCCTCGACGGCCAGCTTTGCCGATACGTCTTCTATGAAAATCGCGTTCTCAAACAACTATGCCGGCAACTCGTGGCGTCAGGCCATGCTGACCAGCTATGGCAAAGTGTCCGAGAAGGCCGTGGCCGACAAGGTTGTCGCCGCCTCTGACGTCTTCACCACCGCCGACAAGGAAGTCCCGACCCAGGCGGCGCAGATCCAGAACCTGATCCTGCAGGGCTACAACGGCATCGTTATCAACGCCGGTTCGCCTGATGCGCTGAATGGCGCGGTCAAGCAGGCCTGCGATGCTGGCATCGTCGTCGTGTCCTTCGACGGCATCGTGACCGAACCCTGCGCCTACCGCGTCGTCGTCGACTTCAAGGCGATGGGCCGTCAGGAAGTGGAAGAGATGGCCAAGTTCCAGCCCAAGGGCGGGAACCTTCTGGAAATCCGTGGTCTGGCCGGCACTTCGATCGACGAAGAAATCCACGCGGGTATTCTGGAAGGCGTCGCAGCCCATCCGGAATTCACCATCGTGAACTCGGTCACCGGCGATTGGGACCAGACCACCGCGCAGAAAGCGGTTGCGACCGTTTTGCCCTCGCTGCCCGACGTTGTGGGCATCGTGGACCAAGGCGGTGACGGCTATGGTGCTGCGCAGGCTTTCGCCGCT
This sequence comes from Paracoccaceae bacterium, assembly GCA_947371955.1. Taxonomy (GTDB): domain Bacteria; phylum Pseudomonadota; class Alphaproteobacteria; order Rhodobacterales; family Rhodobacteraceae; genus Stagnihabitans. Next base: position 3,050 of record CANBRQ010000017.1, on the reverse strand, counting down.
GCGGGCAAGCCGCGTCCGACCATCATCATGGGCAACCGGCAGGACGAACTGAAGTGGTGGTCCGAGCAGAAGGCCAAGGACGGCTACACGACCTGGTCCGCCTCCATCGCGCCGGGCGTTTCCTCGCTGGCGTTCTGGGTCGCGCAGCAGGTTCTGGATGGCCGCACGGACATTCCGCATGACCTCTTGGTGCCCTATCTGGCCTTCACCCAAGACGACTTCGAAGCCGAACTGCCCAACATTGCTGAGGGCGGCGTGGCCAGCCACGAATACACGATGGAAGAATCGCTGGCCGCCATCAAGGCGAACATGAAGTGATAAACCTGCCCGCGACATCGGTCACCCTTGTCCATCATGACTGATCCCGCGCGCAGCGTTGCAAAGCTGGACGGCGCCCGGAAAAGCTATGGCGCCGTCCGCGCCCTTGACGGAGTGGACCTTGCGGTCCGCTCCGGCGAATGCATCGGGCTTGTCGGCCACAACGGGGCCGGCAAGTCGACTTTGATGGGAATTCTGGCCGGCACAGTCTCGCCGGACCATGGCCAAATCGCGATTGACGGGGCGGCGCAGACCGCCTGGACGATTCAACGCGCCCGCTCCCTGGGGGTGCGCTGCGTGTTTCAGGAACTGTCGCTGTGCCCCAACCTCAGTGTGGCCGAGAACACCCGGGTCAGCCATGCGGCCCTCAGCGGTTGGGGCGGAGCGCGGCGGGCGGCGGATTTGATCCGGGCCAGTCTGGATGAGATTTTCCCCGGCCATGGGCTTAGCCCGCAAGATATCGTGGGCGATCTGGCCATCGGCCAGCGCCAGATGGTCGAAGTGGCGCGCGCCTTCACTGTCACCGACGACCCGCTGCATCTGGTGATCCTGGACGAGCCGACCTCGTCGCTGGACGCTGAAACGGCGCGGCAATTGCTGGCGCATGTGCGGCGCGCGGTGGCAAAGGGGATCAGCTGCATTCTGATCTCGCATATCCTCGGCGAAATTCTGGAGACCAGCGACCGCGTTGTCGTGATGCGGGATGGCAAGGTGGTGGCGGATGCGGTCGCGCAAGGGCTGACGCGCGAAAGTCTGGTTGCCGCCATGGGCGGGGCGCGGTTGCACGCAAAGACAGCGCGCACCGTGTCGGAGAATACGCAACCGGTGGTCGTGTCGGTTCCCGGCGCGATTGGGTTGCAGGCCCGCAAGGGTGAGATCATCGGATTGGCGGGGCTCGCGGGCCACGGCCAGACCCGTATGCTGATGCAGGTGTTCGAGGCGGCTGGTGGCCATGGCGGGGCGCAGGTCACGGGAGGCGTCGCCTTGGTGGCCGGCGACAGGCAGACGGATGGCATATTTCCCCTGTGGTCGATTGCCAAGAATATCTCGGTCCGCTCGCTTGGCACCTTGCGGCGCGGCCTCTTCATCGCGGCGGATGCCGAGGCGGCGATGGCCTCCAGCTGGCGTGAAAAGATCGGCATCCGGACCGATGATCTGGACAACAACATCCTGTCGCTGTCCGGGGGCAACCAGCAAAAGGCGCTGTTTGCCCGGGCCTTGGGGTCTGATGCGGATGTGATCCTGATGGACGACCCGATGCGCGGTGTTGATATCGGCACCAAGCTGGATGTCTACGAGCTCATCCGGTCTGAGGCGCAGAATGGCCGCACCTTCCTGTGGTATACGACAGAAACGGATGAGCTGGACAACTGCGACCGCGTCTATGTCTTCCGCAATGGCCAGATCGTCGCCGCTTTGGACCACAGCGAGTTGACCGAGGAGAAGATCATCCATTCCTCCTTCGCCGAGGCTTCAGCATGACCGTCCTTGACCAGACCGCAGCCCGGCGCCCCCTGAATACCGGGCGCTTGCTGCGGACCATGCTGCCCGCGCTGTCGATGACGCTGATCCTGCTGGCAATTGCCTGGCTGAACCCAAGGGCCATAAGCTATTTCGGCTTCAGCCTGATGCTGAACCTTGCCATCCCGATAGCGCTCGCCACCGTGGCGCAGATGTTTGTCATCACGATCAACGAGTTGGACCTGTCGATTGGCACCTTCGTCGGTTTTGTCGGCTGCGTCACCGCGACCTATCTACACGATACGCCATGGCTGGGGATGCTGATTTTGGTGGCTGCCGTCGGGGTCTATGCCGGTCTTGGCGCTCTGATCCACCTGCGCAATCTGCCCTCCATCGTCGTCACCTTGGGGATGAGCTTCGTCTGGCAGGGGCTGGCGATCCTGATCCTGCCAAAGCCCGGCGGTTCCGCGCCGGATTGGCTCAAAGGTTTCATGGGGTTCCAGACGCCTTTCGTGCCATTTCCGATCGTCGCCGCCGTAGTGATTGCGCTGGTCGTCCATTTCGCGCTGATGCGCAGCGCCTATGGTGCGGTGTTGCGCGGGGCGGGCGGCAATCAGCAGGCGATTGGCCGAGCCGGATGGTCGCTTCTGAAAACCAAGGTCGTGATGTTCGCCCTGACCGGGACGTTCGGCGTGATCTCAGGCATGGCGCTGATCGGCATCACCACCTCGGCGGATGCCAATATCGGCAATGGTTATACGCTCTTGTCCATCGCCGGGGTTATTCTGGGCGGGGGTGAGTTTGTCGGCGGGCGCGTGTCGCCCATCGGAGCGGTGATTGGCGCGTTAACACTGGCTCTGGCGGCCTCGCCTTTGCTGACCTTCATGCACATCCCGCCGGATTGGCAGGTGGCGGCCAACGGCGTGATCCTGATCACTGTGCTGGCAGCACGCGCCTTGATCGGCCGGAAAGGCGCATGATGAAAAAGCTCTTCGCAACCCCGTGGATCTGGTCCTTCATCGGCGCTTTGATCGTCTGGCTGGCCGCCGTGATCTTCACAGGAGGCTATGGCGCTGGCGGCATGATCACTGCGGCGCTGTCCTTGGCGGTCTTCACGGTGATCGTGGGGCTGGGGCAGATGTTCGTCATCACGTTGGGCCCCGGCAACGTTGACCTCTCGCTGCCGGCCAACATCGGCCTGGCCAGTGCGGTGGCGATGAAGACGATGGACGGCAATGACAGCATGATCGCCGTGGGCCTTCTGGCCGCCG
>CANBRQ010000016.1 GCA_947371955.1 Paracoccaceae bacterium | reverse complement strand
ACGATGACCAGAACCAGCAGGTAGAACAGCCCGGTTTTCAGGTATTTGTAATCGCTCATTTGCCGCCCTCCCCGGTCAGGTCTACTTTGCCGAGCCAGATGTAGAGAGAGACGAAGATGGCGAGGATGGCGAAGAGCAGGGTGGATTGTGCGGCGCCATAGGCGAAGTTGTTGTATTCGAAGAGGTTTTGCCGAGAGATCACCGACATTGTCTTGGTGGCCTTGGAGTCGGGCGTCAGCACATAGACAAGGTCGAAGATGCGCAGGGCGTCCAGCATGCGGAAGATCACGGCCACGGCGATGGCCGGACGGATCAGCGGCAGGGTGATCTTGAAGAACACCTTGACGGGGTGGACGCCGTCAATCCGCGCCGCTTCATAGATGTCACGCGGCACCATTTGCAGACCTGCGAGGCAAAGGAGGGCCATGAAGGGCGTGGTTTTCCAGATGTCCACGATCAGCACGGCGATCATCGCGGTGTCGGTCGAGGCGGTCCAGGCGATCTTGTGGTCGATGAGGTGGAGGTTGACGAGGATCACGTTGATGATGCCGTACTGGTCATTCAGCATCCAGGCCCACATCTTGGCTGACACGATGGTCGGGATCGCCCACGGGATCAGGATGGCGGCGCGCACCAATCCACGACCCTTGAATTCAGCATTCAACACCAGGGCGACGCCAAGGCCGAACACGGTTTCCAGAATGACCGAGACGAAAGCGAAGCGGATCGTGTTCCAGACGGCATTCCACCAGGCCGGATCGGCCAAAGTGCCCTTCCACCGCGTCAGCCCCGACGGCAAGGTCTGGACCCGAAGGTAATTGTCGAACCAGACCCATTTGCCTCCGTAGAGGTTGTCCATCGACGTGTCGGTGAATGAAAACCAGATCGTGCGCAGCAAAGGCCATGCCGCCACACAGAACAACGCGATCACCATCGGTGCCAGAAACCAGAAGGCGGCTCTTTGTCGTTGTTGCTGCAGGCTGAGGCCCTGATCCCGCGCCACGCTTGTCGTTGGCGAAGTCATGACGTTCCCCCCTATGGCCCCCCTCATTTCCCCGGGGCCTTAAAAGAATGGGCGGCGGAACCGCCGCCCATTCAAGCCTTTGACGCGAGGGCGGCTTACTTCCAGCCGTCGCCCTTCAGGTCGGTCAGGTCCGCTTCCAGAGCCGCCAGGTTGTCGGCAGCCGAGCCGTTGCCGGCCAGCGTCTCGTGGACAGCGTTGAAGAACTTGGCCGAAACTTCCGAGTACTTGGTCAGCGTCGGCGCCGACGGACGCGGCACGGCGTTCAGGAACACGTTCTTCCACTGCGGGATGATCGGCTGCTTGGCGGCGATGTCTGCGTCGTCATAAAGCGACTGGATCGTCGGCAGGTTCGACTCGTTCAGGGCGCGCATTTTCTGCACTTCCGGACCAGCGAGCCACAGAGCCAGCGAAACAGCGGCGTCCTGGTGCTTGGAGTACTTGGACACGGCCACGTTCCAACCACCCAGCGTTGCGGCCGAGGTGTCGCCAGCAGCGCCAACCGGCAGCGTGGTCACGCCGAACAGGCCCTTGACCTTGGAGTCATCGCCATTGCCCAGACCGTAAGCGTAGGGCCAGTTGCGCATGAAGGCAGCGTTACCCGTCTGCCAGACGCCACGGGCTTCTTCTTCCTGGTAAGCCAGAACGCCTTCCGGAGAGATCGTGCCGACCCAGCCCTTGGCGGTTTCCAGAGCTTTCACGGCCTTGGGGTTGTTGATCGAGATCGAGCCATCGGCTTCGACGATCTGACCACCACCGAACGACTTCACCCATTCCAGCGCGTCGCAGGTCAGGCCTTCATAGGCGTTGCCCTGCCAGACGAAGCCCCAGAAATCCGGGTTCGCGGCCTTTTCACCATCCTGAATGGTCTTGGCCGCAGCGGTCAGCTCGTCCCAGGTCGTCGGAACAGCGACCTTGTACTTGTCGAGCAGGTCCTTGCGGTAATACAGGGCCGGCGCGTCGGTGAAGATCGGCAGGGCAACCAGCTTGCCGCCAACGGTCTGCGATTCAACGATCGACGGGAATTCGGTGGGGACCAGATCCTTGGCGGCAGCGGTCAGGTCGACGAACTGGTCGGCCAGCTGCGGAGCCCAGATCACGTCGGTCTGGTAGAGGTCGATGTCGGTCGAGCCGGCAGCCAGCCACAGGCGATACTGGGCGAACTGGTCGGTGGTCGAGGCGGGCATCGGAACCAGGGTCACGGTATTGCCGGTCTTTTCTTCCCACGGCTTGACGTAAGCCTTGAAGTTTTCGACCGCGTTGCCGACAGCGCCGGACACATAGAAAATCTCGTCAGCCATGACCGGCGCGCCGAAAACAGCAAGAACAGCAGCGAGCGCAGTCGCGCGCATCACGCCAGCCCGATATCCATTGGACATGGGTCTTCCTCCCTAATGATTGATATCCGCCCTTGGGCGCGAGCTCCCTTAAAACGCGGCGGCAGCGGCCTGTCTCTGCAAGCTTATCCGAAACGTTTCGGATGCCTTATCGCACGATTTTTTGACAAGTCAACGATTCTCGCCTCAAAGCGCTTTCAAACTGGCCTCCTGCGGGTGGGCGCGAGGGGGATGCGGGATGAATTTTCACACGTTTCAAAGCGCTTGAAACAAAGCGATGAAGTCGGGGTGCTAGGCCCCAAAGCGCAGTCAAAGCGGATTTGAATTCACCGCGTGAGGCAATCCCTGTTGGCCGTGCAGCGCCACGCTCACCGGGGTTTTCATTTAGCCTAAGGGGTGGTTCAGGCAGACATAGTTCGATAGGCCCATGCACGAGCACACAGACGGATGTGCCGGAGGAAGTTCAACTATGTTTTCGAAAGTTAAGAAGATGATCGCAGCCGCCGCTTGGGGGCATCGGCGGGTCGATGACCTAGATCGGAAACTGCAGTTGGTGCTCGCCAATCAATACAAGATCATGGGCTTGGCAGCCCGACCTTCGATCGTCGACGCCGAGTTTTCATCCTACTCACAGAATGGGGAAGATGGCTCGCTGCTGATGATTTTCAGCGTCATCGGTGCACAGTCGAAAGTGGCCGTAGAGCTATGTGCAGGGGACGGAATAGAGTGCAATGCTGCCAATTTGATACTCAATCACGGCTGGACGGGCTTGCTTTTTGACGGAGACCAATCCTCGATCGATGCCGGGCGGCAGTTTTATGCCCGTAGAACGAACGCATGGCGGTCGAGCCGTGTTGCCCCAAAATTGGTTACGGCTTGGATTACCAAGGACAACGTCGATGGGTTGATCGTCGAAAACGGCATAAGTGGCGAGGTCGACCTCTTGTCCCTTGACCTCGACGGCGTCGACTATTGGATTTGGGATGCCATCAAGTCAATCGATCCTCGGGTAGTGGTTTTGGAGTACAACAACCGTTGGGCACCAGAGGATTCGGTGACAGTACCTTACGCCGACAATTTCGTGGGCTTGGGAGCTTCGGTGGCCGGCGAGGGTTACTTTGGCGCGAGCTTGACCGCGTTCAAGAAGCTCGGTGCAACAAAAGGCTATCGCCTGATTGGAGCAAACGGACCCAACACTAACGCCTATTTCATGCGGCAAGGAGTAGGCGAGACTGACTTCCCTGAGGTATCGGTCGAATCTTGCCTCTCTTCACAGTACGCCCTCAATCAGAGAACCACTAGCAATCCGAACAGGCTCGGACGTCCGCTCGTTGCCATCTAACGTGTAGGGTTAAATCCGAGAGTCAGGCGGAATACGGCGTGTTGCACGACCCGGTCTACCGCACGACCTATGCCAAGAAACTAAAGCAGAAACTGCCCCGCGTCCCCTATACCCCAACGTTCACCTGTGGGGCGGGCGGGGGGCAGGCGCCAGATTGACCTGCACAGCAGGTATGAAGACCTTGGCACGTGACTCGCCCGACAAGCCCGTCACCATGGCCCGCATATCTGGCGTCTCGCCCAAGGTCATCCTCAAGTCTGACCCCGAAAGCGGCACAATCATGCTGGACTCCGAGCCCACCTGACGGGCATCCCGAAGGAGGCTTGGGACTACCGCCTTGAGAACCGCTCTGGCCTTGACTGGATACTGGACCAGCACAAGGAAAAGACCCCGAAAGACCTCACCATCCGCGAGAAGTTCGACACCTACCGCTTTGCCGGCCACAAGGAGAAGGTGGCCGACCTGACCGCCCGAGTGACCCGCGTGTCGGTGGAGACTGTAGAGATCGTGGAGGCCATGAAGGGCTCAAAGCGGTAACATGGCGGCACGTCGCCGCGCACGGCCTGTTTGAAGATTCCCCTCGGGGTGGCTGCTACGTTTGCCGCATCGGCCCCGGCAAAAATCGAAGGCCCCGTAAACTGGTCAGAATGGGTGGTCAGCATGTGGTCAGAGCCTATCGGGGAACAGCCCGTATCGCATTGATTTTATTCACTTCTAACACATTTTTGGAAAACTGGTGGAGCAAAGGGGGATCGAACCCCTGACCTTATCATTGCGAACGATACGCTCTCCCAACTGAGCTATTGCCCCATCCGCGCGGAGTTTTTCGCGGAAAGGCGCGGATTTGTCAAGGTGGGCGCGCAGCCGAAAGGCGGACCCGGGGGCCCGCCTTTTGTCGCGTGGCCCTTTGTTCAGCGGGCGGTGCAGCCGGGGTGTTCGCGGCGGTCGTGGGCGGTGTTGCAGCCCTTGCGGTCAATCTGGATGTGGCTGTCCAGCGTCAGCACCGGGGTCGTGGAGGCGGCTTGCAGGGGGGCCACGACCGAAACGGACAGGACGGCAACGGCGGCGGCGAGGATGAGGGATTTCATGGTGTATCTCCGGGTTGGGGCTGCGAAGCGGTCGGGATGGCCGCTCCGGTACGATCACTCTAAAGAGTCGCACCCTGTTGCGGCACCGACCGACGGCCTGCGACTTGCGGCCCGTTTTGCCCCTTAGGTCCAGAGACTTCTAAGACCTTCGCCCACCTTGTCTTGCGACTACAGCCCTTCAGGTATTGCCGCGCCAGCATGGCCGCCTCGACCCGGTTGCGGACCTGCAGCTTCTGCGGGACCGAGGTCATGTCGTGCATGACGGTCTTTTCCTGCATATCCAAAGCCTCACCCGGCTGGCGGTTGGACTTGTCCGGCGCCACCAGCTTCAGGATACCTTCCTCGCGTTTTGACAGGTCGGCCAAGGGGTTGGGCGGGATGGCTAGGGCGTCAGCGATTGGGCCGCCCAGCATTGGCTTTGACCGCTGCAACTGCTGTTGGCCAGCATCGCCGCATGCAGTGCGGCCTTGCGGGCTGGGGTGAGCTGGGCGGCGATATTGTGCAACTCATAGGGGTCCCGGGTCAGGTCGTAGTAGCCGATGACGTTGCTCTGATTGAGGTACTCGACATAGAGCGCCCCTGGCAGGCGCAGTGCCCGGTAGTCCGGCGGGTTGCCGGAACCGGGGGCGGGAAGGTCGGGATCGTCCTGGATCGTCAGATCAACCTGCCGGTGTTCGACGAGAGCGATCTTGCGCCAAGGCCCGGACTTGCCTTTCAGCAGTGCGGCGAAGGAATGGCCATCAACATTCGGATTGGCCGGCGCGCCAGCCCAGTCAGCAAAGGTCGGATAGAAGTCTATATTCAACGTCACCGCATTGATTGTCTTTCCTGCAGCAATGCCGGGCCCGATAATGACGAGGGGCACGTGGACGTCGGTATCGAAGGGCGTCATCTTGCCCTCGTGCAGGGAATACTCCCCCATGTGAAAGCCGTTGTCCGAGGTGAAGATCACGTAAGTCCGATACGCCACGCCCAGATCGGCAAGAGTCTGGCGCAGCGCCCCGATCATGTCATCCACCCCCTTGTCCGAGCGGACGCGGTTGCGGAAATGCTTGACCATCACGTCGCTCTCCTTGGCCGTGATCGGCGCCATTGCGGCCAGCCAGTCAGGAGCGGCGGCATCGGGCCGCGCCTCGTAGGCTGGGGTCTTTGGATAGGCAAGACCTGCAAAGGCCTTGGCATAGCGGGCCGGCGGCACAAAGGGCGCGTGGGGCGAGAAGGTCGCGACCTCCAGAAAGAACGGTCCAGCAGCGGCTTGGCGCAGGAAGTCTTGCGCCAGAGACGAGAGCTTATCCGTCAGATGCAGCGGCGATCGTATCAGCATGCCGTTGTGGTTGAGCACATAGTTGAAATTCGGATAGCCGTTGCCGGTGACGGCCCATTCGCTCCAGCCTTGCGGGATGCCGTGGACTTTGGGCTCATAGCCGTTGAGGTATTTGCCCATCATCGCGGTCTGATAGCCGGCGGCATGCAGGGTCAGGGCAAAGGTCTTGCCATCGTCGCCATGCGCCATGAAGCCTTTATAGCCCCCATCGGGCGGGACGTTGGAATAGATTTGCGAATTATGCGGCAGAAGGCCCGTGAAGATCGAGGTGCGCGAGGGGCAGCAGAGCGAATCCGTCACGAAGTAGTGGCTGAAGTTGGCGCCGTCCTTGATCATCCGTGCCAGATTCGGCATGCTTCTGGTCAGGATCTTCTGATCGCCAGTCATCAGGTTCATCGAGAAATCATCGACCAGAACCAGCACGATGTTAGGCGGCAGCGGCGCGCCGTTGGGCAAGGCAAGTGGGGCCTCGGGGGCCTTGGCGGCGGCAGGTGTGGGGCCTTCGCCGGCCAAGGAAGCGGCGCGGCTGGCGTTGCACTCGGCGATCGTCTTGGCATCAAACTTGGGCAGGCCGTCGATTTTCTGCGCCCCTGACAGGACCGGACTGAGGCAATCGACAATTATTCCCTTGCCCGATTTCGCCGCGCCTTCGATGAAACCCGCCGCCGAGCAGGCGTTGAGGATTGGATCGCAGGGCCCCGCGTCCGCAGCGCCCGCAGGCAGGTGCATGCACAGGGCAACCAAAAGGACCGAGGCGAGTTGGGCTGGCGTCATGATGACCCTTTCAGGCGGCAACGTCGGGCCACTTTAGTCTGGACCCGACGCGACGCATAATGGGCCTGATGCCGAAGCGGCACCATGATCCGGATCAGTCGATTCTTCGTGATACCGCAGTCTTGGCAGGAAATTGCCGGGCCAGAACGTGATCAGGTCCGGCCCGATGCGAGCCGTGCCTCAGCCCTTCAGGTACTGCCGCGCCAGCATGGCCGCCTCGACCCGGTTGCGGACCTGAAGCTTCTGCAGGATCGAGGTCATGTAGTGCTTGACGGTCTTTTCCTGCAGGTCCAAAGCCTCGCCCACCTCGCGGTTGGACTTGCCCTGCGCGACCAGTTTCAGAATGCCTTCTTCGCGTTTGGACAGGTCGGCCAAGGGGTTGGGCGGGGCGGTCGGGGTTTGCGGGCGGCGCATGGCGACCAGCAGCCGGCCTGCCAGACCGGGCGAGACATAGGACCGTCCTGCCGCCAGTTCGCGGACCAGATCGGCCAGCTCCTCGGCCCCCACACCCTTCAGGATATAGCCCAGAGCGCCCAGTTTGATGGCTTGCATCAGGTCCTCGTCAGCCTCCGAGGCGGTCAGCATGGCGACGCGGGGCGGCACCTCCATCTGCATGATCCGGGCCAGGGCACCGATGCCGCCACCCTTGGGCATGGACACGTCCAAGAGCACCACATCGGGCTTTTCGCGGGCCACGACCAAGGCCGCCTCTTCGCCATCCTTGGCGATGCCGACGATTTCGATGTCGCCCGCGTCAGCAAGGCTGCGCACCAGACCGTCGCGGTAGATCGGGTGATCATCGGCCAGAACCAGACGGATCAGATCAGTCATTCGACACCCCTCAAATCCAGTACCATGCGCAATTCGCTGCCCTGCCGGCCATCCAGCCGGTTGCCCAGCGTCAGAAGGCCGCCAAGGCTTTCGACCCGGCCGGCAAGACCCGCCAGCCCCAGACCGTAGCCGCCCTCCGCCTCGTTCACAACACGCTCGGGCAGGCCAGGGCCACGGTCCCGGACCGATACGATGAGGATGTGCCCCTCTTCGCGCACCGTCACCTCCTGACCCTGCCCTTCGGCATGACGCCAGGCGTTGGTCAGGCCTTCCTGCACCACACGGCCCACGCAGATCTTGACCGCAATCGGCAAGTCACGGCCGGGGGCCAAGTTCGAAGTCAGCGCCACCTCGCTTTGCGTGCGGGCGGCATGAGCATCGACGAGGCCCTGAATCACCTCGGCCAGATCGCGCCGCTCGATATCGGGCAGGGATACCCCGCGCGAGATGTTGCGGATTTCCTGAATGGCCTCGCGCACGGCGGCTTCAATCCCGTCGATCTCTTTCAGCGCCTTAGGCGAGGCCTCGCGGCGCAAGGAGTCCAGTCGCAGGGCGGCAAAGCCCATCAGTTGCGCGGGGCCGTCGTGCAGGTCAGCCCCGATGCGGCGCAGGGCTTGATCGTTCAACTGCGAGAAGCGTGCCGCCGCCCCCTGCATCTTCAGCCGAAGGGTGACGTTGCGCGCGGCCATTTCGGTCAGGTCGACCACTTGCCGGTCGATGATCCGGCTGCCGCGCAGGACGATGGCAAAGAGGCTGGCATAGATCGCCGCCATGATCAGCACCACGGCCAGCCACGAGGTCAGCCGCGCCTTGGTCAGATCGGCCTTGAGCTGGGTCGCCACCTCGTAGAACTCAGCAATGGCGATGATCTTGCCGGACTCCTTGGCGCGGATCGGGGCATAGATTTGCAACAGGGGAATGCCAAGCGCCTGTTCGTCAAGGTTCTCTTCCTCGTCCAGCTTGTCGAAGCTGGCGACAAGCTGCCCCGTCCATGCCAGCCGGATGTCATCGCTGCCCGGAAAGGTCTTGCCGACGATATCGGCATCGGACGAGGCCACGACCTTAGCCCCCTTGACCCAGATCTTGAAGCTGACCACGCGGCTGCCCAGGGGCGTATCGGTCAGCAGGCGCGAGAGGGCGGCATCGTTTTCCGGCTTGAGCTGCGAGGCGGTGGCAAGGTCCTGAATCAGCGGAGAAATGAAGCTTTCCATGTAGAGCGCCGTGGCATTTGCAGTGTTGCGCACCACGGCATCCTCGATCCGCCGCGCCACCCAGAACCCCACGGCCAAGGCCGCCAGCAGCATGACAAGACCGCCCGCCAGCGCGAATTGGCTTGCCAGCGAAAGAGCGGCCCAAGTGCTGCGCGGCTTTTCGGCAAGGTTCATCCCTGCCCCCTCATGCCAGCCCAAGGCCCGCTGCAGCCCCGCAGACGACCGCCCCGGCCAGCGTGGCGAACACCACCGATTTGCGCCAGGCATAGGCCAGCAGCACGCCCAACACGCCCAAAAGCGCGCGGCTTTGCTGCGGCAGGGTGGCGTGCAGCACAGGCAGCATCTCAGCCACAAACAGCGTGGCAATGGCGGCCGGTCCGGTGGAGGCCAGAAAGCGCGACAGGGGGCCGCCCGGCGGCAGGTCGCTGAGGTTGACCCGCAGGGGCAGATAACGCCAGAGGTAGGTCAAAACCCCCGCAATCAGCGCCAGTTCCAGCACGTCAAAGCGCATGGGACAGCCTCCGCTGCGGCAGGATCACGCCAGCAGCAGCCCCGGCGATCATGCCGGCGAAGAGGCCGGTCGTGCTTGACCCCCACCATGTTCCCGCCACCGTCGCCAGACCGGCAATCACGATGACCGGCACTTGACGCCCGCTCAGGATCGACAGCAGCAGCGCCAGAAACAGCCCCGGCAGCATGAAATCCAAAGCCGCGCCCACCGCCGGATAGGCATCCAGCGCGCCGCCCCCGGCCCATGCCCCGGCGAGGGTCCCGGCCAGCCACGCGCCATAGGCGCAAAAGCCAAGCACCAGCATGAAGCCTTCCGTGAAGCGCTGACCCTTGCTCAGCGCCCCCAATGCCGCTCCAAAAACTTCATCCGTCAGCGCAAAGGCCCAGGCCCAGGACCAGCGCCCCGCCCCCGTTCCCGCCTTCTGCAGCAGGGTCGGTCCATACAGCACATGCCGCAGATTCATCGCAGCCAGCGTCAGCCCCGCCACGATGACCGGCGCCCCGCTGACGACCATCGCAATCGCCAGAAACTGCGAGGCCCCGGCAAATACGATCAGCGACAGGGCAAAGGCCTCAGTCCCCGACAACCCGCTGCGGGTGGCCGCAACGCCAAAAGAGAAGGCGATGGGGAAATACCCCAGCACCAAGGGCAAGGCCGCCTGCAACCCGGCCAGCACGGATGATTTTTCTTCGCTCATGCCAAAGCGGTACTGACCCGGCCCCGGCCCTGTCAAGCGTCGCCACCCCGTGGCATCAAGCTTTCCGCTTGCCAAATCAAACCCCTCAAGCGTAGCCTGTTCCTGTCAGGTCGGGAGAATCCAGTCCCGCGCTGGTGCCGAAGGAGCAACCGCCCCGGTAAACTCTCAGGCCCAAGGACCTTCCTGGCAACGGAACTCTGGAGAGTGGCTTTGGCCCGCCGAAGGGATAACAATCTCAGGCGCCCCGATTAGGGCAAGGACAGAGGGGGCATCGGGGGGCAGGGATTGGCCGGCCTCGTTCGGTGCCGGTCGTTCCGTGGTCCGGCGACATTTGGGGGAGGTTCGGCTTGTCCGATCCAACTGGAATTGAATTGCCCTCGCGGCTGGAACTGCATGACCTGCATGTGGCCCTTGGCGCGCGGATGGTGCCCTTTGCGGGTTACGAGATGCCCGTGCAATATCCGGCCGGGGTGCTGAAAGAGCATCTGCACACAAGGACGGCAGCGGGGCTGTTTGATGTGTCCCACATGGGCCAAGTCATCCTGAAACCGAAGAAAAGCCTTGCCGATCTTGCGCTTGGCTTTGAGGAACTGGTCCCGGTCGATGCCTTGGACCTGCCCATGGGCCGCCAGCGCTATGGCATGTTCACCGATGCCAACGGTGGCATTCTGGATGACCTGATGTTCGCCAACCGGGGCGATCACCTGTTCGTCGTGGTCAACGCCGCCTGCAAAGCCGCCGACATCGCCCATATGAAAGCCAACCTCGCGGCGGTGGCCGAGGTGATCCCGGTCACCAACCGCGCCCTTTTGGCGCTGCAGGGCCCCTTGGCCGAGGCCGCCCTGTCGCGCCTTGTGCCCGGCGTGGCGCAGATGCGCTTCATGGACATGGCGTTTCTGGACTGGGGCGGGGTGGAGCTTTGGGTCTCGCGGTCCGGCTATACCGGCGAGGATGGCTTTGAAATCTCGCTCCCCAATGCCCACGCTCTGGCCTTTGCCGAGGCTCTGCTGCACGAACCCGAAGTCCTGCCCATAGGCCTTGGCGCGCGCGACAGCCTGCGGCTGGAGGCCGGGCTTTGCCTGTACGGTCATGACCTTGACCAGAGCACGACGCCGGTGATGGGCAACCTGACATGGGCCATCTCCAAGGCCCGCCGGGCCGGGGGCGAGCGGTCTGGCGGATTTCCCGGGGCGGCGCGCATCCTGCATGAACTGTCTTCTGGCCCCGACCGTCTGCGCGTGGGCCTGCGCCCCGAGGGCCGCGCGCCGATGCGCGACGGGACCGAGCTTTACATGGGTTCCGACCGTGTCGGCACAGTCACCTCGGGCGGCTACGGCCCCTCGGTCGGGGCCCCCATTGCCATGGGCTATGTGACTGCTGCGCATGCAAAAATCGGCACCAGGCTGGAGGCCGAATTGCGCGGCAAGCGCCTGCCCGTGACGATCTGCCCCCTGCCCTTCCACCCTACCACTTACAAACGCTGAGGACTGACGATGAAATATACCAAGGATCATGAATGGCTGCGCGTTGAAGGCGATCTGGTTGTCGTCGGCATCACGGAACATGCGGCCACGCAACTGGGCGACGTGGTCTTCGTCGAACTGCCCGAAGTCGAGACCATGGTGGCCGAGGGCGACGAGGTCTGCGTCATCGAAAGCGTGAAAGCCGCCTCTGACATCCTCGCCCCCATCGATGGCGAGATTGTCGCGGTCAACGAGGCGCTGGTCGACAACCCCGCTCTGGTCAACGAAGACCCGACCGGTGCTGCCTGGTTCTTCAAGCTGCGTCTGGATGACATGAGCGTGCTGGACGATTTCATGGACGAGGACGAATACGCCGAACTGATTGGCTAAGCCCCTCGCACGCCAAGAATTTTCGGCGAAA
Source organism: Paracoccaceae bacterium (assembly GCA_947371955.1). Lineage (GTDB taxonomy): Bacteria > Pseudomonadota > Alphaproteobacteria > Rhodobacterales > Rhodobacteraceae > Stagnihabitans. The sequence continues at coordinate 30,351 of CANBRQ010000016.1, read as the reverse complement.
ATTCTTGGTCCCGCCCCCGCGCGGGCCCAAGGCTGCGGTACAGCATGGAGACTGGCATGACCTTCACCCCCTCCACTTACAACCCCTATGACTTCGCCAACCGCCGCCACATCGGCCCTTCGCCGGAAGAGATCGCGCAGATGCTGGTGGCGGTTGGTTGCCCCAGCCTTGATGCGCTGATCGACGAAACCGTGCCGCAGTCGATCCGGCAAGGCGTGCCGCTAAACTGGGCGCCCTTGTCCGAACAGGACCTTTTGGCGCGGATGCGCGAGGTGGCGGGGCGCAACAGGGTGATGACCAGTCTGATCGGCCAAGGCTATTATGGCACGGTCACGCCGCCCGCAATCCTGCGGAATATCCTTGAGAATCCAGCATGGTACACGGCCTATACCCCCTACCAGCCTGAAATCGCCCAAGGCCGGCTGGAGGCTTTGCTGAACTATCAGACCATGGTGGCCGACCTGACCGGGCTGGACGTCGCCAATGCCAGCTTGCTGGACGAGGCCACTGCGGCGGCCGAGGCGATGACCATGGCCGAACGCTGTGCTAAGTCGAAGGCGCGGGCCTTCTTTGTCGATGAAAACTGCCATCCACAAACCATCGGCGTGATCCGCACCCGCGCTTTGCCCTTGGAAATCGAGGTTGTGGTGGGGCCGCCCGAGGCCCTTGACGCCAGCAAGGTTTTTGGCGCGATTTTCCAATATCCCGGCACCTTTGGCCATGTGCGGGACGTCTCTGTCGAGACGGCGGCGCTGCACGCGGCGGGGGCGATTTCTATCGTTGCGACCGACCTTCTGGCGCTGACGATGCTTAAGGAACCCGGGGCCATGGGGGCGGATATCGCTGTAGGGTCAAGCCAGCGCTTCGGGGTGCCGATGGGCTATGGCGGGCCGCATGCGGCGTTCTTTGCCTGCAAGGATGCGCTCAAGCGGCAGATGCCGGGACGGATCGTCGGGGTGTCGATTGATGCGCGCGGGAACAAGGCCTACCGGCTGGCGCTGCAGACGCGAGAGCAGCATATAAGGCGCGAGAAGGCCACCTCGAACGTCTGCACGGCGCAGGCGCTTTTGGCGGTAATGGCTTCAATGTACGCGGTTTTTCATGGGCCGAAGGGGCTGCGGGCGATTGGTGAACGGGTGCATTTTCTGGCCAACCGCTTGGCGCGGGCGCTGAAAGCTGCAGGGGCGAAGGTGGAGCCGAAGGCGTTCTTTGACACGATCACGGTCGAGGTTGGTGTGGGCCAGGCCGGTATTTTGGCTGCCGCGCGGGCCGAGGGGCTGAACTTCCGCAAGATCGGGCTGGACCGGGTCGGGATCAGTCTGGATGAGACGACGGACGAGCGGGTGCTGATCCGGGTTCTGCGCACCTTTGGCATCGACGGCGTGCCACCGCATCGGGCGGAACTGTCCTTCCCAGAAGAGATGCTGCGCGAGGTCACATACCTCAACCACCCGATTTTCCACATGAATCGGGCAGAATCCGAGATGATGCGCTATATGCGGCGGTTGTCGGACCGCGACCTCGCGCTGGACCGCGCGATGATCCCTTTGGGGTCGTGTACCATGAAGTTGAATGCGGCGGCGGAGATGGCCGCGATCACCTGGCCGGAGTTCGCCAATATCCATCCGCTGGTGCCCTTGGATCAGGCGGCGGGCTATGGCGAGGCCATCTGCGATCTGATCGGAAAGCTTTGTGAAATAACGGGTTACGAGGCGTTTTCCATGCAGCCGAACTCTGGCGCGCAGGGGGAATATGCGGGGTTGATGACCATTCTGGCCTATCATCGGGCGCGCGGGGATTTGCATCGGAAAGTCTGTCTGATCCCGGTTTCGGCGCATGGCACCAACCCTGCCAGCGCGCAGATGGCGGGGATGCGGGTGGTGGTGGTCAAGGCGGCACCGAATGGGGACGTTGACCTGGAGGATTTCCGGGCCAAGGCGGTGGAGGCTGGCAGCAGTCTGGCGGCGTGCATGGTGACCTATCCGTCTACCCATGGTGTGTTTGAAGAGACGATCCGCGAGATATGCCAGATCACCCATGAATTCGGCGGGCAGGTCTACCTTGACGGGGCGAATATGAATGCCTTGGTGGGATTGGTAAAGCCGGGGGAAATTGGCAGCGATGTCAGTCACTTGAACCTGCACAAGACCTTTGCCATCCCGCATGGCGGTGGCGGGCCGGGGATGGGGCCGATTGGGGTGAAGGCGCATCTGGCACCCTATCTGCCGGGGCATTCCCATACCGGCGGAAGCGAGGGGCCGGTGAGTGCGGCGCCCTATGGATCAGCCTCTATCCTGCTGATTTCGTGGGCTTATTGCCTGCTGATGGGCGGCGAGGGACTGACGCAGGCGACCCGTGTTGCGATCCTGAACGCCAATTACATCGCGGCGCGGTTGAAGGGGGCCTATCCGGTTCTGTTCATGGGCAACAAGGGGCGGGTGGCGCATGAATGTATCCTCGACACGCGACCTTTTGCCGAGGTGGGGGTGACGGTCGATGACATCGCCAAGCGGTTGATCGACAACGGGTTCCATGCGCCGACCATGTCGTGGCCGGTGTCGGGCACGCTGATGGTGGAGCCGACCGAGAGCGAAACCAAGGCGGAGATTGACAGGTTTATCAATGCCTTGCTGGCGATAAGGGCCGAGATTGCGGATGTGGAGCGCGGGGATATCTCGGCCGAGGAGTCGCCCCTGCGCCATGCACCGCATACGGTGGAGGACCTCGTGGCGGACTGGACCCGGAAGTATCCGCGCGAGCAGGGCTGCTTCCCGCCGGGGGCGTTCCGGATTGACAAGTATTGGCCGCCTGTGGGCCGGGTGGACAATGTTTACGGCGACCGGAACCTGCAGTGCATCTGCCCGCCGGTGGAAAGCTATGCGGAAGCTGCGGAATAGGGCCAAGGGGTTGGGAACGCTGCGTTAAGGAGGGGAAGGCCGCCGGGTTTGGCGGTCTTTTTCCTGTCTTGGTTGCGTCTTCCTTCCGTCTCTACGCGCGGAGAGACGGAAGGGTGTTAACTTTTGTGCTGCGAATCGGGGGAAGTCCAAAATTTTTCGGCGAAAAATTTTGGGGGTGCGTGTGGCGGGACTGCTGCGTGAGATCGCGCACCCTAGGCGGCGCGGTTGAGAGGCCTTCTCGGGCTGAACAAGATTTTTCGGCGAAAAATCTTGGCGACCGCGTGCTGGGGGTTTCACACCCCCAGACCCCCGCGGGATATTTGGGCAGCGAGGATGAGGGGGTGCGTCGGATCAGTTGCCCGCTTTGATCACTTGCAGCAAGGGCATCACGTCGGCCATTTCCGGCCCCGTTTCACGCCCCGTCAGGGCACGGCGGAGGGGGCGGTAGAGGCCTTTGCCTTTGCGACCGGTGGCGGCTTTCACCGTCTCGGTCCACTGGTGCCAGGTGTGCTCGGTCCAGGGTTTGGGCGGCAGCATGGCCACGGCGTCGTTGACGAAGGCGACGTCTTCAAGGTCGATCAGCGGCTCGGCACCGTCGCGGAACAGGATCCACCACATATCCAGATCGGTCAGGACGGTGATGTTCTCACGCGTGACTTTCCAGAACACTTCCGCGAGGGGCGCGGGGACGCCGAGGGCGAGGATATGGGCCTCGACCGCCTCGAACGGCAGGCTTTGGTTGTAGGCGCGGGTCAGGGGCAGGAGGTCGTCGGAATCCAGCTTGGTGGGGGCCGCGCCGAAGGAGCCGACCTCGAAGCCGTCGATCAGGGCTTGCATGGAGGGGGCCAGTTCGACGGGCTTGGAGGAGCCGAGGCGGGCCATCAGGCTGAGGAGCGCCATCGGCTGGATGCCTTGGCCGCGCAGGTCGCGCAGAGCCAGCACGCCGAGGCGCTTGGACAGTTCCTCGCCCTTCGGCCCCGTGAGCAGGGAGTGGTGGGCGAAGTCGGGCGGGGTGCCGCCCATCGCCTTCATGATCTGAATCTGCGTCGCCGTGTTGGTGACGTGGTCTGCGCCGCGCACGATGTTGGTCACCCCCATGTCGATGTCATCGACCGAGGAGGCGAAGGTGTACAGGATCTGGCCGTCGGCGCGGATCAGGACCGGATCGGAGACGGAGGCGGCGTCGATGGAGATCGGGCCGAGGATGCCGTCGTTCCATTCGATGCGTTCAAGGTCGAGACGGAAGCGCCAATAGCCCTCGCGGCCTTCGGCGCGGAAGGCGGATTTTTCGGCCTCGGTCAGGTGCAGGGACGTGCGGTCGTAGACGGGCGGTTTGCCCATGTTCAACTGCTTCTTGCGCTTGAGGTCGAGTTCAATGGGCGTCTCGAAGCATTCGTAGAAGCGGCCGGCGGCTTTGAGCTGTTCGGCGGCCTCGCGGTAGCGGTCAAAGCGCAGCGACTGCTGCTCGATCCGGTCCCAGTGGAGGCCCAGCCAGTCGAGGTCTTGCTTGAGACCGTCGATGTATTCCTGCTTGGAGCGTTCCTGATCCGTGTCGTCCAGGCGCAGGATGAAGGTGCCGCCGGTCTGCTTGGCGATCAGGTAATTCATCAGGGCGGTGCGCAGGTTGCCCACGTGGATATAGCCGGTGGGCGAGGGGGCGAAGCGGGTGACGGTCGGGCGTTGGGTCATGAGGAACCTCCAGGAACCGATATTCCCTGTCATGGCAGCGCGCAAATGTCCAGTTGGGCGATGGCGCGGGGGCAGCGCACTTCTTTCGGCGGCGTGTCATATTCGGGGTTGCCGGTGCGCGCGGGGCGGTTAGAGTTTCCGCCATGTCACGTACACCAGCCTCTGCCATTGCCCCGGATGGGGACCTGATCCTTGAACTGGCCCATGCCGCCGTCGAGGCCTTGCCGGAGCCTTATCGCGCGGCGGCGCGCGAGGTTGCCCTGCGGATCGACGAGTTCGCCGAACTGGAGTTGCTGGACGCGCTGCAGATCGAGGACCCCTATGAGTTGACCGGGCTCTATGACGGGGTGCCGCTGACCGACAAGGTTCTGTCGGACCCCGCGCCGCAGAATGACCAGATCTTTCTGTACCGCCGCCCGATCCTGGAGGAATGGATCGAGCGGGGCGATGTGTCTTTGGGCGAGTTGGTGACGCATGTGATGGTGCACGAACTGGCGCATCACTTCGGCTGGTCGGATGCCGAGATCGCCCGCATCGATCCGTGGTGGGAATAGCAAAGGAACCCAGGCGGGATTCCGCTTGGCCTCGGGTGTGCTTCGCGGCTAACTATGGCTCCAGTCACCCGATCAGGAAGGTCCGGCCAAGGTGAAGGCGAATATTCTGCTTTTGATGATGGGCCTTGCGGGGCTTGGCACCGGCACGGTGCAGGCTGGCCCTGTCACGGATGCGGCTTTGGCCATCGAGGCCAAGCTGGCCGATGGCGATGCGGCGGGGGCACTTTCGGCGGCGGGCGATCTTTATGGGCAAGTCTGGGCGCAGAACATGGCCGTGGGCTTCACCCAAGGCCTGCTGGTGGTGCAGTATTCCACCGGCTACGGCGTCTATAACCCGCGTCCCACGAATGTCTTCAAGAAGGGCGAGCCGATCCTAATCTATTGCGAGCCTTATGGGTTTGACTATGGTTCACCGGGCGAGGGGCTTTATTCGGTCAACCTGTTCATTGATCTGCAGGTTCTGGACGCTTCGGGCAATCAGTTGGCCAATGTGCCGGGGGCTACGGAATACAACATGCCCTCGCGCCATCAGAACCGCGAAGTGCCGGTCAACATCACCTATACGCTGGATGGGTTGCAGCCGGGGCGCTATACGTTGGTGACGACGCTGCGCGACAAGAACTCGCAAAAGTCGGGCAGTTTCCAGACGGCCATTGAAATCACCCCATAAAGGCGTGCCATGCCGACCCAAGGCTTGCAAACCCCCGTTGTCACCCTGACGCTGAACCCCGCGCTGGATATGTCGAGCGAGGTGGCGGCGCTGATCCCCGACCAGAAGCTGCGCTGCACCGAGCCTTTGCTGGACCCGGGTGGCGGCGGCTTGAACGTCAGCCGGGCGATTGCGGCACTGGGTGGCGAGTCGCTGGCGCTGGTGGCTTTGGGCGGGCTGACGGGCGACCGGCTGGCCGGGCTGATCCGGGGCGAGGGCGTGCCGTTTCTGGCGCTGACCGCACCGGGTGAGACGCGGCAGTCGCTGACAGTGACCGAGCAAAGCACCGGGCGGCAATACCGCTTCATGCTGCCGGGGCCGCATTGGAGCGAGGCGGATCAGGAGCGGGTCTTTACCCTCTTGCGCGCCTCGGCGCGGCCGGGGGCGTTTGGCGTCATCTCGGGCAGTCAGCCGCCGGGGGTGCCCTTGGACTTCCCGGCCCGTCTGGCGCGGGCGATGCCGGGGTTGAATGTGGTGCTGGACACCTCTGGCCCCGCTTTGATCGAGGCGGTGGCGCATCCGATCCCGGGGCTTTCGATCCTGCGGATGGATGGCGACGAGGCGGAGACGCTGGCAGGGGCGCAACTGATCACCCGCAGCGATTCGGCGGATTTTGCCGCCTCGCTGGTGGAAAAGGGCGTGGCGCAGACTGTCATTCTGGCGCGTGGGGCGGATGGGTCGGTGCTGGTCGACAAGGACCGCCGGATCTTTGCCAAGGCGGCCAAGGTCAAGGTGAAAAGCACGGTGGGCGCGGGGGACAGTTTCGTGGCGGGGCTGGTCCTGAGCCTTGCGCGGGGCGAGACGCCGGAGGCCGCGCTGGCGATGGGCACGGCGAGCGCCTCGGCCGCCGTGACGACGGATGCGACGCAACTGTGCAACCGCGACCATGTGATGCGGCTTTTGCCGGAATGCGTGATCAGTCTGGTCTAAGAAATCGCCGGCTCCGGTGACGGAGCCGGCGTGACAGCTTTTATCTTGCGTCCGATCCGGCCAGTTCGGGCAGTTCGGGCACGTTCGGTTCCGGCAGATCGCCGGGCGGCTGGGTGGGCGGGTCTTCCTCGGGGCCTTGGGTGGCCGCACTCAGGCGGTCTGATCCAACCCGCTTGGCCATTGCATTCCACTTCAACTCGATCTGATCCCAGGTCATGGCATGTCCTTCTGACAACAGAATTTACTCTTGAAACGGCCCCCCGCCTGCGCGGAGAGCCTGATCGTCCTGCAGTCCGCCGCTTCAGGCGGCCTGTTGCTGCGGCCCGTAGTGGCGGGCAAGGTCGGCATCAAGTTCGGCATCGACCGGCAGGTCGGGGTTATAGTCCGGGCTGCCCTTCACCCTGTCGCGGTCGATTTGCAGATACATCATCCGCTCGCTCCACATGATGCTGTCGGTCGAGCGGGGCGAGATCAGCACCTGTTTGCCCTGCCACCAGTTGGAGGTGTCGACCACCAGCCAGCGCAGGCTCCAGTCGGTGTCATCCAAGAGAACATCGGCCAGATGGCCGATTTCGCCATCGGTGGCATGGATGTGATAGCCCTTCAGCACGTCGATGCTGCGCAGATGGGCATCCTCGGCCTGACGCTGCATCTGCAGGATTTCATCCTGCCGCGCAGAGCTGGCGGGCGTCGGCGGGGCGAAGACCATGCCGCCCCAATAGCCATAGCCCGCGATATACTCGGCGGTGCCCCAGTAGGGGCTGAAGCCGTAGTAGTCGTAGATGTTCTGCTCCAGCTGGCGCGAGACGGGCAGATGGGTGTCGACATCGGGGCTGTTCTTGACCTGCGCGCGGGTCAGCCTGACCGGAAAGCTGAGCGCATCGATGTCCGGATGGCCCAAGGTGGAGGCCGGCAACAACACCTGCCGGTTGAACAGCCAGTTTCCCGTCTCGACCACCAGCCAGCGGGTCGTCCAGGTGTCATCGTCGAACAGAAGATCGCTGACGGTGCCGATCGGGCCATCGGTGGCCTCGACACTGTAGCCCTTGGTTTGCGAGGCTTTGATCAACATTCCACCACTCCTGCCATGCGCTTCGCGCGCTGAAAATCTGAGCCGTATCCGCTGATTAGGCGGGTCATTGCCCTATCCGCGTCGGATCATGGTCCAATTTAGGCCCAATTCGCCCAGCATGGTCCTGACGCAGGTTGGCGGCGGCATGCTTTTTTGCTCTCCTCTCCCCTGCACGAACCGCGGTAAGCCGGATCGGCCGAAAATCGGCCCAAACTGGTCCGCCAAAGGACGTTTATTGCTTTGATGCACAACCAAAACGGGAATTTCAGGCGGAGAACCGCCTATCGCTCCCTTAACCGAAGATCGACGCGAAACGCTTGTCAGCGCCGGCAGGGGCGCGACCCGCTCTGTGCCGTTTTCTGGCCCGTATCAACGCTTCAGCGGCAGGGGAATCGTTATGAAAATTGAAAGATGCGCCATGGCAGGCTGTGGACGGAGGCGATCATGACTGATTCCGTTTTATCCACCCCGCCGGGCCTTGGCGCCAATGAGGTGAGCGTGGCCGCGGGCACCAGCGCCAGCGCGCTGCAGGCGCTGATCGACAGCGCTGCCGCCGGAACCGTGATAAGGCTGGAGGCTGGGCATTTTGCCTTTGACCGGACGGTTACCATTGCGCGCGACGATATCTCGGTGATCGGGGCGGGGTCGGGCCAGACGGTGATCGACGTGCCGTCCAATCTGGGGGCCGAGGCGATCCATATCGGGCAGGCCACCAGGACCGGCAGTTACAAGATCACCGCTGATGTAGCCGAGGGCGCCACGACGCTGACCCTGACCGGGGCGCACAGCTTTGTGGCGGGCGATTACATCTACATCTCGCGCGAAAGCACGGCGGCCTTCTTTGACTCGATCGGTGACCACACCTGGCGCAACACCAGCGTGCCCTTGCGCAATACGCTTGCGCAGGTGGAATCGGTCAATGGCAACACGATCACGCTGAAAGGTGGCGTCAAGTTCGACTATGTGCCCGGCGAGACGACGGTCAGCGAAATCTCGATGACCGAGCGGGTCACGGTGGGCGGCTTTTCCGTGAGCTATGGGCTGGCCCCGGCCAATCCATCCACCTTCGCCAATACGATGGGCAGTTATGACCGCGATGCCGTGGTGCAGGTCGAAGGCACGGCGGACCTGCATCTGTTCGACATCACCTCGCATGATGTGCCCTCGATGGGGGTGAATGTGGCCAGTTCGATCCGGGCCACGGTCGACGGCATGACGATGACCGGCGCGCACAACAAGGGCGATGGCGGCAACGGCTATGCGTTGCAGATCAGGGATGTGTTCGACAGCGTCTTCACCAACCTGAGAGATCAGGACATGCGACACTCGGTGGTGTTCGCGTCGTTCTGTTCCAGCGTGGGCAATTATGTGCACGTGCTGTCGACCGACCGCGATGTGAATTTCCACGGCGGGCGGGATCATCAGAACACGGTTGTGGTGGAAAACTCGATCCGCGATGCGAATTCCGATATCATCGGCGCGTCGTGGTTCATCAACCTGACCGGCACGCATTACGGCACCGCCACGGACCCCACGACGAACCACATCCAGTTCGGCAAGGCGTTCGGCACAAGGCTGGCCGATGACCTGCGCGGCTTCGACAACGGCAGTTGGCTGGAGGGGATGGGCGGCAACGACACGATCACCGGCGGGGCGGGCAATGACCTGATGGCTGGCGGCGTGGGCAAGGACGTGATCAACGGCGCTGGCGGCGCGGATATTGCCGTCTACACTGGGAATCGCGCCAATTTCACCATCACGACGGCGGCGGACGGCCTGCATGTGCAGGACAAGGTGGGCGGGCAGTCCACCGATGTGCTGACCGGGGTTGAGTGGCTGAAGTTTGATGATGGCGCATTCCGAGTGTCTGACCTGACGCTGCAGCCGCTTTCCGCGCTGGATGGCGTCTTTGCAGGAGTGGGGGCGCCGCCGCCCGATCCGGTCATTCCAGACCCGCCTCCCCCACCACCACCGCCTCCCCCACCGCCTCCCCCACCGCCACCACCACCTCCGCCCCCACCTCCTCCACCGCCGGGGCCGTTGGAGTTGACGGGGACCTCTGGCAACGACACCTTCAACGTGACCGCATCGGACACGATCGTTCATGGCTTGGGTGGGTATGACACGGTGAATTCCACCGTCGATTACACGATCCTGTCGGATGTGGAGCGGTTGAACCTGATCGGCAGCGGGGCCATCAACGGCACCGGGTCCCAGATTGACAACACGATCCGTGGCAATGACGCGGCGAATGGGATCACCGGGCTGGCGGGCAAGGACAAGCTGGATGGTCAGGGCGGCAACGATATCATCTATGGCGGGGACGGCAATGACTCCCTCAGCGGTGGCGCGGGCGATGATGTGATCGACGGAGGGGCCGGGCGCGACAAGATGAAGGGCGACGCGGGCTCCGATACCTTCGTCTTCGATCAGGTTTCGGACAGCGTGCTGTCGGCGCGCGACCAGATCAAAAGCTTCCAGAGCGGGATCGACCATGTCGATCTGTCGGGCATCGACGCCAACACGCTGATAGCCGGGGATCAGGCCTTTGCCTGGGCCAACGGGCCGGCGGGGCCGGGGGCGCTGTGGCTGATCAAGGGGAGCCTGTACGGCGATATCGACGGCGATGGCGTGGCGGATTTTGCCATCGATGTCGGCAAGCACCTTGTCCATCTGGATGTGACGCTTTGACCCCAGCCCCGCGCCGCCCCCAAGCGGCGCGGGGCGATCACGGCTTGCACCTTTGGCGCCATCCGCGCAGAGTTCTGTGCAGAGTTCTGCGACGACAGGCAGCCAAGGAGAGTGCCCGTGCGCCCGCCCCTGTCGCCCGTGACCGTGGCCTTGTGTGCCTGTCTGTTTCTGACCGGCCTTGCTGCCGCAGCGGTGATGCCCTACCGCGCCATCGTCGGGGTCGAGACTTTGGGCCTGACCAACTTGCAGTTCGCGCTGATCACCGGCTTTGGCGGGCTGGCCACCGCGCTGACCTCATTGGTGCTGGGCATGATCTCTGACCGGACCGAGGACCGCCGCGCTTTGGTGCTGCTGGTCGTGACCGTGGGCTGTGTTGGCTATGGCATGGTCTGGCTTTACCCGCATCTGTGGACCTTTGCGCTGGCCTTCGCGGTCATCGTCCCCTTTGGCAACACGCTGACCTCGCAAAGCTTTTCCTACGCCCGCAGCTACTACAACCGCGAGACGCCGGAGCGCGCGGCCTTCATGATGTCGATGCTGCGCAGCCTGTTTTCGCGGGCCGTCAACGGCGTGCTTTTCGCGGCACATCTGGCGCCGGTGCCGATGGCAGGCTCGGTCCACGGGGTTCTGCTGCGTCAGGGTCTGAACGCGCTGGCGACCTCGGCCCTGTTGAGCCTGACGATTGCCTGTATGCAGGAGGCGATTGCCGGGCGGGTTGGCACCTCGACCTCGCTGATGGATACGGTCACGGTTCTGGCAACGGTTCTGGCGTCTGGCATTTTCGCGGTGATGTCGGGGCCTTCGGGGTACCGGGCGATTTTCCCGGTGATTGCGGGGCTCAGCCTGCTGGGTGCCGCGCTGATCTGGACCAAGGGGCGCGGCGGCAGGGCACTCGCGTGATTTGGGCGCGGGCGGCGGGTCAGGACCCCAGCTTGCGATGGAAGGTGGCGCGGGAGATGCCCAAGGCGCGCGCGGCGGCGGAGGCGTTGCCTCCGGCACGGGCAAGGGCGCGGGCCATCACGGCGCGTTCGCCCTGTTCAAGCGTCGTGGGGGTTTCCAGACCCAGAAGGTCGGCGGCGGGGACGGGCTTGCGGGTCAAGTCGCCCTTCAGGCCGAAGTGCAGGCGGGCGGCACGTGTGGCGCCGATCACCAGTTCATCGCCATCGACGGCCAGCAGTGCGCCCTGCGCGCGGTCCACGCCCGGGGCCATCATCAGGCGGGCTTTCGGGAAGGCGGCGTGGAACAGGTCACTCTCGATCCGACGCACCGCGTCGCCCACGGCGTTGGAGATCAGGCCGGCTAGCGCTTCGGAGGTGGCGGTTCCGGCGGTGGAGACGTCCAGCACGGCGATCAGCTTGCCCTCGGCATCATGCACCGGGGCGGAGGAGCAGGAGAGGCCGATGTTGGCCGAGAGGTAATGCTGGTCGCGGTGGATGGTGACCGCCCTGCCCTCGGCCAGACAGGTGCCGATGCCGTTGGTGCCCGCTGCCGCCTCGGACCAGATCGTGCCGGTCCAGAGGCCGTTTTCCTGAAACTCTCGGTCATGGGCGGAGCGGCCGCGACGGTCGACCGGAATGCCCTCGTCACTGGCGAGGATGACGCAGCCGCCAAGCGTCCCCACCGCCTGAAACAGGCGGTCGAGCGTGGGGCTGGCGGCTTCGACCAAGGGGCCGAGGCGGTCCAGCAGGGCGCGCAGTTCGGCTTCGGTCAGGCGGTCACGCCGGGTGCGGTGCGAGGGGTCAAGGCCGTGGACAGAGGCCGAACGCTTCCACGAGGCCAGAATGGAGGAGCGGGCCGCGCCGCCTTTGGCGAGTGCGGCTGCGACTGCGGCTTCGTGGTCGCGCAGGGGTCGTGTCGTCATGGGTGCCTCCTGCGCCGCCGCAAACGCCACTGTGTGGAAGCACAGTAGCGATTTCGGGCCTTGCGTCAAAAGGCAAATCGGTCAGGTCAGGCGCTGGGTGCCGAGGCGCGGTTGTTCGGTCGGGCCGGGGCCGGTGCCATAGACCGGCACGACGCCGGGCCTTGGGATCAGCGCCGCGCGGTAGTTGTCGGGTGCGGGACCTGCGGCGGGTGGCGTGGCGAGGAAGGCCAGCGCCAGTTCCCGGGCGATCTGCGGGGCGGCGGAGGAGGTGCCTTGCAGGGCCACGAAACTGCCCGTCCGACTGCCTGTCGACACGATCCCGGTCAAGGCTGGCGAACGATCGGTGGGGGCAGAGACATCCACCCCGCGCCCGACCAGCGGCCCGGCGCTGGAATACCGCGCAGCCGCACCCAAGGTGGCCACATGACCGGCGGTGTTCAGTGAGACGGGACTGGTCGTCAGCCCGTTCAACCCGTCAAGACGGTGGACCATGGTGCCCAGCGTGTCGGTCTGGGACAGCGCTCCGAAGCGGTCATAGCGCTGGTAGGACGGGTCGAGCAACCAGGATTGGCGGCCTCCGGTGTGGCCCTGGGCATGGTCGGTGTCGCGCTGGACTCGCAGGGCGATGGCGCCACTTTGGTTGGCGGGGCGGCGGACCGTGATGCGCCAATCGCCGGCCGGAGTTGCGCCGTAAGGCGCGGGGGTCGGGACTTGCGGTTCCGATGGCGCAAGGCAGATTGTCACCCGCCAGCGCTGACCCCGGTAGCGGTCCAGTTCGATCTGGCCCACGGTTTTGCCCGCCACCACCACGGCGGACCGGCCTGCGACGGGGCCGATGCTGGCCACGCTGCCGTCCGGCGCGGTCAGGCTGAAGGTCATGCCTGCGGGATCAGCGCCCGGTGCCAGCCACAGTTCGGCAAAGCTGGACGTCATGTCGTGGGGTTGCAGGAACCAGCCAAGACTGGCCTGCGCCTTGCCATCGGGGGCGGGGGCGAAATGGATATCCTCGAAACTGGCCGAGAGCATGTCCTGAAACATATTGCCCGAGGGCAGAACCAGCGCCGTTGCGGCCTTGGCGCGGCGGGCGGTGATCAGGTCGGCCAAGGCGGCCTCGAGCAGACCCGAGCCGTCATGCGGGCCGCCGGACCAGCCCATCGAGATGTTGACGACCAGCGGCACAGGCCCGCGTCCATGGGCGGCGGCGATCTTGTCGGCGCGGTCGAAGATGTAGTGGACGGCGGAGAGAATGAACATGTCGGTGCCAAAGCCCGAGGTGTCCCATAGCGCTGTGGACGGCAGGTCCACGGCGATGAGGCGGACTTGGGCGGCATCCTCGGCCGGAACGCTCGCTGCCGTGCCCAGCACATGTGCGCCGTGGGCATGGGCGCGGGCCAAGGGCAAGGGCGGCAGGCCGGGGCCGCCCAGAAGGCCAGCGGCGCGGTAGATCGCCTCTTCGTCGCCCGCATGGGTAGCGCGCAGGGCTTCAATCCCGGTGCGGGTGAATTCGCGGCCGACCAGGACCGTGCCGCTACCGTCAGAGGGGGCCGATTGCGACCAGCAATAGTCCAGCCGCGTGGCACCAGCAGCGCGCAGGGCTTGGTGGGCGAAGGCGATGCCGTGGTCGATCACCGCCATGATGATCAGCGGGCGCGAAGGGTCCACGCCGGGGGCGGCAGCTTGGGCGGGTTGTGGGGCGGGGAAGGCCGCGTCGATCGTTTCCGACCGGACGGGGAAGTTCAGCCGCAGATGGCGCGAGCCGCCGCCTGCCACGCCGGAAAGCAGGGTGGCCAGCCGACCGGGATCATGCGCTGCGATGGCCGTGGGGTTTTCCGGGCACAAAAGCAGCGGCACGAAGCGCGGCGCGGTGCCCGCCCACAGTGTCGGCAGGCGCTGGGTCATTGTGACGGCGTCCGCCGTCAGAAGCCCTGCCACCGAGGCGGCAGGATGGGCGACGGGGTTGGCAAACTCTGCCACGCAGGACAGCGCGGGAGAAGCATCCAGCATCAGGCCCGGCAGGTCGAAGGCCTTGCCCGGGCCGAACATCCAACGCTCGTAAGGCCCGAGCGGATCATCGCTGCTGACCATGGCTTACACCGCTGGCGCATGCAGGAAGAATTCGGCCTTGGCCTCGCTCCAAAGCCAGGTGAGCAGGGGATCGGCGGCCACTGACACCTCGGGTCCCGCACCCGGCGCGCGGAGGGCTGCGGCGTCTTCATAGCGGAAATCGGCCTCGGGGGTGGAGTCGGGGTCATATTCGGGAAGTGCATGCACCGAACCGCCACCGGTCATGGCGGCGACCAGAATGTTGCCCATCTGAATGCCCAGCCGAGAGCCTGCGGCGGAATCCATCGGGTAATGTACCCCCGCCACCGTGCGGTTGACCGCGATGCGGTGGGCTTGGCGATAGCAGAGGTCAACCCGCTTTTCGACATCGCCGAAATGGGCGGGCGTCGAGCGGATCAGCGCCTCCAGCACGCGGGCCATGGCGATGGCTTGCGTGGCATGGGCCGAGGGGAAGGAGCCGTGGGCGGGGGTGGCGATGAAGGGGGCGATCCGCACGTCCAGCTCGGCCGGGCGGCGGCAGGCCAGAAGGTGTTTGGGCAGCATGGTGATCTGGCCGGCGATGGTCTGCACGGCCGCCAAGAGTTCGAAGGTCTTGGGATTGCGCCCGTCGGTCAGGCCCAAAAGCACGGCGAAATAGGCCGAGAAGGCGCCCAGTTGCGACAGGATTTCATTGCCCCGATCGCCGCGCTGGTCGGCATAATAGCGCACCCAGTCGCATTGCTTGGCCAAGGTGGTGGCCACCGGCGGCTTGAGTGTGGCCACAGTGGTGCCGTTCCACGTCAGGCTGACGAAGCTGACGCCATCATCCCAGGCGTGGCCGACATGCCGGTTCACAGCACCTTGCAGCAGAAGCGAGCGCACATCCGGCGACCAGCGTTTCAAGTTGGCGGCAGAGCCGGGCGTCAAGGGCTCGATCCCGGCGGAAGGCAGCGGCTCCAGCCCGGCCACATGCATCAGCGATTCCGCCGAGGTTTGCAGGCCCGCAAGCGCACCGGGCGGCACGTCACCGTAGCCACCCATCCCATGCATGCCGTGCATTCCATGCATTCCATGCATCCCGTGCATTCCATGCATTCCATGCATCCCGTGCATCCCGTGCATCCCGTGCATTCCATGCATGCCGTGCATCACACCAAGAACCGACATTCCAATCTCCTCAATTAATTCCGGCGGCGGACAGGGCAGCCACCATATTCTGACCAATGCGAAACTCTGCCGCTGGATGACTGCGGCGATAACTGGCGAGCGTGAAAGTCGGCTGCCGCCGGATCAGGTCCGAGGCCGCATCCTGCGCCTCGGTCGCACGGCCCAGATGGTGCAGCGCGCAGATCCTGACGCGCAGGCTCGACAAATGCCGGTCGTTCTTGGTGATCGAGCGCTCTGCCAGATCCAGCGCCTGCGTCCAATCCTCGACCGCCAGATAGGCGGTGGCGGCCAGACTGTCGAAGAAATAGCTGAAGGGGTCGACGGGCGAGAGCCGCAGGGCCTTTTCGGTGCGGCGCACGGCGTCGGGCCCATTGTCGCGGTAGGCCGACAGCACGCCGGACAGAAGCCACGCCATGCTTTCGTTCGGGTTCATGGCAAGGGCCGCGTCAAACCGCTCTCCGGCTTTGTCCATCCGCATCAGCAGGTTGTTGTTCACCACCCCGTCGATGGTCAGCGAAAAGGTGTTGTCAGGATCAATGTCCAAGGCCCGCGCGGTGCAATCGAGCGCCAGCCCGGTGTCGCGCAGCGAGTTGTCGGACCAGCCGTTGAAGACAGACATCACGTACCATTCGGCCAGCCATGCATGAGCCTCGGGCACGCGGGGCGCGCGGCGGATGACCTCTTCGATCAAATCGCGAGAGCGGGCGAAGTTTGAGAGCTTCAGTTGGTGCATCATGCCGATGCCTGCGATCAGCAACTGGTGATCGCCCAGCGCCGACAGGCTGCGCCCCTGCGCATGGGATAGCGCGTCCGCGCTGATCGTGCGGCCGATGGTGCGCACGATCTCGGCCACGGGCTGGCTTTCGGCCACCAGAAACTCGCCCAGATCACCGGGGAACTGCCTTGTCC
This sequence comes from Paracoccaceae bacterium, assembly GCA_947371955.1. Classification (GTDB taxonomy): domain Bacteria; phylum Pseudomonadota; class Alphaproteobacteria; order Rhodobacterales; family Rhodobacteraceae; genus Stagnihabitans. Next base: position 13,829 of record CANBRQ010000016.1, on the reverse strand, counting down.
ACAGGATGCGCCCGGAAGCCACGTCCAGACAATCGGCATCCAGCACCACCTTGTTGCCTGACACCCGCAGGCTGCCCGTGACACAGTAATCCACATTCAACGTCCGCTTGATGCGGTTGAGGTCGATCCTTTGGCCGCCGATCTCGCGCGCCGAAAGATGCGAGATGACGCTGAGCAGATGGCTGCGCGACAGCGAGCGGCAGATTTCCTCGGCCAGCCAGTCGCCCAGCACGGAATGCACCTCTTCGCCCACCACCAGCCGGAAGGGCAGAATGCAGATCGAGGGCATGATGCGCGGCTGGGCTGAGACGGCGGGCACCCCGGTCAGCAGGGCGAAGAACTGTTCGGGGGCCTGACGCACCCCTTGCAGCCAGTCGTTGAAGTCATCATCGCGGATGTCGATGCCTTCGAGAAACTCGCCAGCCCCCGCAGCGCCGATGAAATCAACCTTGGTCAGGTCGATGGCGATGTCGGTGTTGTTGACCGTCAGCAAGTGGTCAAAATCCGGCCCCAGCATGCCCTTGATCATCGACAGCGCCGTGCGCAGGCTTTGCCGGCCGCCATCATGGCAGGACGTGCCCCAGAGTAGATTCTGCAGATAGCTGCGGGCGCGGCGGCCAAAGGGGGCCGTGGCCAGAAGCGCTATCAGGGCGCGATGCTTCGCTCCTTTGATCTCATACCCCCCGGGTTGAGACGAGCGCACGATACAGGCGCCGAAGAGGTTGATCTGCAGAAGCTTTGTCACGACCGATCCTTGAGGCGTAAGATTACGTTAACGTAACGGAAGTTAGCTTTGCCACAAACCCCTTTGACGATTTTTTAACAGAAGCGTTACGCCAAAACGCTTTACCCATGGTTGCGCCCTGCGGCATCGTGGGGGCATCAGGGCTTTTTGCACAGGCGCAGAAAGTGATGCAGTCGTTTCCCAAGGGGTTCCCCATGATTGACGCTTCCGAAGGTTCTCCGCGTCCCAAGGCCCCGACCCACACGTCCACAAAAGTGCGAGACGTGGCCGATTTCCACTCTCGCTGGCCCGAGTTTCGTCCATTGGCGCTTGGGCTTGGGCAAAGCGCGCGCCTGACCAGGGCCGAGGCGGACACACTGAGTTGGATGATCGCTGTGCTGGACAGGATCGGCCCGAAGGATCTGGAAGACGGCCAGGGCTAGACCGGACCCCGTCGCGAGGCGGGGCCGGAGGGCGATAAAGTCTGGAAATGCGGGGCCGGTCCGGGTTAGGCTTGGCACAATGCATTTTGCGATCAGTTTCGTCAGGGGCCCCTTATGGCAACGGTATATGGCAGCAACACCTCCAACATGATTGGCATCGGCACCGGTGCCACTGCGGGCGATGACGATATATTCGGCTGGGATCAGGGCAATGCGGCGGGCAATCAGGGCCCGGCCAGCGATGCGGACACGCTGTCCGGCGGTGGCGGGTCCGATCTGATCGAGGGTGGCGGCGGCAATGACAGCCTCTTGGGCGACGATGGCGTCGACGATCTGTTCGGCGGCAGCGGCGATGACGTGCTGGCAGGCGGGGCCGAGGGCGATTTCCTTGACGGTGGCAACGGTGCGGACACTCTGGTGTCTGATTCCGGGACGGGCGACCTTCTGATCGGCGGTGCGGGGGCCGACCGGTTTGAAACCAACGGGGCTGCCTTCAACAACGTCGTCTACACGATCAACGGCGTGGGCGTGTTTGACAGCTATGGCGATGTGATCTCGTACCACACCTCGGCGGCGGCGATCCAATATGACGGCACCACCTTTTCGGGCGGCGATGCGCAGGGCGATGTGGTGGTGGGACAGGCCTATACGCTGGTCGGCAGCATGAAGGGCGACACGATTACGGCAGCGGGCAGCTTCCAGCGAATCTATGGGCTGGCGGGCAATGACCAGATCCTGGGCGCAGGCTTTGTCAGTGTGTTTTACGGCGGCGATGGCAACGACACATTGCAGGGCTTCGGCGGGGCGAACCTGCATGGCGGACTTGGCAATGATGACATCATCGGCACGGCGGGTGGTTTCGGCACGATGGCGATCTTTGATGCGACCAGCCTTGGCGTGACAGTCGACCTCACGCTGACCGGGCGGCAGAACACCGGGGCCGAGGGCAAGGACCTTTTGACCGACATCGTCGATCTGGAGGGCGGCTCGGGTGCGGACCATTTCGTGGGCACTGCCGGGGCCAACCGGCTTTACGGCGATGACGGCAATGACACGATTCTGGCTGGTGCCGGCGATGACAGCCTTGTCGGCGGCGCGGGGGCGGATCGGCTCAACGGCGGCGATGGCATCGACAAGGTCACATTCCTGAACGGGGTGACACTGGACTTGGCCCGACCGGCGCAGAACGCGGGCGAGGCGCTGGGGGATATCTATATCAGCATCGAGGTCTTCGCGGTGCAAAGTGGTGCATCAATCCTGCGCGGCAACGGCGCGAACAATCAGTTCCGGTCCGGCTACGGCGACGATGTTCTGTCGGGGGCTGCTGGCAACGATTCCCTTTACGCCTCGGGCGGGGATGACAGCCTGTACGGCGGCAGCGGCAATGACACGCTGGATGGCGGGTCGGGCAATGACACGATGGCGGGTGGTTTGGGCGATGACACCTATGTGCTGGACAGCCTGACCGATGTGATCACGGAACAGGCCAAGGCCGGGGTCGATACGGTTTTCACCAACCTCAGCGGGCTGACGCTGGCGTCGTTTGGTGGGGCTTCGATCGAGAATTTGCAGTCCTCGGGGTACTTCGGCAGCGATCCGGTCTCGCTGACCGGATCGGCGGGGGCCAATGTGATCGGGTTCCAGTCGAGTTTCTCCAGCGCCAAGGGGCGGTTCTTTGGCCTTGGCGGCGATGATACGCTGTTGGGCGCCAGCGGGGCAGACCTGCTCTCGGGCGGGACCGGCGATGACGTGCTGCAGGGCAATGGTGCGGCGGACCGGCTGACGGGCGGCCTGGGGGCCGACACCTTCGTCTTCGGCACCGATTTCGGCAGCGCGACCGACAGCGTGGTCGATCTGGCCGGGCGGGATGTGATCACAGATTTCGGTCTGGGCGCGGACAAGATCGACCTGCGCCGGATCGACCCCAACCACAGCGCCGCAGGCTCTGGCGATCAGGCATTCGAGTTCATCGGCAGGGCGCAGTTCACCGGCAATCTGACCGATGCCGCCGGACGGGGCGAGGTGCGCTATATGCTGCTGGACAAGGCCGGTACGGCAAATGACCGGACCTTTGTGTTCGGGGCAATGCATGGTGACACGGGTGCCACCTTTGCCGTGACGCTGCTGGGTCTGCACCATCTGACCGTGAACGACTTCGATCTGTAAGGCGTGCCAGACATTGACCTGCGCCTGACCTGCGCATATCTGATTTTGGACCATTCCTGACCCATAGGTGCCCCATGCCCGTCTATCGTTCCCGCACAACGACCCATGGCCGCAACATGGCCGGTGCCCGTGGCCTTTGGCGCGCAACGGGCATGAAAGACGGCGACTTCGGCAAGCCGATCATCGCCATCGTGAACAGCTTTACCCAGTTCGTGCCGGGTCACGTCCACCTGAAGGACCTTGGCCAGTTGGTGGCGCGCGAGGTCGAGGCGGCGGGCGGTGTCGCGAAAGAGTTCAACACGATTGCCGTCGATGACGGGATTGCGATGGGCCATGACGGGATGCTGTATTCGTTGCCCTCGCGCGAGTTGATCGCGGATTCGGTGGAATACATGGTCAACGCCCATTGCGCCGATGCGATGGTCTGCATCTCCAACTGCGACAAGATCACCCCCGGCATGCTGATGGCGGCGATGCGGCTGAACATTCCGGTCGTCTTCGTCTCGGGCGGGCCGATGGAAGCGGGCAAGGTCGTGATCAAGGGCAAGGAGATTGCGCTGGATCTGGTCGATGCCATGGTCTCTGCCGCCGATGCCTCGTTCACCGACGAAGAGGTTGACGAGATTGAAAAGGCGTCCTGCCCGACCTGCGGGTCATGCTCGGGCATGTTCACCGCCAATTCGATGAACTGCCTGACCGAGGCTTTGGGGCTTTCGCTGCCGGGGAATGGGTCAACTTTGGCAACTCATGCCGACCGCAAGCGGCTGTTTGTAGAAGCCGGCCATCTGATCGTAGACATCACCAAGCGGCACTATGAACAGGACGATTACTCGGTCCTGCCGCGCAACATCGCAACCAAGCAGGCGTTCGAGAACGCCATGGCACTGGATGTGGCGATGGGCGGGTCGACCAACACGGTGCTGCACATTCTGGCGATTGCGCATGAGGGCGAAGTGGATTTCAAGATGGCCGACATCGACGCCATCTCGCGCCGGGTGCCGGTCTTGTGCAAGGTGGCACCCGCCAAGCAGGACGTCCATATGGAGGACGTTCACCGGGCCGGTGGCATCATGGCGATCCTTGGCCAACTGGACGGCGCGGGGCTGTTGAACCGCGAGGTGCCGACGATCCACTGCCGCTCCATCGGGGCGGCGGTCGATCAGTGGGACATCAGCCGGACCAATCAGGAATCGGTGCGCGAGTTCTTCCGGGCGGCCCCCGGTGGCGTGCGCACGACGCAGGCCTTCTTGGCGACGGGCCGGTTCGACACGCTGGATCTGGACCGCGAACATGGGGTGATCCGTTCGGCTGAGACGCCGTTCTCGAAAGACGGCGGATTGGCGGTGCTGACGGGCAATCTGGCGTCAGATGGCTGCATCGTGAAGACGGCCGGGGTGGATGAGAGCATTCTGGTCTTCTCGGGTCCGGCGCGGGTGTTTGAGTCGCAGAACGCCGCCGTGAATGCGATTCTGGCGAAAGAGATTGCACCGGGCGATGTGCTGGTGATCCGGTACGAGGGGCCGAAGGGCGGGCCGGGGATGCAGGAGATGCTGTATCCGACGAGCTACCTCAAGAGCATGGGGCTTGGGAAGGCTTGTGCCTTGGTGACGGACGGGCGCTTCTCGGGCGGGACATCAGGCCTGTCCATTGGGCATGTCAGCCCGGAAGCGGCGGCGGGTGGGGTGATTGGTTTGGTGGTCGAGGGCGATATGGTCGATATCGACATCCCCAAGCGCTCGATTTCCCTGCGCGTTTCGGATGCGGAGCTTGCGGCGCGGCGGGCGGCGCAGGATGCGGCGGGGTGGAAGCCCGCCAAGGCACGCTCGCGCAAAGTGTCGCTGGCCTTGAAGGCTTACGCGCTGTTTGCGTCTTCGGCCGACACGGGCGCGGTGCGGGTTCTGCCGGACGAAGCCTGAGGCCTACGGGCGGGAAGCCCCCTCCCCGGCCCTCCCCACGAGGGGGGAGGGTGCGATGGGTCTGCGCCTGGCGCGCGCGTTGCGGCGTGCGCCTCCGGCGGGGATATTTGAGCCAATGTGAAACGGTCAGGCGGCGGCGGACGTCAGGGTCAGGCCGCCTTCTTTTTGCAGGAAGGCGACAATTTCGGCGATGCCGATACCTTGCCGGATGCGGGCCATGACGTAGGGGCGGGGCCCCCTTGCGGTTTTGGTATCGGCTTCGAGTTGGGCGAGGTCGACGCCGACGTAAGGCGCGAGGTCGGTCTTGTTGACGACCAGAAGGTCAGAGCGGGTGACGCCGGGGCCGCGTTTCCTCGGGATGTCCTGACCTGCGGCGGTGTCGATGACGTAGATGCTGAGGTCGGCCAGTTCGGGGGAGAAGGTGGCGGCGAGGTTGTCGCCTCCGGACTCAATGAGGATCAGGTCGAGGTCGGGGAAATTGCGGTTCAGGTCGGCAACGGCGGCGAGGTTGATGCTGGCGTCTTCGCGGATGGCCGTATGGGGGCAGCCGCCGGTTTCCACGCCACGGATGCGGGCGGCGGGCAGGACCTGGGCGCGGGTGAGGTAATCGGCATCCTCACGCGTGTAGATGTCATTGGTGATGACGGCCATCGAGCAGCGATGCGCCAGCGCCCGGCAGAGGTGTTCGGTGAGCGTCGTTTTGCCGGCGCCGACGGGGCCGCCGATGCCGACGCGGAGGGGGCCATTGAGGCTCATTCTGGTGCGCTCATGTCTTGAAGATCCTTGGTTGCAGGGTTTCGTGGCGCATCGCGGCCAATTCGGCACCGAAGCTGGAAGAGGAGAGGTCGTCTTCGGTGGCGGTGCAGAGGGTCTCGGCGAGGCGGGTGATCAGGGGGTGGAGGGCTGCGAGGGTCACCTGACCCTCGGTCTGGCCCAAGGGGACGAAGCGGACCATGGCTTGCACGAGGTTGGAGGCGAAGGCGTGAAGGTAGAGGGCGAGGATTTGTGAGGCGGGGAGGCTGAGGGGGGCTGCGGCTTCGCCCAGCGCCACCGGGAGGGGGCGGGGTTTCAGGCGGCGACCTGTGAGGGCGGCGACGGTTTGGGCCAGCGCCGTGCCTTGGGCGAGGGTTTCGCGATGGCGTTCGGCTGAAGAAGACAGAGCGAGGGCGAGATCGGTGAGGGCGTCGAGGTCAGTGTCGGGGCGCAGCGCGCAGGCGAGGAGGATGGCGTCCTGGCGGCCGGAACCGTGGGTCAGGATGTCGGTGAGCCAAGCCTTCAGGCCGGCCGCGTTGGTCAGGGTGGCGTCGACGACCGCTTGCTCCAGCCCGTGGGAATAGGCATAGCCGCCGGTCGGGAAGGCCGGGGAGAGCCATTGGATCAGGCTGAGGAGGTTCAGGTCAGCGTTTGGTTGCATGGAAATGCAGATTGCCGTCGCCGTGGTCGTGCCAGCCGAAGGTTTCTTCGTGGGCATGGGGTTCGGCCGGGGCTTCGGGGCCGTGGCTGTGGCCCATGGTGCGGCCTGTGCCATAGGCGCCGCCTTCGGGGGTGAAGGGTTCGGTCACAAAGCTGACCTTCGCACCGAGTTGGGCGAGCATCGCCTCCAGCACGTGATCGCGGCGGATCAGGAGGCGGGAGGCCTCGATCTGGCAGGGCGTGTGGCGGTTGCCGATGTGCCAGGCGAGGCGGGGGAGGTCTAGGCCGGTTATCTGGACGAGGGCTTCCTCGGCAGGAAGGACCTGGATGGCGCGGCCGTCTTCGAGGAGGAAGCCCCAGTGGTCGTCGAGGTTGGTGACATTGGGGAGGTCGACGAGGAAGCCCTCGCCTTGCGCGGTAACGAGCCGTTTGCGGCGCAGGAGGCGTTCGTCATAGCCGAGGATCACCACGTCGTGGGTGGTCGTCGGGGCTCTTGACAGGAGGGCGCGGGCGGGCGGGAGGTCGGGCATTTCGGTTCCGGTTCTGCGGCGGCAGGACCGGGGGTTTCACACCCCCGGACCCCCGTGGGATATTTGGGCCTGAATGAAGGGCAATTTTAATCGAATTGTCCGTGGTTCAGTAGAGGAAGTAGCGTTGGGCGAGGGGGAGTTCTTTCGCAGGCTCGCAGGTGAGGAGTTCGCCATTGGCGCGGACCTCGTAGGTTTCGGGGTTGACCTCGATAAAGGGGGTGGCGGAGTTGTGGATCATGTCGCGTTTGCCGATGGTGCGGGTGTTTTCGACGGCTACGGTTTCCTTGGCCAGCCCGAGCTGGGCACGCAACCCGTCGGCTTGGGCGGCTTGGCTGACGAAGAGAACGGCGTTGCGTTCGACAGCACGGCCGTAGGCGCCGAACATCGGCCTTGTGTAGGTCGGTTGGGGCGTCGGGATCGAGGCGTTGGTGTCGCCCATCTGGGCGCAGGCGATCATGCCTCCGACCAGCACCAGTTCGGGTTTGGCGCCGAAGAAGGCGGGGAACCAGAGGACGAGGTCGGCGCGCTTGCCTATCTCGATGGAGCCGATGTGGCGCGACATGCCTTGGGCGATGGCGGGGTTGATCGTGTATTTCGCGACGTAGCGCTTGGCACGGATGTTGTCGTTGTGGCCGGTTTCCTCGGGCAGGCGGCCGCGTTGCTGCTTCATCTTGTGGGCGGTTTGCCAGGTGCGGGTGATGACCTCTCCGACCCGGCCCATCGCCTGACTGTCGGAGGACATGATCGAGAAGGCGCCGATGTCGTGGAGGATATCCTCGGCGGCGATGGTTTCCTTGCGGATGCGGCTTTCGGCGAAGGCCACGTCCTCGGGGATGGACTGGTCGAGGTGGTGGCAGACCATCAGCATGTCCAAGTGCTCTTCCAGCGTGTTCACGGTGTAGGGCATTGTGGGGTTGGTCGAGGATGGGATGACGTTTTGCGAGGTCACGACCTTGATGATGTCGGGAGCGTGGCCGCCGCCGGCGCCTTCGGTGTGGAAGGCGTGAATGGTGCGGCCCCGGATGGCGGCCATGGTGTTTTCGACAAAGCCGCTCTCGTTCAGCGTGTCGGTGTGGATCATCACCTGCACGTCCATGTCATCGGCCACAGATAGGCAGCAGTCGATGGCGGCGGGGGTCGTGCCCCAGTCCTCGTGCAGTTTCAAGGCACAGGCGCCGCCCTTGACCATCTCGATCAGGCCCTCGGGGCGGGAGGCATTACCTTTGCCGGAGAGGCCGAAGTTGATCGGGAAGGCGTCGAGGGCTTGCAGCATGCGGCCCATGTGCCAGGGGCCGGGGGTGCAGGTGGTGGCCAAGGTGCCATGGGCCGGGCCAGTGCCGCCGCCGAGCATGGTGGTGATGCCGGAATGCAGCGCGTCCTCGATCTGGCCGGGGGCGATGAAGTGGATGTGGGCGTCGAAGCCACCGGCGGTGAGGATCTTTCCTTCGCCTGCAATCACTTCCGTCGACGGCCCGATGATGATGGTCACACCCGATTGCGTGTCGGGGTTGCCGGCCTTGCCGATGGCATGGATGCGGCCACCCAGCAGGCCGACGTCGGCCTTGTAGATGCCGGTGTGGTCGAGGATCAGGGCGTTGGTAATGACGGTATCGACGGCTCCACCGCTGCGCGGAATCTGGCTTTGCCCCATCCCGTCGCGGATCACCTTGCCGCCGCCGAACTTGACCTCTTCGCCATAGGTCGTCAGGTCACGCTCGACCTCGATGATGATGTCGGTGTCGCCGAGGCGGACGCGGTCGCCGGTGGTGGGGCCGTACATGGCGGCGTAGTCGGGGCGGGAGATGCGGGTGGACATCAGAGATCTCCCATCACTTTGGCGTTGAAACCGTAGACTTTGCGCAACCCGCCGTAGGGGATGAGGCGGACTTCGCGGGATTGGCCGGGCTCAAAGCGGACCGCGGTTCCGGCGGGGATATCAAGGCGCATGCCGTGGGCGGCTTTGCGGTCGAAGGACAGGCCCGGGTTGGTTTCGGCGAAGTGGTAGTGGCTGCCCACCTGAACCGGGCGGTCGCCGCTGTTGGCGACCAGAAGGGTGATGGCTTCGCGGTCAGCGTTCAGGACGATGTCGCCCTCGGCGGTGAAGAACTCTCCGGGAATCATGGGCTTATCCTGCGAAGGCCAGCGTTACACCCGCCAGAAGCGTCATGGCCCCCGACAGACGCAGCGCGGCGCGGTTGAGGGTCAGGCCCAGCGCCAGACCCAAAGCATGCAGGGCGGCGGTGGCGGTCAGCATGCCAAGAAGAAAGCCAGCGCCAGAACTCTCGGCCCCATGGGCTGCGCCATGGGCGAGGCCCATCAGAGCCACCATTGGAAGCGCGGCCCAGAGGGGCGCGCGCAGGGCCAAGGCGACAGCAGCACCGAGCAGGATGACTGAGGCGAGGATCATCGGCTCGATCAGTCCCCCCAGACCCGGCACGAAGGCCGCGCCGAGGGCCATGGCGGTCAGGAAGGTGGCCGGCACAGCGAACCGGGCCTTGCCGCCCAGAGTTGCGGCCCAAAGACCGACGCCGACCATCGCCAGCAGATGATCCGCGCCGGTCAGAGGATGCATGACGCCAGCCTCAAGGCCGAAACCGTGGCCGGGATGGGCCATCGCCACGGAGGGCACCAGCAAGGGAAGAAGGAAAAGGATGCGCTTCATCTTTGGCCTCTCAGCGGATGGGGTGGTGGACGGTGACGAGCTTGGTGCCGTCGGGGAAGGTCGCCTCGACCTGGACCGAATGGATCATCTCGGGCACGCCTTGCATGCATTGATCGACCGTTATGACATGGGCGCCGGCCTGCATCAGGTCAGAAACCGAGCGACCGTCGCGGGCACCTTCGACAACGAAATCGGTGATCAGGGCAATCGCCTCTGGGTGGTTCAGCTTGACGCCGCGGTCAAGGCGGCCACGGGCCACCATGGCGGCAAGGCTGACCAGCAGCTTTTCGCGTTCACGCGGGGTCAGGTTCATAGCGTTCCTCCACTGAGCCAGACGCGCGGCAAGGGGCGTGCTGACAGGGTCTTGATGATTTGGGCCATCTGTTTGCGCAGGGTCAGGCCATCGGGGGCCAGCACGCGGGCCAGACACCGGCCATCCCAGCCAGAGACGGCAAGACGGGCACCGGGCACGGCGGGCAGGTTGAGCAGGGCGGCGGCGGCATCTTCGGCACCTTGTGCCACAAAGGCCACGACGCCCAAGGCATTGGCACCGTCCAGAAGCGCGGGGCTTTGGCGGCGGGCCAGAACGGCGGGGTCGATCCGGAAGCTTTCGGCCCAGACCGGACGGCCTAGGCGGCGGATCAGGCGGTGATCGTTCAGGTGGGCGGAATGGATCACCTCTCCCATCGCGGTGCGGCCAAGGACGAGGCTTTCCGAAGTCAGGCAACTGGCGTCGTCCGCCAGGTCGATCACGGTGCGGCGGGTCAGGTTGGAGGCTTCGAACAGGATGGTCTCCTGCGGCAGCCAATCCAGCCGCCCCCCTGTCCCGACCGATGCCGTGACCCGGACTGTCGCTGCACCTTGGTTGCTGGCATAGGCGCGTTCGGCTGTTTGGGTTGTGGCGGACAGACGGACACCGGGGGCGAGGTCCAGCGAAAGCTCCAAAAGGTCGCCGCCGGTCAGACCGCCGGAGGTGTTGAGGAAGACCACTTCCGGCACGGGGCCTGCGATCCGTGGCAGCATGATCTTGGCCGACCCCGCCTGCGCCAAGTCAGCCAGACGTACCGCACCGTCACGCAGCGTGAAGCTGGCAAAGGCACGGCCTTTGGCGCGCTGCATCGCGGGCGGTTGGGGCAGGTCGAACATCAGGGCTCCGGGCATCATCTTTGCACTGACATTGTCAGAGCCCGGCACACTCGCCAGAGTCGCAGGATAGGGTTGCCTGAAAAACCGTCAAAGGGGCAGCTTGCGCCCATTTGGAAAGCATATCGCCCGCAAATACAGCACATAAAAAAAGCCGCGCTGACCTTGGGTCAGCGCGGCGAGGCAGGACAGTCCGGTGGGGTCAGTCGCCGCCCATTCCCATGCCGGGATAGAAGGGCAAGGTGCGGACGCGGGTGCCGGTCAGCTTGGCCCAGGCGTTGGCGATGGCCGGGGCCACGCAGGGCACGCCGGTTTCGCCCACACCACCAGGGGCCGCGCTGCTGTCGACGATCTGGACGGCGACAGTGGGCATTTCCGGCATCCGTACCATCTTGAAGTGGTTGAAGTTCGCGATCTGCGGCTTGCCCTTGACGAAGGTCTGCTGCCCCCAAAGGGTGGCCGAGATGCCGTGGGCGACGCAGCCCTGCATCTGCGCCTCGATCGAGCCGGGGTTGATTGCCACGCCGCAATCGATCGCCGCGTAGAACTTCTTGACCACGACCTTGCCGCCCACATTGGCGACATCCGCCGCCATGGCGATATAGCTGCCAAAGCCCGACAGGAAGGCCATGCCGCGCGCACGACCCGCCCCGGGGCCAGCACCCCAGTTGCACAGGGTCTCCAGTGCGGTCACCACGCCCAAAGACCGGGCGTCATCGCTGAGCAGGTCCTTGCGGAAAGCCATCGGGTCCTTGCCAGCCGCCTTCGCCAGTTCGTCAATCGCGCTTTCGACCGCGAAGGTGTTGTAGCTTTCCCCGACCGAGCGCCAGTAACCCAAGCGCACGTCGCAGGGCAGCAGCGGCACATACTCGATCTTGCGGGCACCCATGCGATATGGGATGCCGACCGCACCGGCCACTGCGCCGGTATCCTCGGGGTTGCTGCCCTGAAGCGTACCGCGCTGAATGTTGATCGAGGGCGAGACGTTGCGGTAGATCAGATCGGTGATCTGACCCGACGTGTCCACCGCCGCGCGCACCCGGATCAGGGCAGAGGGGCGGTAGTAGTCGTTCTTGAAGTCCTCTTCCCGCGACCAGATCACCTTGACTGGCACGCCCGCGGCCTTGGCCAGCTTGATCGACTCTGCCACGTAGTCGCTTTCGAACTTGCGGCCCAGACCGCCGCCCATCAGCATGGAATGCACCGTCACCGAGGTGGCGGGCAGCCCGGTGATCGAGGCGGCCAGACCGGGGATGAACTGCTGGCCCTGAGTCGGCGCCCAGATCTCGCAGGCGGTCGCCGTGACCTTCGCGGTGCAGCACATCACCTCCATCGTGGCATGGGCCATGAAGGGCAGCGAGTAGGTGGCGTCGATCGCATTGGCACCGGCACCGATGCTGGGGGCGCCTACCACTTCGGCAACGAAGCTTGTCGCGGTGGTGGATGTCACCAGAACCTGCGCTGCGGCGGCCAAGGCGGCAGTGTCGGCAGCGTCGGGGTCGGCGGGCAGGTTCCAGGTGACCGAGGCCGCAGCGCCCCGTGCGGCACGAATTGCGGACCAGGTGTCATTGGCGATGACGCCGACCGCCGTGCCCAGATTGTACAGCTTGTAGCCGCCCGAGGTCGCGGGCATCGACTTGACCGTTCCACCCTGCACCGGCGCGTGGATGGTCGAGGCGAACTTCATCCCCGGCACCTTCACGTCCATACCGAACACAGCCGAGCCATCGGTCTTGGAGGGAATATCCAGCCGGGGCATCGTCTGGCCGATGAACCGGGTCGAGGTGCGCAGAGGCGCCGTCGTGGGCGGCGTGAGGGTCGAGGCCGTCACCACCACGTCGGCGAACTTGATCTTTGTGCTACCCTGCACCAGCGTGCCGCCCTGCCCGAGCGTCCAGACTCCGCCATATTGCTTGGCCGCCGCAGCCCGCAACGTCTGGCGCGCAATCGCTGCCGCCTGCCGCAAGGGCCCATACCAACCCCGGGTCGAGGTGCTGCCGCCGGTCAGTTGCGCGCCGAACAGCGGGTTGCCGTAGGGGTTCGGCCATTGGGTCGAGGCCGGGGCGTGTTCGGCCCGGACCTGCGGCCAGTTCAGGTTCATCTCTTCGGCCACCAGTTGCGCCAGACCGGTCAGAATGCCCTGCCCCATCTCGGAGGAGCCGAGAACGACCGTGACGATGTTGGAGGCATCGATCTTGATATAGGCCCCGACAGCGCCCGAACCCGGCACGGCAGCCATGGCGCCCTTAAGACCGGGCGTGAAGACAAAGGGCACGACCAGCGCCGCAGCGCCTGCCGTCAGAACCGCCCGCCGCGACAGGCCGGTGGTGGAGACATCCTCTGCCATCGCGGCCTCCGGCGACCCTTGGTCAGCCGCCCCGTCGATCTTGCCGTCTGCCGCCTCATGTAAGTCTTTCATCGCAGTATTCCCTGTTCTGTTGCGCCGAGGTCAGAGCGTTTGGACAGCGTCTTTGATGCGGGCATAGGTGCCGCAGACGCAAAGGTTGTTCAGTTCGGGGACAATGTCCGCGCCGTGGTGACCGGCGTTCATCGCCCCCGTGGTGGCGACCAGCATGCCAGACTGGCAGAAGCCGCATTGCGGCACCTGATGCTCGACCCAGGACGCCTGCGCCTTGGCACCGTTGGCGGTGGCAGCCAGACCCTCGACCGTCGTGATCTTGGCACGAGAGGCTTCCGACACGCTCATGTCGCAGGACTTTTCCGGATGGCCGTTGATCAGCACGGTGCAGGCGCCGCAGACTTCGATGCCGCAGCCGTATTTGGTGCCGGTCAGCCCCAGATAGTCGCGCAGCACCCACAGAAGCGGCATAT